>CAZQSS010000007.1:0-9026 GCA_964596405.1 uncultured Gammaproteobacteria bacterium | reverse complement strand
TTTTTGAGAAAATTGCAAGGTTTAGCATGTAGTTGTCCTTGCCAACAGTCCTCTATATTATATTAGGGGCCATTGAAAGTAGTATTATTATACATAAATAAGAAGTCCCTGTCAAGTGTTTCCAGCCGGATTTGTCAAGGGCGGGGTTATTTTGGCCTATTTTAGCCAAAAACAACTCTTTATAAGGTCAAAATTTATGATGAGGCCTTGACAACTGTGGATAAGTGTGCTATACTGATTTGTCAACTAAAATTAGGTCTTTAAAACACAAAAAGGAGGCGGTATGAAGAAAACTCTGGCGATTGTTTGGGGCCTGGTAGTGTTTCAGATTGTTTGTCTAGTGACAGTTCTGTGGTGTCCATCACTGTGGCATTTGGATGGGGTGGATTTTAACACGATGGTGACAGTTGCTGTCTCCCTGATTTGTTTAATAGCAGTCGGTTTGACTTTGGCCATCACAACAACTCTTGGTTTGGTTGAAGAAAAGCGGATGAATGAAAGATGGAAAATACTTTCCCGCAGAATCTACTAAAAAAGGAGGAACCATGTTTTCCAAAGCGTACGCGAACCCCAAGCTGGCGGCGGTGCTGGTTGGGGTGATGGCCGGTTTCATTGGCGCGGGAATTTTCAGCCTCGCCGGTTGGCTGGATGGCACACCGACGGTGAGTTTCGTCGTCGTGGCCTGTCTCGTCGGTTTCGTGAGCGAAGGCGGCGTGGCGGCAGTAACCGCCTACTTCATCTTTGCTCGCATCGGCGCCGGCAACGAAGAGCGCGAAAAGAACATCAACAAAACCTAGTCTCAACCCCCAACACCCTCGGCATCACGTCGAGGGCTTTTTTGTTATTGACTCAAAAATCTATTCCAATGTTCTCAAGAATATGAGAATAGATTTTAGTTTATTCCGGCGCATTTCAAAAATCTCCATTGCCTCAAATTAAGCGATCGCTTAATTTGAGGCAATGCCAAAAGTTGTAAATTGACTTGAAAAATTGGGTAAGAATACAGGTAAAAGCCTCGCCCCTTGACTTTTCTTGGGGGGGTGTTAGTGTGTCAATAACGGTCTTTCAACAACTAAAAAGAGGAGGCACGGCAATGAAGAAGTTTCTTGGGTTCATGATTTTCGCGGTTTTGGTTTTTTCTTTGGGATGCATGAACAACGCCACGAACGACGCAACAGATCAGACAACAAGTCAGGCAACAAATCTGCAAGATCAGTCAATCAAGGTCGGCGATTCCATTTTTGTCGATTTTGTGTTGGTTAGGGTTTATAATCCGGAGCCAATTAAGAACGTTTTTTCCAGAGAATTTAAGTACGGCGACGTCTGCCGCGCAGAAAAAGAGGATCGTTATACGGTTATCAGCGTAGATAAGGGCTTGGTTCTTGTCCGTCTTGATCTCCACTCCCAGGAAGTCAATCGAGGGTATGACCAGTGTCCGCGCGAGACATTATCCATCATGAGAGCGTGGGGCTTTAATTTTGCCCGTGAAAAAATGACAGAGGAACAACGGGAAAGAGACTTCGTGAGAAAAGTAACAGGCAAGTAATTGCCATTACAAGCGCGGGACAAACCTCCCGCGCTTTTTTGTTACTGGCCCCAAAATTTCAAGCCCTAAAGGGAGCAGAAATTTTGGTTGGCAGTAACAATCCCGTCGCAAGTTTTCAGATGAGCAATCTTGATTAACTTGAGAAAGCCCTGCCTGCCCTGCCTACCGGCAGGCAGGCGCTAGGCGTTTCGCGCACAAACCTGTTCTGTTATTTAAACAATAACGAACTTGCGACTGGGATAAGTATTGACATTTTAAGCCGTTCCGTGTTAATCTCGCATCAGAACCTTAACAGTTCACAAACAAAGGAGGCGTGGCAATGAAACAGTGTCTGAAGTGCAAAAAGGTGTATCCCATCTTTAAGTTCTGCTATGAATGTGGTATTCAACTCGAACCATTCGAACCACCCAAGTGCTCCAGGTGCGATGAAAATGTCATGCCCCATCACAAATTCTGTACCAATTGCGGTCTGCCGCGCGCCGATGCCTTGAAGGAAAAAGACTGATACGAGATCCCAAACTCCAGAAAGCGCAACGCTTCTCTGGAGTTTTCTTTTTTATCCGGCACTTCCATGCTCTAGAGTATGGAAGTGGGTGGATGGCGTCTTCTTGACTTTTCTTTGAAAATATATTAATATAGTGGCAGGTCCTTAAAGTTTACAACCTCGGCGCCGAAGGTCTCGGGCAACAAAAGTGCCTCTCTGGCGGGGGCAAAGGAGGACAGAGAAATGAAGAAGCTGGCGTTTTTGGCGATCATGGCACTGGTTATGATTCTGCCGGTTTCGGTCGCGTTGGCCAATCCTGACTACCAGATTCACGTAGAAGGCGAGTGCACCCATCCGGACATCACAAACAGGCACTGGTTCGGCGGCCTTTCTCTGGAGAGCGGTCTCGGTTCCAAATTCAAAAACGGCACATCTACTGTTCATCCCGAAGGATTCTTCAGTTGGAATGTAAACTACATCAGCCCGGTGGCCCCCCTCTTCGGTTTCCATGGGGAATTTGGCCTGCCTTTGGCTTTTGACAAAATGCCGCGGGTGGGAGCCGGTCCAATTTTTGTCTTAGACGAGGAGGTTCGACTTGAGGTTCCGGTTTTCTATCAGTTTGATCACCTCAAACACAATCATCTGGTAGGTCTGGCAATGGGCTTGGACGTGGTAGTCCACAGGTTTGATGACTATGCGCCGCTATCGGTGTTTATTAAATTATCCGGTGGGTCCATCAGCCCAGCGAACGAAGGCTACGTCAGTAGCGTGGTAGGCGTGGGTTTCATCGCGCCGGCCAGATTCTAAAGTTTCAACAAACGAAGACCGATATAACCGTCGGTCTTTTTTTCTGGACAAATTTTTTTCCTCACGGTATAATTTTATAATTCAATCCAGAGATTGAATTCAAAAAGTTGCGGACAGCTTTACGTTAAATCGGATCGAACTGGGACAATTGATTTCGCTTATCGAAAATCGGTGGGCGAGATCGACTCCGGTTAAACAACAGGAGTCGTTCCTAAAACTCGGTACGGTTTTTGTCGCAAGACGAACGTGGAAGATTGTCCGCAACTTTTTGAAATAACCACAGATCAACACAGATTTTGACACAGATCACAGATCTGTGATCTGTGTATTCGTATTAATCTGTGTATCTGTGTTTGTATTGAAATGAAGCGGGGCAAGTGTTATAATGTTGTTGTATGTCAGAAAAGAAGAAAATTAAAGGCAACGGTCGTAAAAAGACATTTAATCCCGAAATCAGCCGCAGTTTGGGCGTGATTATGCTTTTTATCGTCGCCATTATAATGATGCTCAGTTATTTTGGCTTAGCCGGTTCGGCCGGCGCTTTGGCCAATCGCGGGTTGGCCGTGCTTTTTGGCCAGATTTGGATTGCCGTACCCATTCTTTTGGTGCTTTTGGGGATTTTGGTGGAATTGCAAAAAGATTATCCGCACGATTCGCGCCACTTTTTGGGTTTGGCGCTTTTGCTTTTGAGCGTTGACGGCTTGATGCAACTTAATCACCCCATGGCCGAATCTTGGGCCGTGGCCAAACAAGGCTTGGGCGGCGGCATTTTTGGTTTTGCCGCCAGCTATCCGTTATTTTATTTGTTTGGTTTTTGGGCCTCGCTCATTATCCTTTGCGGGATATTGCTGGGGGCGGCCTTGCTGTTGTTAAACACGTCGCTGGCTCGCATTTTACAAACTCAAAAAAATCTTTTGGCCCATTTGGGCACCTTGGGGAAAATTATTATCGGTGTCATTTCTCTTTTTATAAAAAAGACGCCCGGGGTAATTGATTATGGCAGTTCCGCGATGGCCGAAGAAGAAACCGCTTCGCCGGCTTTTCAATCCCAAACTCTAAAATCCAAAGACTCGGTCGTCACCAGGTATAAAGATTCCGATGAATTAAAAAAAGACACGGCTCATCTTTTAGAAACCACCACCGTCAAACATCCCAACATCAACTTGCCCACGTTGGATTTACTGATCAGCAGTAAAACCCAGCCTTCGGCCGGCGACATCAAGGGCAATATGTATGTTATTCAAAAAACTTTGCAGAATTTTGATATTCCGGTGGAGATGGGCGAGGTGCGCGTGGGCCCGACCGTGACGCAGTATTCGTTAAAACCGGCTGATGGCGTTAAACTTTCCCGCATTGTCGCTCTTCACAATGATATGGCCATGGCTTTGGCCGCGCACCCCATCAGAATTGAAGCGCCGATTCCGGGCAAATCATTGGTGGGTATTGAAGTGCCTAATCAAAAAATTGCGCTGGTCACTTTGCGCGAACTGATGGAATCGCCCGAAGCGCGCAATCATAAAAATGTTTTGAACATCGCTTTGGGTAAAGATGTCTCGGGCAGGCCCTGGTTTGCCGACTTGGGCGCTCTACCTCACATGCTCATTGCCGGCGCCACGGGCAGTGGTAAAACTATTTGTATCAACACGATTTTAATGAGTTTGCTTTTTTCCCACACGCCCGAAACCTTGCGTTTTATTTTGGTGGATCCGAAACGGGTGGAACTAACCCTTTATAACGGCCTACCGCACCTTTTAACACCGGTTATCACTGATGTGCAAAAAACCATCAATGCCTTGCGTTGGTGTATCGGTGAAATGGAACGGCGTTTTGAAGTCTTGGCCAAGGCCGGTCAGCGCAATATTATCAATTATAATAAAGTGATGGAAGAAAAAATGCCCTACATTGTTTTTATGGTAGATGAGCTGGCGGATTTGATGGTGACGGCCGGGGCGGAGATGGAAGCGGGGATTATCCGCTTGGCGCAGATGGCGCGCGCCGTGGGTATTCATTTGGTTTTGGCCACCCAGCGGCCGTCAGTGGATATTATTACCGGTTTGATTAAAGCCAATATTCCGGCGCGTATTGCGTTTTCGGTGGCTTCGGTGGTTGATTCGCGCACAATTTTGGATATGGCCGGCGCGGAAAAACTTTTAGGTCGGGGCGATATGTTGTGGAGCCCGCCGGATATGTCCAGCCCCAGGCGTTTGCAGGGCGCTTTTGTTTCCGAAGAAGAGGTGAAACGGGTGATTGGTTTTCTCAAAGCCGAAGAAGGGCCGCAATATAACGACGCCGTGGTTGACCGGGCTCAGAGCGCTACGATTTTTGTCAAAATTGATAATGGCGATGATGGCGATTCGCTTTTGGAAGAAGCCAAAAAAGTGATTGCCCAAGCGGGCAAGGCTTCGGCCTCGCTTTTACAGCGTCGTCTTAAGGTGGGTTATGCCCGCGCCGCGCGCTTGCTGGATTTATTAGAGGCGCAGGGGATGATTGGCCCGGGCGATGGCGCCAAACCGCGCGAGGTCTTGATTAAAACTTTTGAATCAAATATAATGAGCCAAACTTCGGAGGAGGATGTGGATAAAATAGAGGAAGCTGAACAAGAAGAGGAAAAGACAGGATAGCCGCTTTAATAATTTTAAAGTTCAAATGTTAAAGTTCAAATCAATGCTTAAGGTTCCAAGTTCAAATTTTTTAGACATTTGACATTAGGATTTCTACCCGTCCACAGGCGGATTGATTTGGTATTTGAAATTTGGCATTTGGATTTTCAAAATATGGTTTCTTTCAGCAGTAAAAAGCTCGCCGAAAAAATCGGCGTGGCCGAAACTTTAAGAAACGCGCGTGTGGCGCGGCAGTTTACGTTAGAGGCGGCGGCCCGGACCTTGGGGGTAGCTAAAAAATATCTGGAAGCGATTGAAGACGGCAATTATAATTTACTGCCGGGCGAACTTTATACCAAAAATTTTATCCGCAACTATGCCGACTTCGTAAAATTAAACGCTCAAGAAGTGGTCGGCGCGTATTTAAAGGAGAGAAAAAATTGTGAAACAAAAAATTGCCAGTTGCCGCCGCAAGTTTGTAAATTAAAAACCTGGGATACGCCGCGCTATTTACAATTGGGCGCTTCCATTATCGTGGGAGCGGGGTTGATGTATTATCTGGGCACGCAAGTCAGCGGAATTTTTACCGCGCCGCCGCTGGTTTTAGAAAATCCGGTTGAAGGATCAGTGAGTGTCACGTCGGTTTTAGAAGTGAAGGGGCAAACTTTGCCGGAGAGCCGGGTGGAGATAAACGGCGTGGAGAAAATGAGCAATGCTGAAGGTTATTTTTCCGAGATGATTAATTTGACATCGGGCATCAATAAGATTATTATTACAGCAGTTAAAAAACACGGCCCGGCCACCACAATTTTAAGAAATGTCGTCTATGAAGGTCTGGCAGAGTAAGCCAGGTAAGCAGAGTAAGCATATTAAGCGCGAGGTTGCCTAATCTGCTTAATCTGCCTAATTTGCTTAAGTTGCTTAAAAAATATGCCCCGTTAGAAGTTTTCAACACAAAAAAATTTAAAATTTTTTTGTTTGAGCACTGGCGGGTAGTAGCATGAAATCTAGTATAATATTAAGAAATTATTTAATCTAATTTATTTAACTTCTAACGGGGTATGGTCAAGAAAGTTAACAGCGAACGGGGAGCGGCCGCCGAAGAGGCTATCCGTTTAATCAAAGAAAAATTCGGCGAGGGTTCCATTATGCGTTTGGGTGAAGCCAAAAAAATGCAGGTGGAATCCGTCCCCACCGGTTGTCTGTCACTGGACTTGGCGCTGGGCGTGGGCGGGGTGCCGCGTGGCCGCGTGATTGAAGTTTATGGTCCGGAAGCTTCGGGTAAAACCACACTGACTCTTCATGTGATCGCGGAAGTTCAAAAATTGGGCGGCACGGCCGCTTTTGTCGACGCCGAGCACGCCTTGGATCCGGACTACGCCGCCAAGATCGGCGTCAACACTAAAGAATTGGTCATCTCTCAACCGGATACGGGCGAGCAAGCCTTGGAGATTGTAGAGACGTTGGTGCGCTCTAATGGCGTGGATGTGATTGTGATAGATTCGGTGGCGGCTTTGGTGCCGAGAGCGGAGATTGAAGGCGACATGGGCGACAGCCATATGGGTTTGCATGCCCGTCTCATGAGCCAAGCTTTGCGCAAGTTAACCGCTATCATCAGTAAATCCAAAACCACGGTAATTTTTATCAATCAGACCCGCATGAAGATTGGCATTGTTTTTGGCAATCCGGAAACCACCACCGGCGGTATGGCTTTAAAATTTTATTCCTCGGTCCGCATTGAGGTGCGTCGTTCCGCGCAAATTAAAATCGGCGATAAAATTATCGGCAATCGCGTCAAAGTTAAAATCGTTAAAAATAAAGTGGCGCCGCCGTTCCGCACCTGCGAATTTGATATTATGTATAATGAAGGCATCTCGGTGTCGGGCGATATGGTGGATGTCGGGCCGGTCTACAAGGTGATAAACAAATCAGGCAATACCTATACTTTTGGTGATGTCAAACTGGGCACCGGCCGCGAAAACGCCAAAGCTTTTTTGCGCGCCAACCCCAAAATCATGGCCGAAATCCGCAAGCTGATAATGGAAGAAGCCAAGAAAAATGAGAATGTGGAAGCGGTGGTGGTCAAGGATGACGAAGCGGATGATGAAGCCAAAGAAGAATAAAATCTGGGTCTAAATTTAAAACGGTCGTCAAAAGCGGCCGTTTTAAATTTAGAGAGAGTGCTGTTCTTTTAGAATTTCCAAGCTCGCTTTGACCGAAGAGTTTTTGGAAGGCAGTAAGATTAAGTTATCGCCAAAATCTTTTTTGATGGGAGTAATAAATTCATCCGCCCAAGAAGGTGACAATACCTGGACGCCGGAAAAATCTATTTCTACTTTTTCTTTTTTATCTTTGGGCAAAAGATACGCCCGCGCTGAAAAATAGGCTTCTTTGCCCGCCGGCCTTGAACTTAAGACCGAGCCAAATTTTTTGAGTTCAATTTTCATAATTAAAATTTTATTATCGCTAAAGTGCCGGGCGCGATTTTGCCCGCTTCTTCCAGTGTAAAATTTCCATTGGCAATTTTGACCATGGCGTTGCCCGAGTAAAATTCTAGATACAAATTATTTTCTTGTATAATTTTTTTCACGTATTTTAATCCATTACCGCGCTGTTCCGGATAACGGCCGGAGATGATTTCGGTAAATGCCGTCAAAAGCGCGTCTTTGTCGGTTTTTGTTTGCGGCCGCACTCTTTTGATGGTCGCCAAAACACCTTGCCCGCGGTCAACCAAGATGATTTCCCGCGCTTTGACGTCGGCGACAAAGAGGACGCCGGCCGTATCGCGCCAATTGCCCAAGTTATGGTCAAAGGAATTATTGCCGATTTCGCCCACCGCCCCCACCAAAAGGTAGAGCAAGTCTTCATTCACCATGTTTTTTAACGTCAGAAGCAGTTTTTCTTCGCGCGCTTGAAAGACGTCGCGAGTGGAGCAAAGCCACTCGGCCTTAGCGTATTGTTCGTCGCCGGTGAGCGCCCAACTGAAAAATTGTTTTTCCAGCTCGGTTTTGTCTTCCAGGTTGTATTTATGAAAATATGTCACTTTTGGCTGGCGGCCGATTTTAGTGATTTGACCTTCGGCTAGCAGTTTTTTCAGATGCCGAAAGATCATTGCCCGCGTTAAATCAAAACGCGCCAGAATGCTTTTAGCGCTGATTCCCGGATTTTGTTTGATTAAAGCCAAAATTTTGTCTTTAGTGTTTTTCATACCCAGTATATCAACCCCGCACGATTTCATCACTTGGGGAGTTTATTTAGCTTTAGCAAAGATTCTTTGTTTTTTGATGATTCAGTCTTCTAAGCAGTCATTTCTTTTTGTTCTGCCGAGCAGAACTTGCGGGGTTGTATTACTGGGCATAAGTATACTCTGTAGTATTAGTAGTATACCACAGATTTTAAGATTTGTCAACCCCCCTCTTGACAAAAAGTCAAAAATGTGGTATGCTTATTTGTTCTTTGAAAATTGGCCTTGTTTTTCAACCATCCCCAATCACGGGGAAAAAAGGGAGGAACGACCATGGAACTTAAGAAAGACGCAGTAGATAAAAATAAAAGGTTACCGAAATCACTTGTCCGAGGATAGCGTCCC
>CAZQSS010000006.1:19013-33883 GCA_964596405.1 uncultured Gammaproteobacteria bacterium | reverse complement strand
GTGGATATCGACTTTTTATCCCCGTAAAAAGCAACCGCGAAGGTTGACGCTTACCAAATTTTGCGTTAAGATAAGGGTGATATGCTGACGGAAAAATCTAAAAATTATCAATTTTTCTCCACGGTCAAAGACGCGCTAGACGCGATGTATAAAGAAATCCAGCAGGCCAAAAAGTCTGTTTACTGGGAAACCTATATTTTTGAAAATGATGACGCGGGGAGACGGTTTATTGAACTGCTTTGTGCTAAGGCGCGCGAAGGCGTGGAGGTCAAAGTCATTTTAGACGGCTTTGGCAGTTTTTGGATGGCGGAAAAGATGATGGAAAAATTGGAAAAAAGCGGCGCGGAAGTGCTTTACTTTAATCCTTTGCAGCTGAGCGGTATTTGGGGTGGCATCCGTCGCTGGCTGGAACGCAATCACCGCAAGGTTTTGATAGTTGATGAGACTGTTGGTTTTATCGGTGGCGTTAACGTTGACGAAGAATCCCGTGATTGGTTTGACCTGCATGTGCGGGTGACCGGCCAGATTGTGAGCGGATTGCTTAAATATTTTGGCCGCACTTATTTGGCGAGCGGCGGCGTAGTGAATCGCATCAAATATTTTTTGTATTTACCCATTGTCAAACAAAGATATTGGCGCTTGATGTGGCACCGACCCAGAGAAAATTATTCCAGCATCCACAACGTTTATATCAAAGCCATTCAAAGCGCCAAAAAATCTCTAACGCTGGTCAGCCCGTATTTTTTGCCGGACAGCAAAATTATCAGCGCCTTGGCCGAAGCTAAGCGCAAAGGCGTAAAAATTAATTTGATTTTACCCAAAGAAACCGACCACCGTCTTTTGACTTACGCCGGCCGCACGTATTGGTCTGTGTTATATAATTTGGGCATTAAAGTTTATTTGGTTAAAAAAATGATTCATGCCAAAGCCATGATGGTGGACGATAAGTGGGCCATGGTCGGATCCAGTAATTTTGACGCCCAGACATTTTATCGCAGTTATGAAACCAACCTGATTTTTACCAGTCAGCAGATGATTAAAGATCTCAAAGTTATTTTTAAAGGTTGGCGCAAACAATCGCGGCTTTTTCGTCCGGTTAAATGGGCCAGACGTTCGCTGTTTCACAGAGTCTATGAATTTTTTGGTCGTTTGCTCAGACAATATTTATAGTTTATGGATTTATTCGGACAGAAAATGGCAGAAAATTTATCTCGCGAAGCGCCCCTGGCCGATCGTCTGCGGCCGCGGGATTTTTTAGAATTTGTCGGTCAAGAAGAAATAGTCGGCCAGGGTAAAATGTTGCGGCAATTGATTGATCGTGACGAAACCCCGTCTTTGATTTTTTGGGGTCCGCCCGGGGTGGGCAAGACCACTTTGGCGCGGTTAATCGCGGAGAAAACTAAATCCCGGTTTGTGGCCTTGTCAGCCGTCTCAAGCGGCTTGGATGCTCTGCGCGCGCTTATCAAAGAAGCGATTGAAGAACGCAAACTTTATAATAAGCGGACAATTTTATTTATTGATGAAATTCACCGCTGGAACAAGGCTCAGCAGGACGCGCTTTTGCCGCATGTGGAAAAAGGCGTGGTCACTTTGATTGGCGCGACCACGGAAAATCCCTCTTTTGAAGTGGTGGGCGCGCTTTTGAGTCGTTGTCGCGTGTTTGTTTTAAAATCTTTATCTGAAAAAGATATTAAAAAACTTTTGGAACGGGCGCTGACAGATAAAGAATACGGCTTTGGCAAAGAAAAAATAAAAATTGAACCGGCGGCGTTGGATTTTTTGGCCGCCACGGCCGATGGTGACGCGCGCGTCGCTTTAAACGGTTTAGAGATGGCAGTCAAATCCAGGAATAAGAATAAAGGATTAAGGATTAAGATTGATAAAGAAGACGTGAAAGAGGCGCTGCAGAGAACACATTTAATTTTTGATAAAAAAGGCGAAGAGTTTTATAATTTAATTTCCGCTCTGCACAAATCCATGCGCGGTTCGGATCCCGACGCCGCTCTTTACTGGCTGGCCAGAATGCTGGAAGGCGGAGCGGATCCGCTTTATGTGGCGCGGCGGGTTTTGCGTTTTGCGGCCGAGGATATCGGTATTGCCGATTCACGCGCGCTTTTGGTCGCCAATGCCGCTTATGATGCCTGCCACAAAATCGGCCTGCCCGAATGTAATGTCCATTTGGCCGAGGCGGTGGTCTATTGCGCGTTGGCGAAAAAATCCAACGCCCTCTACACGGCTTATAGCGAAGCGGCGGCGGACGCCAAAGAAACATCGCATCTGGGCGTGCCTCTTCATTTGAGGAATGCTCCAACAAAATTGATGAAAGATTTAAATTACGGAAAAGATTACAAATACAACCCGGATTTTGATAAACCGGTTAAACAAGATTATTTACCTAAAGAATTAAAAAATAAAAAATATCTTAAAAATTAAAAGTATGACACACAAAGATTTAGCCAATTTCTTTTTTGAACTCGGCCAGTTAAAACTGGTGGAGCACGAAGGGTGGCGGCTCATCGGCATCAATCATCCGGAAACCGTTTCCGCTCATTCTTTGCGCGCGGCGCAGATTGGTTTTGTGCTGGCGCATTTGGAAAATTATTCCAACCCGGCCGAAGTGGCTGCCATGTTGGTTTTCCACGATATGGCCGAATGTCGCACGGGGGATGTGCACCGCGTCGCCAGCCGCTATGTAAAGATGAACGACGAAGCGGCAGCCAAAGACCAAATGAAAAGTTTGGGCAATATCGGCAAAGAAATCAAAAAACTTTGGGATCAGGTGGAACGTAAAAACACTCAAGCCGGCATTATTGCCAAAGACGCTGATTATTTGGAGATGGCCGTGGCCGCCCGCGAGTATATTGAACAGGGCCACGCTTTTGCCCAGGATTGGATCAATAATATCTCCAAAACGCTTAAAACCAAAGCCGCCAAAGAAATGCTGGATGAACTTTGCAAAACCAATCCTAATGACTGGTGGCAAGGACTCAAGAAATTCAGCCGAGGCTGAATTTAAAATCCGAAATCCTAAATCCGAAATTCGAAACAATATTAAAATTCAAATTTTCGAAATTTTAAACACATTGTTTTGGCTTTTGAATTTTGAACATTTGGATTTGTTTAGGATTTCTTGCTTAGGGTTTAGAATTTAATTTAAGTATTTATGCCCCGATTGTTGTTACACACTTGTTGTGTATTGTGTTCGTGCCATGTTTTGGAAAAACTAAAAACGGAATTTGACTTGACCGCCTATTTTTATAATCCCAACATTGAGCCGCGCGAGGAATACGAAAAACGGCGCGATACGGTTAAAGATTGGTGTGTTAAAGCAGGCATCCCATTTGTAGAAGGCGAATACGATAATGTCGGTTGGCATGAGGCGGTCAAGGGTTATGAAAAAGAACCCGAAGGTGGCGCCCGCTGTACGGTTTGTTTTGCGTTCCGGCTCTGGCAGACGGCCAAGTTTGCTAAAGAAAACAATTTTGATTTTTTTGCCACCACGCTGACTATGGGGCGCAACAAACGCGCCGAACTCATCAATCCTTTGGCGCAAAAAATCGCCGAGACTTGGGGTGTCGGATTTTATCAAGCTGACTGGAAAAAGGGCGGGGGCCAAGAGCGCGTTCGAACATTGTCAAAAGAACATAATCTGTATCACCAAAACTATTGCGGGTGTCTATTAACGTCCAAAAATAATAAACGCGAGTGAAATTATTTTTGTGACAGTTAATAGACCCCTCACTAAACTACAGCAGGAAGGAAGTGTTTAAAAAGCGATAGCCGAAGGCGTTTCGCGGTTTTGATGTGCTCTAAAAATAAAATTATTTTTGAGTTTAGTGATGGGGCAGGTCACTTTTTTTCACTTTCTTTCATTGACAAAAACCGATTTTTGAAGTAAGGTTAAGAATCAAGATCTTTTTCCGCCATAGCCTGCCTACCGGTCAGGCAGGGCGGATGCGCCTCTGGCGCAAAAATTCAACCTTAAATACCCGCAAACGCGGGGCAAGCGAAGGAGCACGGATGAACTGGCACATACTGGTTGTCTTGCGAATTCTGATCGGCGGTATTTTGGGGCAGATTCTTTTAAAACAATTGAGTTCGGCTCCATCTCGCACGCGCAACATTGTCTGGCAATACCTGTTTACGGGCGCGCTGGCTTTTATTGCCGCGGCTGTCACCCAATCATTTGTCTTTAGTTGGCAGGTGGCGATTGTGGCCGGTTTTGGGGTGTTGAGCGCTTTCGCCGGGTATTGTCATTGGCGGGCCGTGGATATCAGCTTGAGTAAGTCCGCGCTTTTTGGGCCGGGCGGCGATGTCTGGGCCATGTTTTTGGGTTTTGTCTTTCTCCATGAAAGCAAACATTTAAATCCATTGCTGTGGGTCGGTTTGGTTTTGGCTCTGGGCGCTGTGATCTTGTTTTTTGTCTCTAAAGCCAAGCAGGCTAGGCAAGACGATAAAATTCGCGTCGTCAACAAAAAAGAACGTTGGGTCTGGATTGGTCTGGCGATTGGCGTGATGATTTGGGGCACTTCGGCTTTCTTGACCCGCTACCTGGTGGTCGAGATTATGTCGCCCTGGACATTTATGATGGCTTGGTACGGCGGATCAGTAATCGGTTCGTTTGCGGTTTTTGCCCTGGCGGGTAAAAAAGAAGCGGGCGAACCTTTGGGTCGCCGTCAGATTTTGTGGATTTTTCCCCGCTCGGCAGTTATGTGGATTTCCTTTGTGCTCAGCGGATGGACACTCAAATACGCGCCCATCACCGTGGTTCAGCCGATTTTTGTTGTCTCGGGCATAGTTTTGTCCACTATTCTGGGCCTGTGGGTTTTCAAAGAAGTGAAACAGTTGAGCACTCTGGAGAAAATAGCGACGGCGATTGGTGTGATCGGTGGCGTAGTGATTGCCTTGAGTTTCAGACAGAACTAGAAACAAACAGAAGGGAGAATGTGATGAAAAAGTTTGAGGACACAACGGTACTCATCACTGGCGCGGCCGCCGGCATTGGCTACGATTTAGCCAAGCTGTTTGCCGCCGAGGGCGCGACTCTCATCATTACGGATGTCAATGAAGTGGGACTCCGAAGGGTCAGCAAGGAATTCAAAGCGATGGGCGTCAAGCTCCATGCTCAGCCGATGGATGTTTCGGATCCGGTGGCAGTCAAGAATTTGGCGGCCACCGTCGAGCAACGCTTTGGCGGGTTGGACATTCTCATCAACAACGCCGGCATCGGCCATTCAGGCGAGTTGGCCGATGTTTCAATGGAGAAGTGGAAACAGCTCGTGGATGTTAATTTCTTCGGGCCGCTCTACCACATCTACGCCTTCCTGCCGCAGATGAAACGGCGACAGCACGGTCACATCGTCAACATCGCTTCCGGCCAGGCTTTCTGGCGCTTGCCGACCTGGGGCGCGTACGCCTCAATCAAGCTCGCGCTCGGGGCCGTCTCTGAGCTCCTGCACTACGAGGTGGCTCGTCACAACATCAAGGTCACCACGGTTTACCCCTTCATGGTCAACACCGGTTTTTACCAGGGGATAGAGCCCAAGAGTTTCGTCGGCAAGCTTTCCATGAAGCTTGTGCCTTACTACTCTATGAATCCGGACACGGTTGCCCGCATCATCTTCAAAGCGGTTCAGCGCGGCGCCAACGTGGAAATGGTGAGCCCCTTGAACTCGCTGGGCAAGATCGTGCGGTTTGTGCCGCCGGTCGCCCACGTGGTCACCTGGGTCACCGCCAAGCTCTTTGCGGAAAAGAAATAGTCAGATACGACCGATTACTTAACAGTAGTCGGTCGTTTTTTTGTCCCTCCTCTCCTTAGAAAGGAGAGGCTGGGTGAGGTTGAAAAGGGTAAGACGCTTGACATTTATTTAAACTTGATGTATACTGAATTTAGCACTCGTATATTCAGAGTGCTAATTCAACTGTCATCCCGCACTTGATGCGGGATCCAGTCGCTGGATTCCCGTTTTCACGGGAATGACAACACAATAAATATATGCTCTCGCGTCAGGAAAAATTGCTCCAGAAAATTATTCAAGAATACATAAAAACCGCTGAACCCGTCGGCTCTTTAAAGCTGGCGCGGGATATTCAGGTTTCATCCGCTACCGTTCGCAATGAAATGGTAGAATTGGAAGAGTCCGGTTTTATTTTTCAGCCGCATACTTCGGCCGGCCGCGTGCCCACGGAAAAAGGTTATTTTTTTTACGTCAGTAATTTTATCAAAGACGTGGTGTTGAGCGACGAAGAAAAAAAAGTGTTTGAAGCGGCCATGAAGCGGGCCTGTCCGCCGGAGAGGCGGAGCGAACGGGCGGTGAAAAATTTGGCGCAAAAAATTGCGGAGTTTGCTACCGAGGCGGTAATTGTCGCTTTTAATCCCAACAACCTTTATTTTACCGGTCTGTCTAATTTATTTGCCAAGCCGGAATTTGTTGACCGCGTATCCGTCACTTCGGTTTCGCAGATTTTGGATAAATCAGAACAAGTTCTGCCGCAGATTATTGATTTGGTCAGCCGCCAAGAACATATTTTAATTGGCAGTAATAATCCTTTCGGCAACCAGTGCAGTTTTGTCGCCACGCCGTTTGGCTCCGAAGGTTTTTTTGGCATCCTCGGTCCGATGCGGATGGATTATGAAAAGAATTTGTCTATTATTAATTTTGTAAAAGAACTAATTTAACACAGATCCACAGATAGGATTGCGAATACACAGATCACAGATTACAGGACAAGTTTGTGATCATGTGGATAATGATCTGTGATCTGTGACATTCGTATAAATCTGTGTATCTGTGTTTTGTAAAATATGACAGACGACCAAAACATTCAACAGGATGAAAACCAATTTCAAGAAGTGAAAGCTGCTCCACCGGTTGAACCGCTCAAAGTTGATTATGAAGAAAAATGGAAGCGGGCGCTGGCGGATTATGACAATTTGAAAAAAGAAACAGCCAAGGAAAAATCCGAAATGGCGCAGTTTGCCCGGGGCATGGCCGCGTTGGATTTTTTAGAGGTTTATGAGAATTTAAAGAAGGCCGTCCAGGAATCAGGAATTATGAATCAGGAATTAGGACAAAATAATCCCTGGCTTGAGGGAGTAAAACACGTAAAGAATCAATTTGCTTCGGCATTGAAAGACTTGGGGGTTGAAGAAATCAAGACGGTGGGGGAAAAATTTGACCCCAATTTGCACGAGGCGGCCGGTGAAGAGGCTACCCCGTCATCCGACGGGGTCTCCACTTCGTTCCGACAACCTGGTATAATCATTCGGGAAATCACCGGCGGATATAAAATGGGCGATAAAGTAGTCAAAGCGGCCAAAGTTATCATTTCCAAATAAGTTCAAATTTCAAAATCCAAATGTCAAAGCAATCCCGCCGTGGCGGGACAAAGTCCAAATGTCAAAAATTTGAAATTAGAGCTTTAAGCATTGATTTGAACTTTGTCATTTGAGCTTTGAAATTAAAGAAGTATTTTATTTATTTTAACGCTTTCCTTAAATCCGGGAAGCAAAGGAGCAGGAATTATGTCTATCGTTAAATGGTCCCCGTTTCTGATGCCTTCTTGGGCGGATGAGATGGATAAAATGTTTTCCGCCGAAGGCGGAGTTCAGGGTTTTGCCCCAGCCATTGATGTTTACGAAACCAAAGATAGTGTAATGGTGGAAACACCACTCGCCGGCATTGACCCCAAAAATGTTGAGGTTTCCGTTCAAAATGGCGTTTTAACCATTAAGGGCGAGAGCAAAAAAGAAACCGAAGTGGACGAGAAAAATTATTATCGCAAAGAAGTTCGCGGCGGTTCTTTTTACCGCCAAGTCGCTTTGCCGGCCAAAGTGCAGGAGGATAAGGTCTCGGCCGAGTTTGAAAACGGCCTCCTCAAAATCCGCGCCCCCAAATCGCCGGAAGCCGATGGAAAAAAGGTTAATGTTAAAATAGTTAAGAAAGGTGATAAAAAATAAAAGAAATAATTATGTCTTTTGAAAGAGGCGGCCATCCGGGTTTTTCAGAACCCAAAGAGGTGAAAAAAGAAACGCCGCGGGAAAAAGAAAAGAAAAATTTACGCCAGCTATTTTTGAATAAGTGGACGGTAATGTTAGGATTGATGACGGGTCTTCTCGCGTCCGGTTATAAGATGTCTGAAAAAGCGGCGTCGGTTGAAGAAACTAAACACGAATATCGTCTAACTGATAAAGACGTGTCCGACTCTTTGGAACAAAAGAAGGATTTGCTAGAAGGTATTAAGGCCTTAGTTTATCTGGCAGATATTTTAAAAGACGCAAAAGAAAATGGCGACCAAAGGGAAAATCCGACGGAAGCAAAATTTGTGCAATCCGGCCGTTATTTGGTGGAGTCGGTTGAGGACGAAGAGGGTCGGATATCATACGTTTATAGGGATCAGACCCTACCTAAAATAGAAACCGCTACGCCCGAAAATTATCAAAGACTAAATGATTATTTTTCTAAAGAACTCCCCGGTTTTGAATTAGATAAGGTGGACAGCTGGCATTATAATATTTCAACCGGTAAATTAACCGATCCGGACAGCATACCGTTTTCGGTAAAAGTCATGGCCGAAGAGGGCGGAGGATATACTATCGGGTCGGTCAGCGGATTGGACGCGGAAGTGGGCGTTGGCAACGATCAGGATTTAAAAAAAGTTATTAAAGACAAAACAAAAATTGCGGAATTATACTATAAATTAGCGATGGCCGATTCAGATGAGGTTGATAAACTGGGAGAACGTTTTATAGAGTATTTAAAAGAAACGGGCTACTTTGGAGGAGAGTAAAGATAAAAATTATTATCGCAAAGAAGTCCGCGGCGGGTCTTTTTACCGCCAAGTCGCTTTGCCGGCCAAAGTGCAGGAGGACAAGGTCTCGGCCGAGTTTGAAAACGGCCTCCTCAAAATCCGCGCCCCCAAATCGCCGGAAGCCGTCGGGAAAAAGGTCAATGTTAAAGTAGTTAAGAAAGGCGATAAAAAATAAAAAAGAGAGGCATAGCCGCGGGACGAACCCTTTGGGTAGCCTCTCATCGTGATTAATTATATTATACCATACGATAAATAGTTTGTCAAGTTAGTTGAAGTAAAACGACACACAGTGTCGTCCTGAGGCCGCCCAAGGCGACCGAAGGATCTAAAATTTGTCCATCCGAACGCAGTCCGCCACTGGCGGGATTGAATCGGGAGGAGAAATTGGCATAATTTAGGATTAAATAAAAAATTATTTTATGTACATATTTGATAAAGAACAAAAAATTCTTAAACCATTAGAACATGCCACATTTAAGTCTGTGGGCTTGCGGGAGAGACAAGATTTGCAAGAATGGATAGCTAATACGCAAGGTGTTTTTGGTGAAGAGTTACTAATTATTCAGAAAGAATTTGACGGGTTTCAAGACACTCAAGAGAGATTAGATTTGTTGGCATTGGACAAACAAGGTAATCTTGTAATCATAGAAAACAAACTCGATAGTTCTGGTAGAGATGTTGTTTGGCAGGCATTAAAGTATGCTTCGTATTGTTCAAGTTTGAATAATAAGAATATAGTAGATATTTTTAATCAATATTTGAAGGGTAACGGCATTGAAAAGACTGCGGAGGACGTATTAGAAGAATTTTTTGGTGATTCTGATTATGAAAACAACCTTAATAATGGAAATTCGCAGAGAATAATATTGGTATCAGGAAATTTTCGTAGAGAAGTAACTTCCACCGTGCTTTGGCTTTTGAATTACGGCTTAAGAATACAATGCTTCCAGGCGTCGGTATATAAATTTAAAGACGAGTTGATTTTTAATGCCGAGCAAATTATTCCAATGAAAAACGCCGAGGATTATGTTATAAGTATGGCTAATAAAAATTTAGATGAATTGTCCACACAAGAAGAAATGAAAAATAGGCACCACAAGAGATACGAATTTTGGACCCAATTTATAAGAGAAGCAAGTAACAAAACATCAATATTTGCGAACGTCAGCCCAAGTAAAGATGCTTGGATTCCGGGGTCGTTAGGAATGAGCGGAGTAAGTATAAATCTCGTTGTGACTCAAAAGTATGCTCGGACAGAAATATTTATAAATCGCGGCAGTAGAGACGAAAACAAAAAAGCATTTGATTTTCTCTATAATTTAAAAAGTGTAATAGAAAAGGACTTTGGCGGGCCGTTGGTTTGGGAGAGAATGGACGACAAGATTACAGCAAGAATTAAATATCAATTGGATGGAGTAAACGCTTTTGATAAGGAGTATTGGAAAAAAATTAACGATTTTTTGATTGATAGTGTAATTAGGGTGGAAAGATCATTTAAAAGACCCGTTTCAGAGTTAAAGTTAAAGTTAAAAAGTTAAATAATTCTTAATTCATTATTCATAATTCATATACACATATGTCAAAAGTACTCGGAATCGATTTGGGAACTACTTTCTCCTGCATGTCGGTGGTGGAAGGTGGCCAGCCCAAGGTGTTAGAAAACAAAGAAGGCGCGAGAACGACCCCGTCGGTGGTGGCCGTATCTAAAAACGGCGAAAGATTGGTTGGGCTTTTAGCTAAGCGCCAGGCTGTCACCAATCCGGAAAATACGCTTTATTCCATTAAGCGTTTGATTGGCCGTCGTTTTAGCGACGCGGAAGTTCAGCGCGACTTAAAAAATATGCCGTTCAAGCTGGTCAAGTCCGGCGAAGGCGTCAAAGTTTTGATGCAAGGCAAGGAATACAGCCCGCAAGAAATTTCGGCGATGATTTTGGGAAAGATGAAGTCTGATGCCGAAGAAAAAACCGGTGAAAAGATTACCGAAGCGGTGATTACCGTGCCGGCTTATTTTGACGACGCTCAACGGCAGGCGACCAAAGACGCGGGTGAAATTGCCGGTCTTAAAGTCCTGCGCATTATCAACGAACCGACGGCCGCGGCGTTAGCTTACGGCTTTGATAAGAAAGTTAATCAAAAAATCGCGGTCTATGATTTGGGCGGTGGCACCTTTGATATTTCCATTTTGGAAGTGGCGCCGGACACGGTCCAAGTCCTTTCTACCAACGGTGATACGCACTTGGGCGGTGATGATTTTGACCAGCGCATCATGGAATGGATTTTGACCGAATTTAAAAAAGATCAGGGTATTGATTTATCCAAAGATAATTTATCTTTGCAACGCATTAAAGAAGCGGCAGAAAAAGCCAAGGTGGAACTTTCCACCAGTCAGGAAACGGAAATCAACCAGCCGTTTATCACTTCTGACGCCGCCGGCCCCAAGCATCTGGTCATGAAACTCACTCGCGCCAAGCTGGAAGAGTTGGTGGGCGAGTTAGTCCAAAAAACTTTGGAACCGGTGAAAAAAGCTTTGGCTGATGCCAAGCTCGGTACCGGCGACCTCAATGAAGTAGTGATGGTGGGCGGTATGACCCGCATGCCTTTGGTTTACAGCACGGTAGAGAAATACTTTGCCAAAAAACCCAACATCTCGGTCAATCCGGACGAAGTGGTGGCGGTGGGCGCGGCTGTGCAAGGCGCGGTCCTCAAAGGTGAGGTTAAAGACGTGTTGCTTTTAGATGTTACTCCGCTTTCTTTGGGTTTGGAAACTTTGGGTAGTGTGATGACGGTTTTAATCCCGCGCAACACCACTATCCCAACTTCCAAGTCGCAAACATTTTCAACCGCGGCTGACAGCCAAACCAGCGTAGAAATCAATGTCCTCCAGGGCGAACGCCCCATGGCCTCTGACAACAAAACGCTCGGCAAATTTATTCTCTCCGGCTTGCCGCCGGCGCCGCGCGGCGTGCCCCAGGTAGAAGTGAAGTTTGACATCAATGCCAACGGCATTTTAGAGGTCAGCGCGGCTGACAAAGCCACGGGCAAAGAGCAAAAGATTACTATTACCGCGTCATCGGGTTTATCTAAAGATGAAGTGGAAAAAATGAAGAAGGAAGCCGAACTGCACGCGGAAGAAGATAAGAAAAAACAAGAAACGATTGAAACCAAAAACATCGCCGACACCATGATTTATACCACGGAGAAAATGCTCCGCGAGTATGGCGATAAAGTGCCGGTCGATGATAAAAAATCGGTTGAAGAAAAAATTGAAGCTTTAAAGAAGTTAAAGGACAGCGATGACGTGGCCGCTATTAAGACAGCCGCTGACGAATTGGGCCAGGTCGCTCAAAAAATCGGCGCCGCGATGTATGCCGCTAAAAAGGATGCTCCGGAGGCGAAAACGGATAACGCGGATGCCAAAAAAGATGAAGGACCCATAGAGGGCGAAGTGGTGGATGACAAAAAATAATTGGGTATTGGTTTGTGTCATGCCCGTGAAACTTGTCCTCGCGAAAGCGGGGAACGGGCATCCAGTTAAATTGAGAGCGTTGAATAATTCCACACATTGTCATTCCCGCGAAAGCGGGAATCCAGAAATAAACTTAATTTTACTTAAACTGGATTCCCGATCGTGGTCGGGAATGACAAAAGTGAATTATTCAACGGTCCAAAATTATGGGCAAGAAATACAACGTCTACATTTTAGCTAGCAAAAGAAACGGTACTTTATATATCGGCGTTACGAACGATTTGGACAGAAGAATCGGTGAACATAAATCAAAAATAGTAGAAGGCTTCACCAAAAAGTATAACGTTGATAAATTGGTTTATTGTGAAGAATACAATAATATCGAAGATGCGTTGAAAAGAGAGAAACAGTTGAAAAAATGGAATAGAAAATGGAAGTTGGAATTAATTGAAAAGTTAAATCCAGAATGGATTGATTTGTCGACTGGATTCCCGCTTTCGCGGGAATGACAGATTACTATGTCCAAAGATTACTATAAAATTCTCGGTATTGAAAAAGGCGCCTCGGCTGATGAAGTCAAGGCGGCTTTTCGGCGTATGGCGCACCAGCATCATCCGGACAAAAAAGGCGGGGATGAGAAAAAGTTTAAAGAAGCCAACGAGGCCTTTCAGGTTTTATCCGATTCCAAGAAGCGCGAACAGTACGACCAGTATGGCACCACTTTTGACAACGCCGGCCCGGGCGGGCCGGGCGGTTTTGATTTTAGCGGTTTCCAGCAAGGTGGCGGCGCGCCAGGTTTTGATTTCGGCGACTTAGGCGATATTTTTAGCAATATGGGCGGATTTGGCGATATGTTCAGCGGCGGCCGCCGAGGCGGTCGGCGCGCTAAACGAGGCCGCGATATCCAGGTGGATGTGGAATTAGATTTGAAAGACGCGGCCTTTGGCGTGGAAAAAAGCGTGAGACTTTATAAACAATCGGCTTGCGATGTTTGTAGCGGCAGTGGCGTGGAGCCGGGCAGCAAAAAAGTGAGCTGTAAAGAATGCGACGGCCACGGGCAGACGGCCCAGACCCAGCGCACGCCTTTTGGCGTTTTCCAGACGGCAGTGGCCTGTACCAAATGTAGTGGCGAGGGGCAAATGGCGGAAAAAGAGTGCAAACATTGCCGCGGCGAGGGCGTGGAAAAACGCGAGCAGGAAATAAAAATTAAAATCCCGGCCGGGATTGATAATGGCGAATCTATTCGCCTGACCGGTTATGGCGAGGCGGCCAAAAAAGGCGGCCAGCCGGGCGATTTGTATGTTTTGGTTCACGTGAAAAAAGATCCGCGTTTCAGACGCAAAGATTTTGATTTATATGTTAAGAAAAATATCAGCTTTAGCCAAGCGGGTTTAGGTGATACAATAGAGATTGAGACTTTAGATGGCCCGGCCAAAGTGGTGGCGCCCGAAGGCATCCAATCCGGCCAGATGATCCGCCTGAAAGGCAAGGGGATGGGAATTTTAAACGACAGCGGCCGCGGCGATTTGTATGTGGAGATAATTGTGGAAACCCCGCGCAAACTTTCCAAAAAACAAAAAGAACTGTTGAAAGAATTAGGTCAAGAATAATTTTAAGACAAAGGTTCCATAGTACCCACTATCATACTTTTGTATGTAAATAATTTCGTGTTAGGTATTTCTAACACGGATAAAATAGAGAGTTTTTTAACAAGCACAAAAGGAGGAAACGATGAAAAAGGCGCTGTGGTGTTTGATTTTGGCAACGGCGTTAGCGGTGTGCGGTTGTGCAGATGACACCAGATATCCGTGGCAGTGTGTGACGGATAAAGATTGTGCCAGCCACAATCCATGCCTGGAAGACAAGTGTCTTGACTCCATCTGCGCCTCAGCGGTTTTGCCGGACGACGTGGCCTGTGATGACGGAAATGTTTGCACCTTGGCTGATTCCTGCCAAATGAGTGTCTGCAAGGGACAGGAGTTTGACCCGATCCTTGTTTTGAAAGACACATGCCTGGTTTTCACCTGCGATCCCCAAGAGGGCTATCTCGTCGGCTTTGAGCCCAACGGCACGTCCTGCGCAACAGGCGCCTGCAACGAAGGCGTCTGCCTCTCGGCCGAATAGCGGCATAACAAAAACCCCTCCGACGTCACGTCGGAGGGGTTTTTTCTTTAAAAATTATTTATTCAGCTCTTTGAGGATGCCGTCCAAATCCAGCCCATACATCCGGCAAACGTCGCCGAGTTTGAGCGTGGTCATCTCCAGTCCGCCCATAGGGCAGGTGAGGCAGGGGACGTGAAATTTATGCAGGATTTCTTGATTGCGAACATCTTGAGCGAGATCAGCTAAAATTGTCTCGGCGGTGAATTGAGGTTTTTCTTGGTTAGTCATATGCGGTATCATATCAGATTTTAAGCTGTTAATCAAGGGGTAAATTTGATATAATATAAGTGAGAATGTCAAATCAATCCGCCAGTGGGCGAGTAAAAATCCTAATGTCAAATGTACAAAAATTTGGACTTAGAGCTTTAAGCATTGATTTGAACTTTGAACTTAAAAGATGATTTATTATGGTAACCACAACAATACAAAA
>CAZQSS010000006.1:0-18913 GCA_964596405.1 uncultured Gammaproteobacteria bacterium | reverse complement strand
ATTTGAACTTTGAACTTAAAAGATGATTTATTATGGTAACCACAACAATACAAAAAGCACTTGATATCTATAATCAAGTCCCATGGGGAACTTTCAATTGGGATGTGGTTTTGGCTATTTTTTTGGTGGCCGGCAGTGTGCTTTACACCATTCTTTTGGGTCACCGCCGCGTGGTCATTATCCTTACCTCAATTTACATGACTTTGGCGGTGCTGGCTTATACGCCGTTTGTGGGCCGCATTTCCGAGGTGCTGGGTTCAACTACCCGGAGCTGGTTATTTATCGGCGTGTTTGTTTTTTTATTTTTTTGGTTGAGTCGGCGGGTGCTCAACCGGATTTTCCCGACCGGCGGTTACCTGGCGGCCGGCTGGCAGGTTTGGCTTTTGTCTTTTTTTCAGTTGGGATTGCTTATCAGTATTTTTTTGTCTTTTGCGCCGCCACTGCAGTTAGATAAATTTTCTTGGTTGACTCAACTGGTTTTTTTGAGCGAATGGGGCAGGCTGGCGTGGCTCACCTTGCCGATAGTTTTAATCGCGGCCTTTTCAAGTGATAAGCGGTTGTGATATAATTAAGTCATAATTTATTAAAAGATAGTTTATGCGAAAGATAGTTATTTTTGTGTCCGCGTTTTGTTTAAGTTTGAGTTTGGTTTTGCCGGTTTTGGCCGAAGAATCTAACACTTCGCCCATAGTGCCGGGTCCGAATGGCGAGACTGCTTCGCCCGCGCCCGAGCCGATTGTAAACGGTACGGCCGCTTTGCCGTCGGCTGTATCGGCAGTTTATAATCGTTCAGTGGTGATGACCGGCGAATTGCTCGCCATCAGCGGCAAAGAATTGCCGGTTGATTTGACCGTTAAGCTGACGCGAATTACTCCCAAGGCTGATAAAAAAATTATTGGTTATCCGGCGGTCGGCGCTTCCGTTATTGTTCACGTGACGGATAAATCAAAAATCGTTCGCAAGTATATGGGCCGCGCCCATCTTTCAGAACTGGCCGTCGGCGATAAATTAGAAGTAGTGGGCAAGATGGATGTTGGCGGAGCTGTCATTGCTAAATTGGTAAAAGACAATTCCATTCATAAAACTTTTCATGCCCAACGCGGCGAGGTTTTGGCGATTGACGCCGCCGCCCAGACTTTTAATATCAAAAATGATAAGAAAGAATTAAAAGTATTTGTGACCCCCAACACCAAATTTGTTAAAGTCCACGTGGAAAAACCGGCTTTTGCCGACATCAAAGTGGGCGACAAGGTTCAAGTGCGCGGCGTGATCCGCCAAAAAGCCAACGAAATGACAGCCGATTCGGTCGTGATTGTGCCGGGTAAAGTAGAACTCAAAGCCTTAAAAGAAGCGGCTAAAAATAGGGCAACGGTTAAAGCGTTGGAGAAAAAACAGAGCGCTTTAGAGAAGCAGATATTGAAAATTAAGGGCAAGACGTTGGAGAAAAAACAAGTTGAGCTGGGCGTCATCAAGAAAAAACTGGAAGGATTAAAACCCGCTCCGGCCGCTAATACTCCAACACCGTAAAATTGATTAAAAACACCTCCGTAATGGAGGTGTTTTTCTCTTGCCGTTTTGATTTGTTTGTCTGGTCTAATTCGCGCGAATAAGCGAATAGTTTGGAGCGATGGGGGCGGGATCCCGAGACTTGACAGGATTTTTAGATTGTGCTATGATTAAATATCAAAATTGATAGTTCTTTTCCGCCAGAGGCGGATGTGCCTTTGGCACAAAACCCGGTCGCCAAGGCGACCAAAGTCTGTCCGTTTAAGGCGGACAAGGAGGTGCGCGGTGGAACAGAAAGTGATCGTGCTGATGGCATCGTCGATGGATGAAGGTGGCGCCAAAGCAAGTCTTCAGGGGCAGATTGACAAGACATTGGCCGAATATAGGGGCTGGCGGGTGAAGAGTGCAAATACAGCGATTGCCACCATATTCGAGACGTCCTGTCCATGGAAAAGCAGCCATTACGTCACCACCCTCGTTCTGGAGAAGGTGGCGGAGCAAGGCATGCAAGGCATGGGTATAAGCGGCCTGTAATAGCGGCCACTCGGAGTGTCCGGACAGCGGAGCATGAGGTATAAAAAGACCCGAGTCTTAACGATCGGGTCTTTTTCATTTTGTTGTCATTCTGAACGCTTTTTTGGTTACTCCCCCTTGGAAAGGGGGAGTTAGAGGGGGTTGATGAAGTTTTTAACCTCCCCCCGCCCCTCCCTGCCCGCAGTGGCTACGCCACAGGCGTTGCAGGCGGGCTTTCTAAGGAGGGGAAAAACCTTCGCTCAGGATGACATTGGGCGTCTGTCCAGTGTGTCATTGACTTGCTTGTCGGCTTCTTTATTTTTTTCACGCGGAATGTGGTGAAAAGATATTTTTTTGAAATTCGTGGAAAGATTCCAAACTTTCAAAAACAGCGGAGCCAGGTTGGCATCGCGGACCTTGTATTGATGATTGAGTTGTTTGACCATCAGTTCGCTGTCGGCCAAGCATTGAATTTCCGTGCCGCCCATCTCTTTGGCTTTTTCCAAGGCCAAAACCAACGCTTGGTATTCAGCTTGGTTGTTGGTAGCCTCATCAAGATACTTTCCAAATTCGGCCAAAATTTTTCCGTCTTCATTTTTTATTACCACGCCGGCCGCGGCCGGCCCGGGGTTGCCGCGCGCGCCGCCGTCTGTATAGATGATGAGTTTCATACGATGAATAAGGAATTAAGAATTAGGAATTATGGGTTTTGTGTCGGACAATTTTATATCAATTAGTTTTAGTTGTAACTCCCTGTTATCATTCCAAACATTCACGCTGATTTGGACGACCACGTCAATTTTATCGCCGGGCTTGAGGGCGGCGCACCAGTTGGTTCCGACTTTATTTTCATCGCCAAAACAAAAGCCGATAATTTTGTGAGTGGGGGAATTATCCTGTTTGACCGTCAATTTGAGGTGCTGGCCTTGCGCGCCCACCGGCATAACATTAACAACGGTTATATTTTTAATCAAGTAGCCGGGCTCGGGGTTGGCTTCGCCAAACGGTTCAAATTTTTGAAGCAAGTCATAGAGTCCCCAAGTGATATCAGCCAGTTTTAATTCCGCGTCAATAGACAAAACCGGCGAAATTTTTTTCTTTTTGACTTCTTCGCCCACCAGTTTGTTAAATTCTTTTTTGAATTTTTCTAAAGTGTCATCCTTAAGAGTAAAGCCGCAAGCCTGCGGATGGCCGCCGAATTTTTTAAATAAATCTTTAAGCGCGGCAATTTTGGAAATGATGTCAATTTCATCAATACTGCGGCCGGATCCGTGAATTGCGCCATCTTTGCGGGTCATGACAATGGCCGGGCGGTAAAACTGTTCGCAAAGCCGCGCGGCCACGAGACCAATCAGGCCGATGGGCCAGTTATCTTTCAAGATAAAAATCGCCGGCGAATTTTCCTGTTTTTCTTCTTTGACAAAAGCATTGGCTTGGGCGAGCATTTCGGCGGTTTCTTTTTGTCGGTCCTGATTATTGTGGTCCAGTTCGCGCGCCAATTCCAGCGCTTCGTCATTATCCTCGGTGATAAGCAATTGGTAGGCGCTGTTGGCGTGCTTCATGCGGCCGGCGGCATTGAGGCGGGGGGCAATTTGAAAACCAATGTTGTGGGTATCCAAAGTTTGTCCGCCACCATTCCGTTTGTTTACGCGGGCAATTTCAATTAAATGGCGCAGGCCCAGCCGTTTGGTTTTGTTGAGAACAATCAGGCCGTATTTTACCAGCGTCCGCGACTCGCCCAAAAGCGGCATCATATCGCCGACCGTGGAAATCGCCACCAAGTCCAATAGCCACTTTTCAGCGGATACATTATTCCTAATTCCTAATTCATTATTCTTCAACAGTGCCTGGGCGAGTTTAAAAGCCACGCCGCCGCCCGAAAGGCTCTTGTCCGGATAATTTTCGTTTGGCATCAAAGGATGAATAATAGCAAAAGCAGGTGGCGGTCCGCCAGCCGGCGGATTGGGCACAGTGTGGTGATCGGTGATAATCACATCCAGGCCGAGTTTGTTAGCCAGTTCCACCTCAGCTTTGTTGGAGATGCCGCAGTCGCAGGAAATAAGCAGTTTGGCGTTGGCCGCCGCGATTATTTCAATCGTATTTTTATTGATGCCGTAACCCTCCAGTTCGCGGTCCGGCAAGAAGACATCTAAATGTTTGGCGCCCAAGATTTTTAGAGTGGAAATTAAAATGGCGGCGGCGCAGACGCCGTCGGCATCATAATCGCCGTGAACGATTATCAGTTCGTCGTTGGCAATGGCGCGGCCAATCCGCTCCACCGCTTTGGGCATTTCACGAAACAAAAACGGGTCGTGAATGTCTTCGCCGTAGTCGGGATTTAAGAATTCGTCAATTTTTTCCTGGGTCGTCAGCCCGCGGTTAAAAAGCAATTGTAAAACCACCTCGGGCAGTTCGGGAAACTGCTCGCGGATTTTTGGCGCCAGAGCGGGGGAGAGCTGCCAATTTTTTTCTATCATGTTGATTTAAATTACTGGAGAGCCGGACTGATAGTCCAGACTACCATGCTCAAGGCCACAATGGCCGAGATGATAATCCAGACGACTTTGATGATTTTGTGTTTTTTGAATTTCATAGTTTTTTATTTATTCTCCTCCTTGTCAACCCCACCTAACCTCCCCTTTCCAAGGGGAGGAATTTTGTTTTCCCCTCCTTGGAAAGGAGGGGAGGGGGAGGTTGATTGTTGACAACGATTAATTATGTCTTGTAATACAGCGTCTAGATTTTTTAAAATTTGTTCATTAGTATAGCGTATAACTTTCAGACCGCCTTGTTGTAGAAAGTCATCTCGTATAAGATCGTGGTTCATTCTTAGTTTGTCACCGTGTATTTCACCATCTAGTTCAATAACTAATTTTTTCTCTGGGCAGTAAAAATCAGCGATATAGTCACCAATGCCGTGTTGGCGGCGGAATTTATGACCCAGTTGGCTGTTCCTTATTTTGTACCAAAGAATTTTTTCTGTTCCGGTCGCTTCTTTTCTTAATTGTCTGCGTTGTTTCTTGGTATGTATTAAATTGTGAATTCGTTGTTTCATAATCAACCCCACCTAACCTCCCCTTTCCAAGGGGAGGGAGCGGACATCTCTATTCTCGCTTAAGCACGGCCAGGTAAACGGAGGCGGGGATTTCTACATGACCCTGGGCCAACATTCTCTTTTTACCTTTCTTTTGTTTTTGCAGGAGTTTCATTTTTCTGGTCCAGTCGCCGCCGCTCATTTTGGCCAAAACATCTTTGCGCATAGCCGGCAGGCGCTCAGACGCGATTACTTTACTGCCGACGGAAGCCTGAATTTTAACTTCGTACATCTGCCGCGGTAAAGATTCTTTAAGTTTTTCCGTAATCTGCCGGGCCACCCGGTAAGCCTCGTCGCGGTAGACGAGCGAGGCCAGCGCTTCCACATCTTCTTCAACCACGGTGATATTTAATTTTACCACGTCGGCTTCACGGTAATCCAAAAATTCATAATTTAATGAAGCGTAACCGGAAGAAGCGCTTTTTAAAGCGTCAAAAAAATCAACCAAAATCGCCGCGAGCGGCAACTGATAGTGCAAAATCACCCGGTTGGATTCCAGATATTCAGTATTTTGATAAAGCCCGTGTTTACGTTCGGCTAATTGCATAATCGGCCCCACATATTCTTTGGGCGAAACCAGATCAATTTTCACCCACGGTTCTTCAATACTTTTGAGGTGCGACGGATCTGGCAGTTCCTGCGGGCTTTTAATGATAATTTTTTCGTTATTGGTCTTGTGGATGATGTAAGCCACCGACGGCACCGTCACAATAATTTTAAGATTGTATTCGCGGCGGATTCTTTCCTGAAAAATATCCAAATGTAGTAAACCTAAAAAACCGCAGCGAAAGCCAAAGCCCAGAGCTTTAGAGTGCTCTGGTTCAAAAGTCAGGGATGAATCGTTTAATTTTAATTTTAAAATCGCTTCACGCAGGCGTTCAAAATCAGTTCCTTGTTGGCAGAAGATGCCGGCAAAAACCATGGGCCGGACTTCTTTATAACCGGCCAACGGCAATATTTCGGATTTCGGATTTCGGATTTCGGATTTGGTTATGGTGTCGCCCACGCGGCAACCTTCAATATTTTTAAGGCCGGTGACAATGTAGCCGATCTGCCCCGCTTCCAAAATTTCAGTGGATTGATATTTGGGGTTAAAACAACCCACTTCAATGACATCGCTGGTCTGCTTTGTCATCATCATTAAGATTTTGTCGCCCCGGCGTACCGTGCCGTCACGCACCCGCACATAGGCCACCACCCCGCGGTAATCATCATAAACCGAGTCAAAAATCAGGGCGCGCAAAGGCGCTTCGGTATTAACTGTCGGTGGTTTGACTTTTTCAATAACGGCTTCCAGCAGTTCTTTGACACCCTGGCCGGTTTTGGCCGAGACAGGATAAATATCTTTATCTTCGCAACCCAAAAGGCTTTTAATCTCTTGTTTGGTTTTTTCCACCTGGGCGCTGGGCATGTCAATTTTATTGATGGCTGGAATAATAGTCAGATTTTGTTCCATGGCCAGATACAGGTTGCCCAAAGTCTGCGCTTGCACGCCCTGGGTAGCGTCCACCAGTAAAATCGCGCCTTCCACGGCGGCGAGTGAACGGGAAACTTCGTAATTAAAATCCACGTGTCCGGGAGTGTCAATCAGATTGAGGATATATTCTTTGTCATCCCCGTGTAAACGGGGATCCAGTCGCATAGTCACTGGATTCCCGCTTTCGCGGGAATGACATCGGTATTTCATCCTCACAGGTGTCAGTTTGATAGTAATGCCGCGCTCGCGCTCCAAATCCATAGAATCCAAGAGCTGGGCTTTCATATCTCTTTTTTCCACCGTGCCGGTCAATTCCAAAAGCCGGTCGGCCAGGGTCGACTTACCATGATCAATGTGCGCTATAATACAAAAGTTTCTTATGTCCATAGTGATCAATGCTTGCCCCGCTTTTTTGTTTAGTAATTATTGACGATTACCAAGATGGGAGCCGAAGGCGTTGCCGTGAGCTAATTTTGATTATTTCTAAAGTCGCTTTGACAAAATGGCGGGGTGCGCGATGATACAAAAATTGCGGATGTCGTTTGGCATACCCCGTTAGAAGTTTGATAAAACAAATTAAATAATTTTTTAGTATAGTGATGGTTTTTGTTTCGTCGTCGTTAGGATATAAACAAAAAATTTTAGAAAAATTTTTTGTGTCAAGAACTTCTAACGGGGCATATCAAACAGTCTGATTCAAATCGGTAATATCAGCGGGTAAATTTTTACGATTAACAAATTTGTTTTTGATGGTGGCGACAAAAATTTCCATTTCTTTACTTTTCAGGAACAGGCCGGCCGCCACGTAAACAATCAGCCCGGCCAGTCCGGCGGTCAAACCCTGTGTAAAGATGCCCAAAAAGGTATGCATATCTACCAAATTAGCAATTACGGATTTTAGAAATTGGATAGTGAGCCCCATAAAAATGGCCGGCACACTCATTTTATAAAGTGCCGGCAAGATGTTGATTTCATCCAATGACCCCAGGTCATCGCGTAAAAATACCCAGAGCATTATCAAATTAAAAACTGAAGAGATGGAGAAAGCCAGAGCCAAGCCTTCTACGCCAAAAAGTTTTTGGGTAAAAGACCAGCTTAAAATAATATTTAAAGTTACGGTGGCCACGCTGATCCAAAATGGGGTTTTGGTATTTTCCAGCGCGTAGAAAACTCGGCAGAGAAGAGGCACCAAGGCCTGGGCGAACAGGCTCAAAGCAAAAAAGGCTAAAGTGTCGGAGGTGCGGATGGTGGCATCCCAATCAAACTGGCCGGAGCCGAGGATGACGCGAACAATCTGGGCGCGCAACATCAAAACAATAACTGAAAGTGGAATGATAAAAAATAAAATTTGTCGGGCGGTTTCGGAAAAGCTTTTAATCAGTTCTCCTTTGTCATTTTTTGTTGCCAAAAGCGAAAGAGTGGGGAAGGCGGCAATGGCAAAAGAGATGCCGATGAACCCGACGGGGAAAGTTTGGATGTTGAGGGCGTAGTTGTAAACAGCAATACTGCCGGCCGCGAGCGTGGAGGCCAAAGCGGTGATAACAATCAAATTGACTTGATTGGCCGCCAGGCCCAGAGCGCGGGGCAAGGAAAGTTTGGCAATGAGCCGGAGCGACGGATCGCGCCAGTTCCATTTTGCGCAATAGCGGTAGCCAGAACGGTAAAGCGACGGCAACTGAATCAGCAAATGTAATCCGGCGCCCAAAACCACGCCCCAGGCTAATCCGGCATCACCCAGTATCGGCACTAGAATCACGGCGCCGATGATAATACCCACATTGTAAAGAATCGGCGAGAGAGAATAAATAAAAAAATTGCGCATTGATTGGAGGACCGATCCGGCAATGGCGGAAAAACCCAAAAGAATCGGGCTCAAGAACATTATTCGGCTCAACATAACCGTGAGGGCTTTTTTATCGTTATCAAACCCCGGGGCCACGAGCGGCATCAGATACGGCGTCAAAATAATCAGGACAGCCGTTAGGATTATGAGCAGGACTCCCAAAGTATTTATGATGTTGCTCACCAATTCCCAAGCGTTTTTGCGCTCTTTGTTTTCCAGCAGTCCCAATTTTTTTTCGTTGTAAAGTTTTGTAAAGATGGGAATAAAACCGGCCGAGAGCGCGCCCAAGATTAATAGATTATAAATTAAATCCGGAATTTTAAAAGCCGCCCAGTAAGCGTCCATGAGCGGGCCGGCGCCAAAATAATGGGCTAAAATCCGATCACGGATTAAACCTAAAAACCGCGACGCCAACGCCGCCGCGGCTAAAATAATGGCCGCCCCGGTGATATTTTTGGACTGGCCATCAAGAATTTTTTTGAAAAACATCATTTGGTTGATAGTTTAGCGCTGGGGAGGAAAAGTTACTTTGAGAATCACTGCTTTGGTGGTTTGGACTTTGGTGTCGCCGACTGATTGAATGGAAACTTCGCCATTGACTTCGCCTTTTTGAAAAGTAAAAGTTTGCAAGGCGTTGGTGTTGACCGCCGGCGTTACTTTATACTCTTGCAACACCAGGTTCCTTTTGTAAAAATCGTAAATGGTTTTGGGTTTATCATCCAAATACTCCCAGGTTATTTCCAGATAATCCCGAATTTTTTGATCGTGGACCGGTTCAAGAATTTTTTGGAATTTTTCCCAAGTTACTTGGGTAGTGATAATTTCTCGGTCGTTGACGTGTTTTTCTTCGTCAGACATATCCGGATTGAATTTTAAAATCAGCGGGCCGGCTAAAAATTTTGGCACCAGGATAAGGCGACTCCAAAGGCTTTCTATTTTTTGTCCGGGCATAAATTGAATGGTAGAGCGTTCGGTAAAATGATAAAGCGGAATATCAGTCGGGAAGTTTTGAGGCACAGTTGCCATCCGTTTAATTCGCGGCCCGCCCAACCAGGCAATCAACCCAAAAATGATCACGATAAAAATCGTTAAAAGAAAAAGATGGCTTAAACCGCGCCAAAGACAGGATTTGCGGTTTTTAAGCGGCGGCTCTTCAATTTGCGCCGGTTGGTTGTCGCGGATAATGGGTTGAGTGTCATCTTGCATGTGACGAGGAATTAGGAATGATGTCCCGACGCTTCGGTCGGGATCCCGACTTCTTTGTTATCAAATAGAATATGGTGCGTCGGGAAATTAGGAATTAGGGGCGATTATTTGGATAGTTTATCAGAGTTTCCAGCTCTTGACAAGATTCGGATTTTGTGCTATACTATATCGTTAAAGCTGATTAAGGCGCAAAGCGTTCTTTAGCAAATTAAGCTTATTTTCCCAGTTTTCTTTTGGCTGTTTACCTCCCCTTAGAAAGGGGAGGCTAGGTGGGGTTGATTGTCTCGTGAGTCAACCTCCCCTCACCCCTCCTTTCCAAGGAGGGGAAAGCGGACACTCAAAAGAAGGCTGGGAAATAATCCCGGCGCTTCCTCTTGGCCGATTATCGGTTGGGAGTACTGCCTCAAACGAGGTGGAAAGAGGTTCGTCATGGAGAAGCCGTCGTTTGACTCGGTCATCGCTTTGTGGAATGAACTCAAACCGGAGGAGCAGAAGGCTCTGGTGGATTCGGACAATCGTCCGGGACTCAAGCGGTTCCTCGCTGGGACAAGGGCTGTCGTCACCGCCACCTTCAAGTCGCTCCTGGACGCCTGCCACCAGGATGGCTACTGCAACCCGGACTTCACCGAGTTGCTCTGGCCATTGGAACCGATCGCGGCCGATGAGACCGACTGGGAGGTGGTGGTACATTTCCTCGCGAAAGGCGGCTCCTTTAACGAATGTAAATGGCAGCTGGAAAAGCTGGCGGCCAAAGGCGAGATTCGGTTACTGACCGGTTCGCGTCGGGTCATGGAATACATCGCCCGGCACCCGGCGGCTCAGATGAAACACCCGATCATTCTTCCGCTTCTCGTTCAGCACTTGTCTGGCGACTGGTGTTTGCCGGTCTTCAGCGGGCACTGGGGTGACGGACGGCGTGACTTAGGTCTGTGCCTCAATACCCGCAAGTTCAACTCGCACGACGGCTGGCTCGTCCTCAAGCGTAAGCAGAAGTAACTCTGCGTCCTCGGACCTCGTGAAAACTCACGAGGTCCTTTTTTTGTCATTCTCTTTTCCTCCCCTTAGAAAGGGGAGGCGAGGTGGGGTTGATAGTTGCTCGGGTCAACCTCCCCTAACCCCTCCTTTCCAAGGAGGGGAATACAATGTCGTGCTTTTGTATCAAATAAAAAAAGGGATCTTTTGGATCCCTTTGGGTGAATCTTAAGTTACGTTGAGTTTTTTTCCTTGTCCAGCCGCTCCTTGAGTCGGCTCAGGAGACTGAACTGGCGGAAGAGCCAGTACATGAAGATGGCGATGGCGGAAAATCCCACGATAGCTCCGATGAGGATGTCGCGCGGGCCGGTGTTTGGCTCTACGGTTTTGACATCCACGCCCAGTTGATCAAAATGGAAGCGGATCTGATCCAGACATTCTTTTTTACAACTGTGGCCGAGCGAAGGGGAGTAAAGGTTGGTTATGCGTTCGGTCGTGGTGAGAAGAAACAGCAAGGGGAAGGCCTCAGGATCAAGTTCTTTTTTGAGCTGTTTGTAAAGCGGGATGTCTTTGTACTGATTGACGAGCTTTTGAAGCCGGTTCATGTCCGATTTGGTGATTCCGCCACGGTCATATTGCGTCCTGTCCCCCTTGTAGTTCATCCTGGTAAGGGCGGCATCAACCATGTCGGCAACCACACCCAGCTTATCGGCTTGCGCCTGTTTTTCAGCTTTGATTTGCTCTTCGGGAATTTGTCCCTTGGTCGACGGCGGTTGAACCGCCATGATGGCAATAGTCAACATCAGACAAATTATGCCCACCAGAATTACCACTGCTTTCACTTGGCGCTCCTTTGCCCCGGTTATGGGGCTTTTTGATGTTTTTCAAGGTTCATTTGTTGTTTCCAAATTAGCATTGATTGCTTATTTTGTCAAGGGCGGTATAATGGGGATGTATGAAGTTAACTTTTTGCGGCGCTAATTTGGAGGTCACCGGATCCTGCCATTTGTTGGAGGCGGCGGGTAAGAAATTTTTAATTGACTGCGGCATGTTCCAGGGCGGCCATTACGCGGAAGACCGCAATTGGAATGCTTTTCCTTTTGATCCGACAACCATTGAGGCGGTGGTTTTAACGCACGCCCACTTGGATCACTGCGGGCGGCTACCCAAACTGGTCAAAGCCGGGTTTATCGGCCCGATTTACACCAATCCGGCCACGGCCGATTTAACGCGCATCGTGCTTTTGGACGCGGTGGAAGTGATGCGTTATAACGAAAAAAAGAACGGCGTGCCGGTGCTTTTTGATGAGAGTGACGTGGCAGAAACCATCCGGCGTTTTCGCGCGACCGATTATAACCACCCGACCAATCTGGCCGACGGTGTTAATGTTGTTTTTAAAGATGCGGGCCATATTTTGGGTTCGGCTTTTGTAAAATTCAGCGCCGAAGGCCAGACAGTGGTTTTTTCCGGCGACCTTGGCAACAGCCACGTGCCCATCGTCCGGGAGACAGTACCCTTGGGCGAGGTGGATTATTTGGTAATGGAGTCAACTTACGGCAGTATTATTCATGAAGATCCGCAGAATCGCGTTTATCTTTTGCAGGAGATTATTATTCAAACCATTAAAAACAGGGGAGTATTAATGATTCCGGCTTTTTCCTTAGAACGCACCCAGGAGTTATTATATGAATTGGATAGTTTGGTGGAAAATAAATTGATTCCGCCGGTGCCGATTTTTTTAGATAGCCCCATGGCCTCGGCCGCCACCGATGTTTATAAAAATTATCCGCAATATTTTGATGAAGCGGCTCAGTACTTAATTGGCCGGGGTGATGATTTTTTCAAATTTGCCGGATTGAAAATTACCAATTCGGTTGATGATTCCAAGGCGATTAACGATGTGGCGTTGCCAAAAATAATTATTGCCGGCTCCGGCATGATGAACGGCGGTCGGATTTTACATCACTTGTTGCGTTATCTGCCCGACCCGCGTTCCACCTTGCTGATTATTTCTTTCCAGGCCGAAGGCACGCTGGGCCGCCATCTTTACAATCGGGAAAAGAACGTCAGAATTTACGGGCAAGAAATTGAAGTAAAGGCCAAGATTGACGCCATCGGTTCTTATAGCGCGCATGCCGATCAGAATAAATTAGTAGAGTGGGTGAAGAGCGCCAAAGTTTTACCCAAGAAGATTTATTTGGTTCACGGTGAAAGCAATTCAATGAAAGATTTGGAAAAAAGATTAAAAAGCGAATTGGAGGTTAAGGTGGTGACAACGCATATGGGGTTAGAGGTAGAGTTGTAAAAGAGGAAGTTATCCACAATCGATAAAGCTAAGTTAGTAGAAGAGCTTCGCGTCGCGCGGCTCTTTTTTGTTTTTTGTTTAGATTAACGCTAAATTTTAATCTTTTTGCCTGTGTATAAAGTGGTTGACCGTCCCATACCGGTGGGTTATAATATGAGTATGGTGGGGTGAAGTGGGGGAAAGTGGGGATTTTCAGCCTTAATTAATCTCAATATGTTTATCGGTGAGTATCAACATACTCTGGATGAAAAATCGAGGCTGGCCATACCGGCCAAATTTCGCGTTGTGTTTAAAAAAGGCGCGGTCATCTCACTGCCGTTTGGTTCAGAAAAATGTTTGTTTCTTTTTACCAAAGAAGAGTGGGCCAAGTTGGCTCAAAAAATCGCGAGCGCTCCTTCCAGCCAATCCAACACTCGCGCTTTTGCTCGTCGAATGTTTTCCGGCGCCATGGATGTAACATTTGATAAGCAAGGGCGCATGGTGCTGCCCGATTACTTGGTAAAAAATGCCGGGTTAGCGCGCGACGTGGTAATCGCCGGTTTATATAACCGGTTAGAAATCTGGGATAAAAATTCTTGGATTTCATTTAAAGAGAACGCGTCACGCCAGAGCGAGGAGATAGCCGAGAAGATGGGTCAATTAGGTATTTAAAATATGCCTCATTCACCTGTCTTGTTGCGGCAGACAACACACCTTCTCGCTCTTGATTCCGGCTATCAGGCGATTGATTGCACGGTGGGGGAAGGTGGCCACGCTCGTGAAATGTTAAAAGCGATTGGCTCAAAAGGAAAATTATTGGCCTTGGACGCGGATAAAGAAAATATCGCCCGCGCCCGCGTTAATCTCAAAGAATTTGCCAACACGGTTTTCGTCAACAGCAACTTTGTTCATTTAAAAGAGATTGCCGCCCAACAAAAATTTGATTCAGTCAAAGCGATTTTAATGGATTTGGGCTGGTCCATGAGCCAGTTTGAAAATTCGGGCCGGGGATTCAGCTTTCTCCGCGACGAACCGTTGGATATGAGACTTCAGATATCTCAAATCTCAAATCTCAAATCTCAAAATTTGACAGCCAGCGAGATTTTGAATGATTGGCCGGAAGAGGATGTCGGGAGAGTTTTGAGAGAATATGGTGAAGAAAAACGATGGAAAGAAATTGCCAGAGCGATTATCAAGTATAGAAAAAAGCAGCCGTTTAAAACCACCTTGCAGTTGGTAGAGGTAGTTGATCAAATTCAAAAGAATAAAAATTTCAGAATCAGTCCGGCCACTCAAACATTTCAAGCGTTGAGAATCGCCGTTAATGACGAGCTGAATAATCTAAAAAAAGTTTTGCCGCAAGCAATAGAATTGCTGGAAAAGGGCGGGCGGCTGGCCATCATCACGTTTCATTCGTTGGAAGACAGAATCGTTAAGCAATTTTTTCAAAACGTGAATCAACAAGATAAAATCAAATTAATTACTAAAAAACCCGTAGTCGCTGATCCGGAAGAATTGGAAATAAATCCGCGGGTCAGAAGCGCCAAGTTGCGGGTAATAGAGAAACTGTGATATGTATTATTCCAATTTTAAACCGCTCACTACCATTGACCGCCTTTTTGACGGCCTAGAACATTACCGGGTGGCGTTGGTTGTCTGTTGCCTAGTGTTTGGTTTAGCGTATTTTTGGCAGGTCAATTCGGTTTCCACGCGCGGTTTTAAAATTAGGGAACTGCAAACCGGCATTGATATCCTGAAAGAGAGTAATCATAAATTGGAGTTACAGGCGGCCACCGCCCAATCTTGGCAAAATATTCAGGAAAAGATTAAACAATTAAACATGGTTGAATCCGGTCAAGTAGAATATTTGCGGCCGGCCGGTTCCGATGTCGCTATTAAATAATTTTTCACAGTAGCAAGGATGTTAAAACGGTCACCTGAGGCGACCGTTTTTGGTTTACCCCGTTATCACTGCGGGGGTGGTTTTTTAAACTTGAATAAATTTATTCTTTATGCTACAGTTATGATATTAAGACGGCATAAAATATGAAAGAAGGCTTAAACTTTCTTAAACAAAAATTCAACCTCCACGCTTCGCCGGAAGTGGAATCAGCGGTTAAGCGCACCGAAGTGCGGACTAAGGAAAAAGTACCGCAAAACCCGGCCGACCGTATCCAGAACTTCCTGGATCGCTTTAAGGAGGTTACCGACCGTACTGACCCGACTGACCGTGAACACGGTTTAGACGCTTTTAAACGCGCGCTGTATATTAAAAATGTCGTTAAGCCAGGGGATGTTCCGGAGTCGGCTTTTCTTTTGGAACAGCGTATCGCGCGTGAGCTTGGCTACGGCGATGTTGAGATTACAGAGGAATTTAAAGAACAAAAAACAACTCAAATTATCAACAACCAAAAACAGAGCTTGGATAAGTGGGTTGACTATCTTTCATCGGAAGACGCTCAATATCCTGACTGGGCCAAGTATTGGGCGCTTCGTTCCGTGCTGGAGATGGGTAAACTTCAAAAAGAGGAGGACGAACAAGGAAAAGAGTCGGCTCATTTTCAAAAAAGAGTTAAAGACACGGTTGCCTCGTTCCCCACGCTTAATCCGCGCGCGCTGGCCTTGACTATTGGTGTGTTAAAATCCAAACTGGAAGAAAAAGCTAAACCGAAAAAAGAACAAAAGCCGATAAAAAATGAAAGCGTTAAGCTGAACGACCAAGAATTTCAAAATCTTCTTTCCACGGAAAACTTTTCCAAGATATATGCCCAGTTTCTCATTGAAATGCCGGAATATTCCACCGAAGGCCTGCAAGAGGTGCGGGGGGAATGGGTAAAATATAACCGCGGTTCAGATGCCAAGCCGTTGGTTAAATCGCTGGAAGGTCATCCGCTGGAGTGGTGCACGGCTGATTTTGATACGGCTCACACCCAACTTCAGGGTGGAGACTTTTATGTCTACTATTCTTTCAATCAAGCTGGCAAGCCAATTATCCCTCGTGCCGCTATTCGCATGCAAGAAAACAGTATTGCCGAAGTTCGGGGCATTGCTTCCGATCAAAACCTAGACCCTTACATTACTGATGTAGTTAAAAAGAAAATGCAAGAATTTCCCGATGGCGAGCAGTATGAAAAGGAAGCCGGGGATATGAAGCTTCTCACCACTCTAGAAAACAAAACCCGGGTCGGCCAACCGTTGACTAAAGACGATCTGCTTTTCCTCTACGAAATCAATTCTAAAATTAAAGGTTTTGGCTACGACGATGACCCGCGCATAAAAGAACTCCGCGACCAGCGCGACCCTAAAACCGATGCCCCGATTGTGTTTGAATGTGAACCAAACCAAATAGCCTGGAACCAGAAAGACATCAACGATAAAACCAAAGCCTACGTTGGCCCGCTATTCGCCAACATCTTTCAAACCCTCAAACACTTGGAACATCTTTATACCTCGTTCCCTGAAGGTAAAATCGTCAAGAACACTATTGAGATTGGCGGTAAAACCAAAGCAGAGTTGGAAAAAGAACTGAAAGCCGGGAATTTTCAGGTCGGCAGTTACGCCAAGTCGATGATGGAAAGTAAAGATTTTGTTACAACCAAAAAGATGGAATTGGCCGACTTAATTAGATTAAAAGTGGGCGATTTGGGTTTAAACCACCCCACCACCGATCAAATCTATAAAAAGATTCAAGAACTGGGTTTGGAACTCTGCCCGGCCGAAGTCGGCCCGCAATATCGTCTGCAGTATACCGATCAGCCGCTGAACGAATATCTGTATATTGGTATGAAACAGATTACCGGCTCTGGCGGCCGCCCGGACGTCTTCGTGCTGTCGCGCGGTGGGGACGGGCTGTGGCTGGACGGCAGCTGGGCGGAACCTGGCGCTCGTTGGAATTCTGTCAGCACTTTCGTGTTTCGTCTCCGCAAGTAACACTTTGAAATTTTGAATGCCGCAGGGCGACAATTTTGCTAAAAGTAAAATTATTTAATAGAGTCTATCAACAAAAAAGCCCGACTTGAATCAAGCCGGGCTTTTATAATAGAGATATCCTTATTCCGTTGTAACACCATCAAATTCCGCTTCATTGGCTTCGGCTTCTTTTTTGGTGGCGCGGACAATGCCGTCTTTGTGGTGGGCCGGAGAATAGATGGTGTAGAGTTTTAATTCTGCAGTTTCGGAAGTATTGATGACGTTGTGTTTGGCTCCGGCCGGCACGATTATCACCGAGCCGTCGCCAACTTCATATTCGTTGCCGTCTATTACGCATTCGCCCCGGCCACCTTCAAAACGAAAGAATTGGTCATTTTCTTCATGAACTTCCAGGCCGATTTCTTCTTTTGGTTGCAGACACATCAGCACCAATTGACTGTGTTTGCCGGTGTAGAGCACCTTACGGAAGTTCTCGTTTTCTAAAGCGTCTTTTTCAATATTCGCGTGGAATCCTTTCATATGGGGCTGAAATTATAAATGATTTATAAAGATATCTTATCATGGTGGTGTCAACCTGACAAGGCTTAGGTTTTGTGTTAGAATTAAGACAATGAATCATCTTTTTTTATTTATCGCGGTGGTGGTAGCCACCGGTATTTTTTCCCTGGCCATTAAGAAAATTGCCGGTCATTTTGGCATTGTGGATAATCCGCCAGCTGATTTGGCCTCGCGCAAGATTCATCGCGCGCCCGTGCCGCTTTTGGGCGGCTTGGCGATTTTTTTGGGATTTTTTTTGGCCGTGGCTTTGGTTTGGTGGCGCGAACCGCAATTATTTATTCATCTTTTACCGCGTCAGCTTTTGGCGCTGTTTATCGGCTCGGCGGTTTTGATGATCGGCGGTTATCTGGATGATAAATATAATCTTAAGCCTTGGCAGCAGATTATTTTTCCGGTGGTTGCCGTGCTCTGTGCGCTTTTGGGCGGCATTAATCTCAAAGAAATTACTAATCCTTTTGGCGGCGTCGTCAGTTTGGATTTTTGGCGCGTGGGCGGGCGGCTTTTGGCGGTTGACGCGCTGGTTTTTGTTTGGCTTTTGGGCATTACTTATACCACGAAAATTTTGGATGGGCTAGATGGTTTGGTTTCCGGCCTCACTGCCATTGGCGGGTTGATGATTTATTTTCTCTCCAGCACCGAGAAATTTTATCAGCCGGATGTGGCCATGGTTGCCCTGATCTTTGCCGCCGCCAATCTGGGTTTTTTGGTTTTGAATTTTTATCCGGCCAAGCTCTTTTTGGGCGAAGGCGGCAGTTTGCTGACCGGCTTTGTTTTGGGTTTTTTAGCCATTGCCGCCGGCGGTAAAATCGCCACCACGCTTTTGGTTATGGGTTTGCCGGCCATAGATGTGTTGGCCACCATTATTCGTCGCGCGCTCTCCAAACGCTCGCCGGTAGTGGGCGATGCCAGCCACTTGCATTATCGTTTGCTCGGAGCCGGCTTAAGTCAGCGGCAGGCGGTTTTGTTTTATTATTCGTTGGCCGTCATCTTTGGCATCTTAACTTTATTTTTACAGAGCAAACAAAAATTGGTTGCTCTGATTTCTTTATTTTTGCTGGCGACTGTTATCATCGCTTTTTTTAATCGCAAAAAACCGATATGATCAAACCGTTTTCAATCAAACAAATTATCGGCATATTTGTGTTGGTGATTTTTGTTTTGGGCGTTGGTTATTTAAAAACGCGCGAGTATTTTTTGCCCACGGCCATGATTAAAATCGCCGGGCAAACCTTGAAAGTGGAGCTGGCTCAAACGCCCCTGGCCTGGAAGAAGGGCTTGAGCGGGCGCGACAATTTGAAAGAAAACCGGGGCATGCTTTTTGTTTTTTCTGAAACTAAGCGACACGCCATTTGGATGAAAGATATGAATTTCCCGATTGATATTATTTGGATTAAGGGTGGCCTGGTGGTGGATATTATGCCTGAGGCGCCGCCGGCCGCTCCGGACGACAATAATCCGCCGGTTTATCTGCCACGGGAGGACGCGGGTGGAGTTTTGGAAGTGCCCGCCGGCTTCGCTGAAAAATATAAT
>CAZQSS010000005.1:0-34523 GCA_964596405.1 uncultured Gammaproteobacteria bacterium | reverse complement strand
GTTGTTCGGGGTCATTTTTAGTTTATTTTTTAATTACAGACTTTGGCAACAAACAAGTCCAACAGAGTTTTAAGATCGCCTTCGCCGGTTTTCACTTTAATATCAATTTCCAAAAGATTTTTATAAATTGTTTTTAACTGATCCAAACTAAACTTGCCGAGAACGCCCAAAGACTTTCTGACGACAAACGGGTGAATGCCCAATTCGGCGGCCAGCGCATCGGAGTTGCTACGGGGATTTAAAACTACACAATCTTTTAACTCCAGCAGAGTGCGGAACTGCCAGACAATCGTGCCGAAAACGGCCGGCTCTTCACTGCCTTCGGCCCACTGATCATACAACAGCTTGGTGGCTAGTTTATTATTTTTAGCCAAAAGCGCGTCCACCAGATGAAAAACATTTTCATCCACCACCGGCGGGAAAAGCAATTCAATTTCTTTGAGCGTCACGCGGCCGGTATCCAACTGGCTGGCATAAATAAAAAGTTTGTTTAGTTCACTGGAGAAAATCCACATATCTTGCGCCAGGGGATGACTGATTAAAAAATCCAGCGCTCTTTTGTCAATTTCCACTTTATTTTTTTTGGCTTCGTCCATTATCCATTTACTTAACTCTTTGGGATTCAACTGACCAAAAAATTGAGAATACTTTTGTTTGGCCAGCCAATCAAAAATTTTGTGTTTCTTTTTCTCGGGCAACACTTCTTCCCAAACCAAAAGCACCGTGCTCTCGGGAATTTTTTTGTTTTCCAAAAGTTCCAGCAGGGTATCAAAAAATTCCTGATTTTTAAAAGCTGATAATTTTTCTATCGCCACCATTCTTTTTTCCGCCAAAAAAGGCGACGCCGTCATGGCCTCCAAAATTTGGTTGGGCTCGATATCTTTTGACGAATCAAAAACTACCGTGTTCATGCCGCCCGGATCGCGCTTGGCCTGAAAATCTTTAATCAATTTTTTAAATTGTTGTCGGCTCCGGTAACTGTCGGGGCCGTGCAATAAAAGTTGCATAATATAAAATTATGTCATCGGGGCTTAATCCTTATCTTGCTTAGTTCTTAATTCTTCACGGGGCTTAATTCGCCCCAGTTTTGGCCTGATTCCAATTCCACCAAGACCGGCACACGGAGCTTAATAACATTTTCCATAATTATTTTCACTTCCTGACCAAAATTCTCGGCCAGACCGTTTTTGACCTCAAAAACCAGCTCGTCGTGCACCTGTAAAATCATTTTGACCTCTTCCGAACGGTATTTTGTCTTAATCAGCCGGTTGATTTCAATCATGGCCAATTTAATCAAATCGGCGGCCGTGCCCTGCACTGGCGCGTTAATGGCCATACGTTCGGCGGCATTGCGCAACTGAAACATGCCGCTATTGATCTCGGGCAAATACCGGCGTCGGCCCAAAAGCGTTTCCACATAACCCTGGCTGTGGGCCAGAGCGCGCGTCATTTCCATATATTCCCTCACGCCGCTAAAAACTTCCAGATATTTTCTGATAAATTCTTTCGCCTCGGCAAAAGAAATGCCGGCGCCCTCGGAAAGACCTTGCGGCCCAATACCATAAATAATTCCGAAGTTGACCGCCTTGGCGGCGCGGCGCATTTCTTTGGTCACGGCCTCAAGAGGCACACCATTGATTTTGGCGGCCGTGGTGGTATGAATATCTTCATCGCGATTAAAAACACCGATCATTTCTTTGTCGTTGGCCAGCGACGCCACAATCCGCAATTCAATTTGAGAATAATCAGCGCTCAAAAGCTTATAACCCTCTTCGGCAATAAAACATTTTCTGATTTCATTGCCCAATTCGGTGCGAATCGGTATATTTTGCAAATTCGGGTCGGATGAAGACAGCCGGCCGGTGGCCGTGACCGCCTGATTGAAAGTGGTGTGAACGCGGCCGGTTTTTTTATCAATCAGAATCGGTAAAACGTCAACATAGGTGTTGCGCAATTTGGCAATTTCCCGATAATCAAAAATCAATTCTATTACGGGGTGCTCGCCGCGCATTTTTTCCAGTTCAGAGGCGGCGGTGGAAAGGCCGGTTTTACCTTTTCTAATGCCCTCGGTGGAAATTTTTAGTTTTTCAAATAAAATTTCCTTCAACTGTTGGGGCGAGGCGATATTAAATTCCTGACCGGCCAATTCAAAAATCTTTTTTCGCAAATCCTCTTCTTTTTTGCTCAATCTTTTAGCCAGCACACTCAGATATTTTTCATCAATTTTTACGCCCGCCTCTTCCATTTGTATCAACGGCTCAACCAACGGCTCATCTATTTTCTTGTATAAACCGACAAAACCTTTTTCTTCCAGTTCCAGCCGAAGCTTGGCTTCAACCGCCCAAAGCGATAATAATTTTTGCGCCAAGTCTTGCGGATTTTCACCAAAAAGACCGGTCTGCGGACTTTCTTTAAGCGGAGCGCCCAAATAACGTAAAACCAAGCTGGGCAAATCATGCGACCGGCTGCCCGGATCCAACAAATAGTCCATCAACATCACATCGGAAAGTTCACCGTCAATGTCCCAACCGTGACGCTTGAGAATTTCCAGGGTTCTTTTTAAATCATGGCCGACAATTTGAAGATTTGAAGATTTGAAGATTAAAAGATTAGTCAATGCGACGGATAAATAATAAACCTTCTGGCCGTCAAAAGTCAGTACCAACCCAAACAATTTGGCTTTCAGACCGCTGGCTTGACCGTCATCAGATAAATAAATCGCGATTTTTTTTGCCTTAGACGATTCTCTTTTCAATTTTTCTTCGCCTTCTTTATTTTTAACTTCAACAATTTTATAGTCTTTTAATCTTCCAATCTTTAAGTCTTTCATTTCACCCATTCCGCCATCCAACCTCTTAATCAAACTGCCAAACTCCCAACCGGCCAACAGATCACGCGCGGCCGAATTGTTGTAATCGGCCATTTTGCAATCTTCCAATTTAAAATCAATCGGCACGTCCCTTACCAGCTCAACCAAGTGCTTGCTCTGAAACGCCGCCTCTTTGCCTGCCTCTAATTTTTTTATTATCAAATCGCTAATCTTATAATCTTTTAATCTTTTAATCTTTTCGTACAATCCCTCTATCGAACCAAATTTCTGAATCAGGTCGGCCGCGGTTTTTTCACCAATACCCCGAACACCCATAATATTGTCGCTGGGATCGCCGCGCAAAGCCTTATAATCAATCATCTGGTTGGGTAAAAGACCGTATCTTTCTTTTACCGCCGCATCATCATAAATAAAAATATCCGAGATGCCCTTACGCAAAGAATAAATTTTCGTATTCTCATCAACTAACTGTAATGTATCCAAATCACCAGTCAAAATTACCGTTTCGACCGCTGGATTCCCGCTTTCGCGAGAATGACAAATGGCGGCTAACGTCGCAATCACATCATCCGCTTCAAACCCTTCGCGCTCATAAATCTTAATTTTCATCGCCCTCAACAGATCCTTTATTAAAGGCATCTGATCATACAATTCTTGCGGCGGTTTGACGCGTTTGGCTTTGTACTCTTTATACTCTTTGTGGCGGAAGGTCGGCGCGGCCAAATCAAAAGTGACGGCCAAATAATCCGGCTTCAAATCTTTAATGGCCTTGAGCAAAATACTGGTAAACCCGTAAACCGCGTTTAACACCTGGCCGTTCTTGTTGGTCATTGGGGGAATGGCATGAAAAGCCCGGTGGACGAGGGCATTGCCGTCAATTATGATAAAACGTTGTTGAGACATATTAAACACAGATTATACAGATTAAATACGGATTACACAGATCACAGATCTGCGATCTGTGTCTTTATCTGTTGAAATCAGCTAAATCTGTGCTTTAAATTTTACGCCAAAAACTGGATTTTAGCAATAAAAAAGACCTTGGGTTTTCCAAGGTCTTAAGTTGCTTAACCTCCAGCTCCGAGGTGTTTTTGTTTTTCTACTTTCTCGAGGTGCTATACTTGTTCCAGACATAATAACTGCCGTTATCATAGATATCGACTGCGTCGCCGTCACGAAGAGTCGCGCACAGATGGACGTTGTCATGGCCGAACGATCCTTCATTGCCAGTCAGTCTGAACACTGCCTTTTCTGAACCAAAATTCGCCATAAAAGAACAGGCGATGAGATGCTCGCCCTCAAATACCGGTCGAACATCGCTGACGGTTGCTTGAATTTGACCGTGACGAACCTCATTGTTCGACACAACACAAGGCGTGCAACAAGTGACAAAAATTGCCAGAATCACCACCACGAACATTGTCTTTTTCATTCCCGTTCCTCCTTTGTGTTAGTTTTAAAGAGCGCCTCTAGACTGGCCATATTGTGGCATAAAAACTTATTTCTGTCAACCCCGCTTACAGTTTCAAGAAAATCTGTGCTTATTGATAATAAAGCCGTAAGGCGGCTTCGCCTTACAATTGTACTAACTAAGAAGTCTGTGCTGAAACTGTAACGGGGTCAATAGACAATCAAAACAAAAAATCCCCATTTTAAGAGGATTCTTGGAGGTCACGGTGGGAATCGCCCAGTCATTCGACTGGGCGTCCGGTCGTATGACCGGACGAACCCCTGAATAGGAGTTTTGTCCCGATCTTTCCAAAAATTTGGAGGCCAGGAGGGGAATCGAACCCCTGAATAGGAGTTTTGCAGACTCCCGCCTTACCACTTGGCTACCTGGCCATCTCCAAATTTTTGTTGAAAGATCGAGGATCCTCGATATTGTTTTTCCGCTTTGGCGAAAACAATATCGGGACAGACTCCCGCCTTACCACTTGCCTGCCCGCCGAGCCTGCTGGTGCCACAAAACCGAATGGCGGAGCGGCGGACCGAGAGGCGGGGCTACGTGACCACTGGCCTTATCCTAGCAAAATTCGGCTATTATTTCAAGAGTTTTACTATATATTCTTTTATCTCTAATTGCTCTTTTAAACTGTTTTCCAGTTCAATCGCTATGACCGGCGGAAAATATTTAGCCGGATAACCCAATAAATAATCCACTTCGGATAAATTATCAAGATAGTGTTTGCTGTATTGAATTTTATTGGTTTCCTGATTACTATATGGTTCGGCCGAAATGGCGCTAATATGGGCGCAACCAGCCAGGTGAGTTTCCAACATAGCCAAGTCGCTCATATAAAATCCCTTGTTCGTTCGCCGTGTATCTTCTAAATGCGAAAAATCAACACACAACCCGGCCACTTGATTGACATCGGATTCGCTCCAAATAACACTGTTGTTTTCGATATAAATTAAATCCTTAAACTTTTTCAGTGTGGCCGGCAAGGGATCAAAAAGAAAAGGATGAACATTAAAAATTCGCGTGCCCCAACGCTTGATAAAATATTCCACTTCGTCCCCATCCATATCGGTCCGTAGGTGGACAAAAGGAACGTGTTTGAGAGGTGTTTTCTCTAACAAATTATAAAGTTCTTGCCGTTCCTTGGATTTCAGTGGGGTGGGAAAAAGCGCCGCTTCGGTTAGTTTCAGATCCTTCAATTCTTCAATCTTGCCGCGCCAATCTGACCCTGAAGTGGTGGTTAGGGTGGGATAAATTTTACGAGTTTGCCAAAAATCTTTCATATTTGTTCATTTTACCTGCTAATCAAACAAAAAACAATAGGCTAAAAATGGACAAGATGCTTGCTTTAAGGCTATAATGATGATATGTCCTTACCTTATTCTGACTACAAATCAAAATCCCAGCGCTCATGGCGGCAAAAAGTCGCGGCCAAACGCCACGCCTATAAACAGCGGCCGTTTTTTAGTTCCTCGCCCAACAAAGGCTGGGGCGCTTTTTTTAAAAAATTAGTTTTAACCGGCATTGTGGCCGTGGTGGTGGGTTGGTTTGGCCTGACGATTTTTATTGCCTGGGCCTCACGTGATTTGCCCGACCCCAATAAACTGATAGAACGCCACGTGGCTCAAAGCACTAAAATCTACGACCGCACCGGTGAACACCTGCTCTACGAAGTCTTTTCCGATAAAAAAAGAACTTCGGTGGAATTGGCCGATATTCCGGAATATGCCAAGTGGGCGACGATCGTGGTGGAAGATAAAAATTTTTATAATCACACCGGTGTCGCCTGGTTAAGTATTGCCCGCGCCTTTGCTTCCAATCTTCTGGGCAGTAAAACCGGCGGCGGCGGCGCGTCAACCATGACTCAACAATTGGTCAAAAACGCTGTTTTGACTAATGAAAAAACTTACACGCGAAAAATCAAAGAGGCAATTTTGGCCAAACAAATTGAACGAAAATATACCAAAGATCAAATTCTTAAACTTTATTTTAATGAAATACCCTACGGCTCTTCCAATTACGGCATTGAAGCGGCTTCTGAAAGTTACTTTGGCAAATCGGTAAAAGAAATCACTCTGGCCGAAGCGGCCACCCTGGCGGCCTTGCCCCAGGCGCCAACACGCTATCTCAATAACAACGACTTACTGCTAGGTCGCAGAAATTTTGTTATTGATAAACTGCTGGAAACCGGCCGTATCAACCAAGGACAAGCCGAAACTGCCAAAAAAGAACCGCTCAAAATCAACCGGATGAAAATCGGTTTGGTGGCGCCGCATTTTGTTCTCTACATCAAAGAATTGCTTTCGGAAAAATATGGTGAAAAAACTCTGGAAGAGGGGGGATTAAAAGTCATCACCACTTTGGATTATGACAAACAGTTGATTGCCGAAGAAGAAGTGAAAAAAGGCGCCGAAGCCAATGAAAAAAAATATAAAGCCTCTAACGCGGCGTTAGTTTCGCTGGATGCCAAAACCGGCCAAATTCTGGCCATGGTTGGTTCCCGTGATTTTTTTGACGAAAAAATAGATGGCCAGGTCAACGTGACTCTGCGGCCGCGCCAACCGGGTTCATCTTTTAAACCCATTGTTTATGCCGCCGGCTTTGCCAAAGGTTTGACGCCGGAGACTAAAGTTTATGATGTGGAAACAACTTTCAAAACCGAAACCGAAGATTATACGCCCCACGATTATGATTTAGGCGAACGCGGTCCAATCAGTTTACGCCGCGCTTTAGCCGGTTCATTAAACATCCCCGCCGTTAAAGTTTTGTATCTGACCGGTATTGATAATGTTTTAAATCTCGCTCAACAATTGGGTTACACCACCCTTAATGACCGTAGCCGTTTTGGCCTCTCTTTGGTTTTAGGCGGCGGTGAAGTAAAACTTTTGGAACATGTTCATAGTTTTATGGCTTTGGCCCGTGAAGGCACCACTATTCCGGCTTCGGCAATTTTAGAAGTGAGTGATTCTCAAGGCAATACTTTGGAAAAATGGAGTGAACCGTCTTCGGCCCAGGTTATTGATAATAATGTGGCCCGCACCGTCACTGATATTCTTTCTGATAACAGCTCCCGCGCCTATATTTTTGGCGAAAACAGTCCGTTAATTTTACCCGATCGGCCGGTCGCGGCCAAAACCGGCACCACTAATGAATGGATTGATGGCTGGACAATCGGTTTTACCCCATCGGTCGTCACCGGCGTGTGGGTCGGCAATAACAACAATAAACCCATGGCTAAAAAAGCCGATGGTGTTTTAACCGCGGCCCCAATCTGGCGCGCTTATATGTTGCGGACATTAAAAGATACGCCGGTGGAGGCTTTTAATCCACCCGATCCACTCCCGACCGATATTAAACCAATCTTAGTCGGCCAAGGCTTGGGTGAGGTCACGGTCAATGTTAATAAACTTAACGGTAAATTATCCTCCAACTCCACCCCGCCGGATTTAATTGAGACCAAGATTTTTAAGCAACCCCATTCCATATTATACTATCTTAATAAAGATGATATTTTTGGGCCGCCGCCAGCCGATCCGTCTTTGGATCCAAACTTTACCAACTGGGAAGATGGAGTAAAAAAATGGTCGGAAAAAAACGGTATTTTTCCCGAAGCCATACCCACTGAATATGATGATTCGGTTTTGCCCAATTTGCCTAAAATATCCATTACCAGTCCTCTGGCCAACCAAACTTTGAATAACAGAAATTTAATCGTCAACGCCCAAGTCAGCTCCGAAAGGGGAGTAAAAAAGGTTGAATTTTATCTTGATGATGTTTTATTAAAATCCGTTTCCGGTGAGCCTTATTCATATCAAACTTATCTCTGGGAAACCCCTAAAGGATTTCATACAATCAAAGCGAAAGTCATTGATAGCTCCGGTTATCCCGCCGAAACTAAGATTGATATAAATTTAGTGGCGGAGTTAAATCCACCCACACTTTATTTTAATTCACCGAATAATAATGTTGTGATTTCCAACAGTCGATTTCCTATTTCAATAAATTTGAATTTCCATCAGCCGGAAAAAATAAAAAAAGTTTTAATTTATCTCACTAATATTGAAGATAACACACCTCATCTATTTTCTGATATTTCTGAACCGGCGGAAAAAAATTTAAATTTAACCTGGTCCGGTCAACCTTCAACCGGACAATATAAATTTACTTCAAAAATAACTGATGTTGATAATCAAACCTACGGTGGCGGAGAATTAATCATCAATGTTGAATAAGAATCAACTTAAAATCCACTCGCCTCAAGCGAGTGGATTTATTAGTGTCAATTAGTGTTTATTCGCCCCGAGATGAACTCGGGGCGCCACGGGCTTGTCCCGCGGCGTGGCTCTTTATTGTTTGATCGGCATGATAATATACAAATAATCTTTTTTATCTTTTGGTTCCAAAACACAAGGTGATTCCGGAGAAATCAATTTTAAAGTAACCTCTTCACTGCCTAAATTTGATAAACCATCCAATAAATAACGATAATTAATTAATATCTGATTATCATCACCAATAATTTGACAGAGGGTTTGGCTGGTATGTTCGCCTAATTGACCGTTAGTTGAATTAAATATAGCTTTCTGATCAGCTCCACTTTTAAAAGAAATATGAACGCCATTAATTCCAATATTGGAAAAAAAACTGGCGGCTTTAATTCTTCTCACCCAATCAGCCACGGTAAAATTAACAGTAGTTTTAAAATTCTGAGGAATAATTCCCCGGTAATCAGGATATTGACCTTCAATTAAACGCGAAATAATTTCCACCGAACCATAAGAAAACATAATTTGATTATCAGCCACGGTAATTTCCAACGGCGGATTTTCATCAACATCATTGCGAAAAATAGACATAATACGCAAGACCTCTTGTAAAACTCTGGTCGGAACAATAATTTTCTTTTCTGTCTGACTATATTTACCGTCAACTATTAATTTTACACCTTTTTCAGCTAAACGATAACTATCGGTAGCGGCACAAACCAAATAACCCGGTTTATATTCTGAATTAAAATGAAATAAAACACCGGATAATTCCGGTCGCGCTTCATTTTTTGATACGGCAAATAAGACTTGTTGCAGTGATGATTTAAAATTATCCATTAAAATACCATAAAAATTGTTTTTTTCTAAATGAGGTATCAAAGGAAAATCAGCCGCTTTATTGCCTTTAATAATTGTTTTATCATCATCAGTGGAAATAGATATACCATCATTTTTAATTTCTAAATCTACCCGATTACCGGATATAACCGAAAGATATTCATTAAATAATTGAGATGGAACCGTATAATCGCCGTCTTCTTCAACCTTAGCCCGGACTTTACAGATAATGGCAATTTCTAAATTAGTGGTAATTAATTTTAATTCTTTATTTTGTATTTTAATTAAAACATTACTCAAAATCGGTAAAGAAATATTCTTCGTGGCAATATGACTGACAATTTGTAAACCTTGGGATAAATTCTCCTGTGTACAAGAAAACCTCATAATTGTTTAATATAATAGATATTTAGATATAATAGTATTAATAATAGTGTGGATACGGTAGATAACTTTATAATTTATCTAAAATAAGATAAAAAAATGGAAATAATCAAATAAGAAAGTGAGGATAAGAAGTGGATAGAAAACGTACTTATAAACAGGTAAAATGTTAATGACAATTAATAGTGGATAAGTGATTGAGAGAAGAGCGAGATATCAACAATTTTACGCAAGATGAATTCACAAGAATTAAACAGGATGATAGAGTCTTTGGCGAATTTGATTAACCTCTTCGCGAATTTTATAATTTTTTTCTACATCAAATTTAATTTTTTTACAGGCATGCATCGCGGTGGTATGATCGCGGCCGCCCAGTTCGGCGCCAATGGCCGGAAAAGAACATTTAATTTCTTCACGCATTAAAAACATTATAATCTGGCGCGGATGAGATAGGCGTTTGTCGCGTTTAGGCGAAAGAATTTCATCCAGTTTGATATCATAAAATTCCGAGACTACTTGAATAATGATTTTAGGGGTGACCACTTTATTGGAGGCGGAATTTTCCAAGTTGGCGATTAAACCACGGACAACATCTTCATTTGGTTGGGTTTGTTTAAGCTGAAAATAAGCATAGATTTTATTTAGAGCGCCTTCTAATTCCCGGACATTATTTTTAACCAGGGAAGCAATTAAAAAAAGCAATGGTTGTTCTAAGAGAAAGTTTTTTTCCAGGCATTTCTGTTGTAAAATAGCGACACGAGTTTCAAATTCGGGGGCGATAACATCAGCAATCATACCCATTTCAAAACGGGTGAGGAGTCGTTCTTCTAAACCCTTAATGGCTTTAGGCGGTCGGTCGGAAGTAATAACAATTTGTTTATCCAACTGGTGTAAAGTATTAAAAGTGTGAAAAAAAGCTTCTTGAGTTTGTTCTTTTCCGGAGATGAATTGGATATCGTCAATTAATAAAACATCGGTGTGACGATAACTGTCTTGGAACATTTTTGGTTTTTCTTTATCTTTATCAAAATTCGCAGGACGGACTGAACTTATAAATTCATTAGCAAATTTTTCGCAAGTGGTATAAACAACTTTTTTGACAGCGCCAGAACGCAAAAGTTGATTGCCAATCGCTTGAAGAATGTGAGTTTTACCCAAACCGGAACCGCCGTAAATAAAAAGCGGATTGTAAGCTTGGCCGGGCCTGGCGACAATGGCTTGGGCGGCCGCGTGAGCCAGTTCATTACCTTTACCCACGACAAAATTGTCAAAAATATAACGCGGGTTTAATCCGAATGAATTTAGAGAAGATGATTTATTAGAAGAAGCGATAGTGTCAATTTGAGTTTTTTCTTGATTAGAAAGTTCAGAGACCGGGATAGAAATGGTCTGACGGCGGGTTTCTACTCTGTAAGTGAGTGAGCGAACCTGCCGGCTAGAGACCTTTTCAATCAGTTTTATCAATTGAGAATGGAATTTGCCCTCCAGCCATGATTTATAGAACATGCCCGGCACACAAACCACCACTTCTTCATTATCGTAACTGCCAATGAATGTGTTTTTAAACCAAGTGGTAAAGTTGGCTTTACTAAGGGTTAATTCCAGTTCGGCTAAAACGGCTTGCCAAATTTGCTCGGTTGTCATATATTTTAGCTAATTTTAGAGACTTTATTGCCTGTGGATAACTCCATCTAAGCATATTTAAATAGTATAGCACGGGAATAAAGTTTGTCCAATAGGATGGGTAGTGATTATGGTGTGGACAGACTGTGGATAACTGTTAATAATTAAAAAATAATTTTTTTAAAATTTACACCAGTCTTGATTATTTTTTAAATCGGTGATATACTAGAAAAGTTATAAACTAAGTAGACTAAATATGCCAAAACGCACTTATCAGCCGAAAAAATTGAAACGCGTTAAGACGCACGGTTTTTTGGTCAAAATGAGAACCAGCGGCGGCCGCAAAGTCTTAGCTAGACGCCGCGCCAAAGGGAGAAAACGACTCACGGTTTAATATGCCCAGTAATACAACCCCGCAAGTTTTGTTTCGCAAAACAAAAGAATTGATAGTATTACTAGACAGTTAAACTAAAAATAAATAATTAGACCAAAAACTCCAAGTGATGAAATCATGCGGGGTTGATATACTGGGTATGCTGCAATCGCAAAATCGTTTAAAGACCGACCGTGACTTTAAAACAGTTTTAAAGCAAGGGAGGTCTTTTTATAGTTCCAATATAAAATTAAAATTATTAAAAAATGGTTTAAATTATAACCGCTTCGGTTTTATTATCGGAACCAGAATCAGTAAAAAGGCCACTATTAGAAACAGAGTTAAACGGCAGGTCCGGGAAATCATCCGGTTAAAAACGAAGCAGGGGTTATTGAAGTCCGGTTTTGATGTGGTACTGAGTTTGGCCGGCGGATTAATTGGCAAAGAGTATCAAGAAATAGAAAAAGAAGTCGCGTTATTATTGGCCCGGGCCGGACTTTTATGAAATGGATATTTTTGAAATTGATTTGGTTTTATCAAAAAACCTTATCACCGGATCACGGTTGGTTGCGGTATAAGCATCCTTACGGGTTTTGTCGTTTTTACCCCACCTGTTCGGAGTATGGAAAAGGAGCATTGAAAAAATATGGTTTTTGGCGAGGTGGATTTAAGGCGGTAAGCCGGATTTTGCGTTGCCACCCCTGGAGCCGTGGCGGTATTGACAATCCTTAGGAAAGGAGTTAAAATTTTAGCAGAAATTAGGTCTTTTAATCGGCGGTGATATGTTTCAAGAAAACCAAAACAATCCGGCGAAAGAAGCCGAGGCGCGGGAAAAAGGAGGGGAAATGTTGGTTAATGAGGAATTCGAAAAAATCGGCGTGCATATTGAAGAATATCCGGAGATTTACAGCCGATTGGTTCAACTCGCTCAGGGTGAAAGGTCGCATTTTGGCGATGCCGCCCAGATGGCCGAAATTATAGGAATACTTTGGCCAAAATTTGGGTTGGTTAGCATCTCTAAAGAGAAAATGTGTCTTGGCACCGATCTTCATGATGTCGGAAAATCCGGCCCGGTTGACGCTTCACCCGAACTTAGAGCCATCGTCAGTAAAATGTTTACTCACGATGCTTTTAAGGGCATGGCCAATTTATCAATCAGAGAGGCTCTGGAGAAAGAAAAGTTTAAAGAAAGATTTGAGATGGAGCGCCGACTGAAAGACGAATTGAAAATAGATGCCACCGAAGAAAAAATGATTGAATTTTGGCGGCGCCACGCTGAATGGGGTTATGATATTCTCAAAAAATTCCAAGGCGGCGCGATAGACGAAGAAGTGGCCTTGATTGCCGGCTCGCACCACATCTTTCAACATAAAAATCCGGCGCACATTAATTTGGAGAAAAGTCAGTTGGCGGCCATCGTTTTACTGGCCATGGTTGATGAATATCAGGCCTTTCGGTCCCGGGGCGATGCCGAACACGACGTGGCCATCAGTAAATTACGTGAAGTTTTGGCCAAAAGTCATGTTGGCAAACGGCCAAGAGAAATGGCCGAGAAGGTGGTTGATATTCTAGCCAATTCCGAAGATGACTTGAGGCAGATTTTTGCCTGCCCGCCAATGCCGTCTTGATTCATTATCGAGTTTAAATAACTTTTGTTTTGACTAAGTAACTCAGGAGCGATTAAGAACCAAAAGGCGTAGGCAGGCGGGGCTAATTTAAGCTCTTTTTTGCTGAATCTAAAAATCAAGGAACAGATAAATCTGTTCCTTTTTTATTTACCCCGTTACAAGTCCAGCAACGCGTTCCTAAAATTGAAATACTGGAAGGCGCAGCCGTCTCACGGCTTGGCCTGTCAGTAGGCAACATCAAACTCAAGACTTGTAATGGGGTTGCCACTGTGATATACTTTAGATGTAGGGAATGCATTTACTTGCCCTTTTCGGGTGAGCTTGGCCTCGCTTCCAGGTATGGGAGTAAGGGAGATGCCTTCCCTACAATTTTTTTAGGAAGATTTTATTGGGTATGCCCCGTTAGAAGTTCTCAACACAAAAAATTTTAGAAAATTTTTTGTTTAAGCACTAACGGCGGCAGCACAGAAAGCCATCATCATACTAAGAAATTATTTGACTTGATTTATCTAACTTCTAACGGGGTATGCGAAAATATTTTTGGGCGGCGGTACTTTTGGCGGTGGTTTTGGGTTTTATTTGGCCAACGCCGGGATTTTTTATCAAACCGTTTTTGGTTTATATTCTGATGATCATCATGACCTTAAGCGGCTTAAAGATAAACTTGGCCGACTTAAAACAGGCGCCAAAAATGTGGCGGCAGTATCTTTTAGTTTTGTGTTTAATTTTTATTTTGCCCTCTTTGTTTATTTTTTTGTTTAAATCAGCCCTGGATAAAGAAATTTATGTTGGTCTAATTTTAGCGGCGGCGGCGCCGGCGGCGGTTTCGGTAGTGGCTATCACCCAAATTTTGGGCGGAGAATCAATTAAGGCTTTGGTGGTGACGACCATGACCCATCTCTTAAGTCCTCTGATGATTCCATTTTTGGTTTTGATTTTTGCTCGTCAGTCCGTGGCGGTTGATTTTTGGGCGATGTTGATTTATATTGCCAAAATTGTTTTGATTCCTTTGTTTGTTGCCCAAGTCATCCGGTATTTTAAATGGCACGAATTTTTGGGCAAGCTCTCAGCCAATACCAATACTATCCTGTTAATGATTTTGATTTGGGGGATTATCGCGCCGGCCCGCGATTTGGTTTGGCACAATAAAGGTCAAGTTATTTTGGCCGCCGGCATCGTTTTGCTTTTGTTGATAGTGGAGATAGTTTTAAGCGTTTGGCTGGGTCGGACCAAGCGGGAAGACGTGACTTGGGTGGTGGTGGATATTTACAAAAATTTTACCATTTCATCGCTTATCGCTCTGCAAATGTTCGGGCCGCTGGCGGTTTTAGGTTCGGTGGTTTTCAGTGTTTTGGACAATTTGATTATTGTGCCGGTGCAGTGGTGGGCCAAACGAGGTAGAAACTAAAACCAAACAGGTTGTCTTGTAAAAAGTTCGGTGATAATCTATAAAAACAGGCCAGTTTGTGATATAGTAATGACGTAGCAAGCTTACAAATTATTTTAAATAAAATTTTATGCCCAGTAATACAACCCCGCAAGTTTCGCTTCGCGAAACACACCAGGATAAATGAGGGCTGCCGGGCAAATAAATAAGTAAAATAAAATAATTTAATTTATATCCCCAAGTGATGAAATCATGCGGGGTTGATATACTGGGTATGCCCGCTTTTATTCAATCTTTTATTCTAAACATCTGGACACTGGTTATTGTGTTGGCGCTCGCGGGTGTTTATTTAGTTTGGTATCTGCGCGTTAAGGAATTTAAAGGCATGGGTGGCTCTTCAATTCTTTCAACTTACACCAAAGACCTTACGGCCGAGGCCAGGGCGGGAAAGATAGAGCCTATCATGGGACGCGAGGAAGAAATTGAGAGGACTATTCATATTTTATCGCGAAAAACAAAAAATAACCCCATCCTGCTGGGCGCGCCGGGCGTGGGCAAAACCGCTGTCGTAGAGGGGTTGGTTTTGCGCATAGCCGCGGGCGATGTGCCGGAGAATCTTAAAACGAAACGAGTGCTTGCGTTGGACCTTGGCGGACTAATTTCCGGCACCAAATACCGAGGTGAATTTGAAGAGCGCGTCAAAAAAATCCTGACTGAAGTTTTGGCCGCCAAACGCCAAATTATTTTATTTATTGACGAGGTGCACATGATCGTTCAGGCCAAGGGTTCCGAGGGGGCGCTCAATGTTTCGGATATCTTAAAACCGGCTTTGGCCCGCGGCGACCTTCAAGCCATAGGCGCCACCACCTCCCAAGAATATGAGCGATTTATCCGGCCTGATGACGCCCTGGACCGCAGATTTCAGCCGGTGGCCATTAATGAACCCAAGGCGGCTGACGCGCTTGAGATTCTGCGGGGCATAATACCGGCTTATGAAAAACACCACAGTGTCCAATATTCTCCAGAGGCGCTCAAAGTCGCCGTTGATCTTTCGGTAAAATATATTAAGGACCGAAATCTCCCGGACAAAGCCATTGATTTAATTGACGAGGCCGGAGCCAAAGTGGGTATTGAAGCCGGCCACGAGGCCAAGCATGCCGCGGCCATTTTGCACGCCGCCGGCGATGATAAAAGCAAAGTGACGGCTGAAGCCAGAAAAAGAAGCGAGGAGTTAAAACACGAGCTGGAACACCTGAAGAAAATTGAAGCGGAGATGGCCGACGAGACGGAAATTGCCGACATCCGCCGCAAATTTGAGCATATTATTAAAGAACTGGGAGAAATAGAAATTAAGGAGCGCGAGGGTGTTCCCACGGTTACCGCGGATGATATTAAAAAAATTGTTTCCGATTGGGTGGGTATTCCGGTTGAAAAGTTGGTCTAAAAATTATGCCCAGTAATACAACCCCGCAAGTTTGACCCCGTAGAGCCACTACGTGATTCTACGGGGTTTCGCTTCGCGAAACACTGAAGACGGTTGATGTTTCTAGGGCTGTTAAAATTAGGAAGTAGATAATTAAATTAAAATCCCCAAGTGATGAAATCATGCGGGGTTGATATACTGGGTATGCCAGTTGAATTTTTAATTTCTCCCTGGGGCGGTATCTTTTGGCTAATGGCCGTAACTATCGCCCTGACTTTTCACGAGTTCCTGCACGCGTTGGTGGCCTATAGTCTGGGCGATCAAACACCCAAGAGCGAAGGCCGCGTGACCCCATTCCCGTTTCCCCACATTGATCCTCTAGGTTTTGTTCTTTTGTTATTATTTGGTTTTGGGTGGGCCAAACCCGTGCGTTTTGAGCCGGCCAATTTACGCTATCAGACCTTTGGTCCGACCCTGGTGGCTTTAGCCGGTCCGCTGGCTAACGCCCTTTTGTTAATTGTCACCATCGCTTTGGCGCAATTACTGCGTGGTTTAACGGCCGGTCCGCTGTCGGTGAACGCGCAAATATTTTTTGCCTCGCTTATTGTGGCCAATTCTTTATTGCTGGTAGTCAATTTAATTCCTTTGCCGCCATTTGACGGGTCTAAATTTTTACTTGATTTGTTGCGGATGTTAAGATTGAATGGATCTTATGAATTTTTAATAAAAAACGGCCGGTATCTTTTGGTGGGTTTATTGTTGATTGACGCCTTATCCGGCCTGGGAATAATTGGTCGACTTTTATCATTTGTGACCAAATGGGCGGCCACTTACATTAATTAACAATCCGTGGTAATCTCTAAGTAGAACCAAGCGGTAAAATTAATTCTTTTTTATTATTTTCTATGGACAACCGGCCAACCTTAACAAAAACAAAAATAAAAACAAGCACAAAAGTCGGGCTCGCATTGGGCGCGGGCATTATCGCGGTGGCCGCGATTGCTATCGTTATACAGCGTCCACCGGGAGTCTTCATTATAAGGGCAAAGCCCGATCTCTTTGGCACCTCTACGCTTGCGCCTACCTGGCAAACTGGCGGCAAGTTAAGTTTCAAAATCGTCGTCAAAAATCAAGGAAAGGCAACGGCTGGCGCGTCCACGGTTAAAATCTATACACAAATGGGTGATAATATTCCACAGGCCAGCATGACCAATGCGGGGCTGGTAAAAGAAGCCGTGATTGAGCCGCTTGAACCGGGATCTGTGAGTAAAGAAGTAGAAGTATTCGTGGATGTGCCGCCGAACTTTAAGTTGGTCAACATGATTACAGAAGTTGATAGCAAGAATCAAGTAGTTGAGAGCGACGAGGGGAATAATAAGAGTTGGGCTGCTGTTCCACCCAGATAGCACGGGGAGTAAAGAGCAGAGACAAAAATTATCTAAATAAAAATCCTCCGCGATGTAGCATCGGGAGGATTTTTATTTAACGTATATTTCCACTATTTTATTTCTACTTTTTAGTCCCCGGATGAGTTTGATATGGCTTTTGGGAATTTTGAAATGGTCACTCAAAAATTTTATCAGCGCTTGGTTGGCGCGGCCGTCAATGGCTGGCGCGGTCAGGCTGATTTTAATTGTGCCGTCAGCCATTGTTTCTTTTAAACAGTCTTGTTTGGCATTCGGCTGAACGCGAACTTTTAATTTCATATCGGCTTAATCCTTAATCCTTATCTTGCTTAGTTCTTCAACTCACAATCTCTTTCTTCATCATTTCAATAATTTTTCGGTTGACCAGCATATTATCAATGTAAGCATTGATTTCGGGCGCGTTTAGCCGATCTTCAAGATTCGGATTTTCTTTGTACAATTCGCGGATGCGTTTTATCTCTTTGTCGTGTTCTTCCGTGGTCGCGGTAATTTTTTCTTCCTTGGCCAGCTCGCGCATTAAAAGAGCGGTTTTGGCCCTTTCGATGGCATTTTTTTCAAAATCATTGGCCATGTCAGCTTCGGTTTTTTTGAGATTTTTAAGATAGTCTTCAAAGCTGATGCCGCGTTCGGTTAGGCCGGCCTTAAGTTCGGCAAACATCTTTTGTTTTTCGTTGATGACCAATGAGTCCGGCAACTCGTCAAATTCCGATTGTTTAACCAGGTTTTCAATCAGTTCAATCTCTACGCGCTGTTCTTCTTTTTGTTCGGCTTCCAGCTTCATGTTATTTATAACGGTTTGACGCAGTTCGGCCAGATCTTTTTGGCCGACATTTTTGGCCAGCTCATCGGTTAACTCCGGCAAGATGCGTTCAAAAACATCTTTGACTGTTATTTTGAAATCGGCCAGCTTGCCGGCTAAATGTTTTTGGTAGTGTTCGGTGGGGAAAGACAAGGAAAATTCCCGCGTATCGCCCTTTTTCAAATCCAAAAGTTTTTCCGGCAAACCCGGGATATAATAATTTTCATTAAGATAAACGGCGTGACCTTTGGCTTGGCCGCCGTCCACCGGCACTTTGTCCAGAAAGATTTCCATATCAATCATCACTTTGTCGCTTTTTTGCGACGGCCGGTCCACCGGATTTTCTTTGGCCTGCATCTGGCGCAAGTTTTGGACCACTTCATCCACTTCTTTTTCGCCGATATTTTTTGTCTGGCGTTTGATTTTTAGCGAGCGCCAGTTAGCCATTTTTATTTTTGGCAGAAGGGCCACCACCGCTTTATAAATCAAAGGATTGCCCGGCGCCATTTTTTCCACGTTAATCTGCGGCTGGCCCACGGTTTCCAAATTATGTTTTTTGACCGCGTCGTAAAAAGTATGCCCCACCACATGATCAAGGGCCGCTTCTAAAATTTTCATTTCGCCAAAACGTTGTTTGAGCATTTCATAGGGCGCCTTGCCCGGCCTGAAACCGGCCAAAGGCGAGGTCTTTGACAGAGCCTCGGCGGTTTCTTCCAAACAGTGATTCATTTCTTCATAAGGCACTTCAATAGTCAGCTCTATTTGGGATTTTGGCAGTTTTTTAAGTTCGGTTTTCATAATAAACACAGATTAAAAACACAGATTTTAACACAGACACACACAGATCACAGATCTGTGATCTGTGAAATTCGTATTAGATCTGTGTAATCCGTGTTTTAAGGATAAACTAAAAAGACCCGGCCGTCAAGGGTCGGGTCTTTTTGAGAAAATTACTTCTTGGGCTTTTCCGGAACAAAATCTTTGGGTAAGATTCTGAACATGCCGGTGTTGCAGACAGGGCAAACACCTTTCATGGCCGGTCTGGTGCCGCCGCCTTTAGCTGGCATGGTCACCTCTTTGGAGTCCTTCATCTCTCTTTTCTCCTTGCACTTAACGCAATAACCTTCCATAGGTTTTAAGCTTAAGTTGAGCTTATTTGCTCAACAAGTAAATTATTTTTTATCTCTTATCCACATCATACCACATTAAGCCTATTTGAGGCAACCCCGTTAGAGTTTCATCGAAATTTATCTTGAATTGAAAGCAGTCAAGCGAAAGCGCCTAACGGCTCGGACTGATGATAAACAATGATTGACTTAAAACTCTAACGGGGCAAGCCCCTAGTGATATCTGATAAAATAAGCGGCGGCGGCAAAAGCCACGGCCACATTCAAAGATTCTTTTTTACCCAGCATGGGCAGGTGAATAATTTTGTCGGCTTCCTTCAAGACAGCGGGCTTTAAACCGGTTTTTTCATTGCCCAAAATTAAGGCCAAGGGCCAACGCGGTTTAAACTTGGTGAAATCAAGGCTGTGTTTGGTTTTTTCCAAAGCCACGATTTGAATTTTTTGTTTTTTTAATTTTTTGATAATTTTTTTTGTCTGCGGGCAGTATTCCCACGGCACCGAGTTGGTGGCGCCCAAGGCCACCTTATCAATTTTGGGATGAGGCGGACGCGGGGTGTAGCCGGTTAAAAATATTTTGGTTACCCCCAGGGCGTCGGCGGTTCGAAAAATCGCGCCCACGTTAAAACGCGAGCGAATATCAGGGACAATTAGGTAGAAAACCGGGAGTGGTCTGGGCATATAAAATATGTTATACTTATTCTATAATATTATGGATTAAATTTCCAGCGGGGAGCACGCCCAGTAATACAACCCCGCAAGTTTCGCTTCGCAAAACAAAAAAGGACAATGGATTAGAAAACTGGATTATCAAAAAACAAATAATCTTTACTAAACTAAATAAACTTCCCAAATGATGAAATCACGCGGGGTTGATATACTGGGTATGAACAAATTATTTTTTCTATTAATTTTTGCCTTAACTTTTAATTTTCCAGCCACGGTTTCATCTGTTGATATGACATCGGAAAATTATAAAGTCTTTGTTGATACGGTCAGCGTGGGCGGCAGTGAGCCGGTTTCGGAGACTTACCGTGTTTTTAGCACCGAAGGCGAGGCCGGGGGTATCAGCCCAACCCAGAGCACCAGCACGAATTATACCGTCGCCGCCGGCTTCCAGGCCATGGCCAACACTATTTATGTCAGCGCCACTCTGTCGGTGTCTTCGCTTGCTTTGGGAGATTTGAATATCGCCGCGGTGGCTAGCGGCCCGGAGACGCTTACGGTTTCCACCAATTCACCAACCGGTTATATTGCTACGATTGTGGAGGATGGCAATCTGCGTTCTGGCAGCGCGGATATAAATGACGTGGCCGACAGCTCGGTTACGGCCGGCAGTGAAGAATATGGCATAATCACCTCGGGCGTGGCCGGGCAAATGAACGGCGCCGATACCGCCATCACCGGCGTGGCCCAAAGCGTGGCCGCCAGCTCCACCCCGGTTTTGAATGAACAAACCACCCTCACGTATAAAGCGGCCATTGGCAATGCCACGGCCTATGGTTATTACAGTCATCAGGTAACGTTTACGACGACGGCGAATTATTAATTATGATTTTGCGAAGATTTTTTTTGGTTTTAGTTTTGGCGGGAGGTTATTTGTTTTTAAGCCAGTCGGTTGAGGCCATAACCGTGGGGCCATCTTTGTTAGAAGCAGAAGCTGAGCCGGGCGAAACGCTTATTCAGGAAATAAAATTATTTAATGAAACCAATCAGCCGCTCACGCTTTATCCGGTTTTGGAAAATGTTTTACCCAAAAAAGAAACCGGTCAACCTCAGTTTTTAGGCAATGAAGATGTTTTGGGCGCCGCGCGCTGGATTAGCGTGCCGGTAGAAAAAATAACTCTAAAATCCGGCGAGTTAAAAAAAGTTTTATTAAATATCCGAGTGCCCAAATTATTAGTCCAGCCGGGTGGGCGCTATGCCGCCTTGTTTTGGACCGACCAGCCGCCCAAAAACACCGGCATTGGCGCCGTCAACCGGGTGGGCACCATCTTTCTTTTTAAAATTAAAGGCCAAATCAAAGAGGAACTGGAGATAGTTTCTTTTGAAAAAGAAAAAGACGTTTTGGCTTTTGATTTACAGGTAGAAAACAGCGGCAACACCCACCTCAAGCCCGCCGGTCAATTAATTATATCCAATTGGCGGCATCAACCGGTGAAAACAATTTTTATCAATCCCTTGGGCCAGTTGATTTTGCCGCAAAGCCGGCGTCAGTTTAGATTGCCGGAAGAAAATTTGGGTGGCTGGGGTAAATACTCCGCCCGCGCCGAACTTTATTTCGGCGATAATCAAAAAATTTATTCTTCAGAAATAAATTTTTGGTCAGCCCCAAAAAGATTACGATTGTATATCTTTGAATTTGTGACATTGGCGTTACTGGCGTTGGTAATAATTAAAATAGCAAAAAAGAGAATGAAAGAATGATTTTGCCGAGTATGTTTTTCTCAACCAAGTTTGCAAAATTATTGCTGGGAAGCTTGATTATTATCTTGCCGGTTTTTTCCGTTATCCAAGCGGTGCGTTCCGCCACTTCCAGCACGGATGGCAGCACCACCATAGGCGTTAATTATCCCACGCCACCGCCTCCGACCGGCGGCGGTGATTCTACGCCGCCGGCGGCCATTACCAATCTATCTGTAAGCGCCCCAACTGTTTCTACTGTTACTCTCACATGGACATCAACCGGCGATGATGGCCATGACGGCCTTTCCAATCGATACGCGATTCGTTATGCCACCGGCGGCCCTATTACCGAAGCGAATTGGGGCGGCACCGTTTTGGTTAGCGATCCGCCAACTCCGCAGATGGCCGGCGCCATCCAATCAAAAACAGTTTCCGGCCTTTCCCCAAACACGACGTATTATTTTGCCATTAAGGCCGCTGATGAAACACCCAATTGGTCTGCCGTCTCTAACAGCCCATCAGCCCAGACGATTGTTGGGCCGGACATCACCCCGCCCGTCATTCAAAATATCCAGATAACAATTGGTCAGCCGGGGACATGGCCCAGTCAGGGCAGTGTTTATTTTCAGTGGCAGGTGGTGGATCAAGACGGGGTGACCGGCACCATCCGAGTGGGCAAAACCACCGGTTATGAATTAGGTTCAAAAACAACTGGTTATTATAGTCCGGGCGGTTTAATGTGGGGTTTTAGCGCGGTTTTGCCCGGCGAAATATATAGTGGTTCGTTTGAGTTGAATACAGTCTATCATTATAAAATTGAAGCGATAGATTTGAATAATAATCGTTCGGAAACGCCAGACCGGACTTTTACCATTATTTGGGATAATACTCCGCCGGTCATATCCGATATTGGCGCTCAACCAGGCCAAAATTATGCCGTGATTAACTGGACAACCGATGAGCCGGCTGATTCGCAAGTAGTTTATAGCGCCAACTTGGATTTGTTAAGTTCCTTGAAGACCGATGCAACCCCGGTTGTAAATCACGCCTTGACTTTGGGTGGTTTGACGGCCAACACGCGGTATTATTATGCCATCCGGTCTACCGACGCCAATGGCAATCAAGGAGCGACTGCGGTTTTCTTTTTTGACACTTTGCCCGATGTCAATCCGCCGGCCAATGTGGCGAATTTTCGAGCTGATGCCGGCGATGCCAAAATTATTTTATATTGGAATAATCCCGGTGATTCGGATTTTGTCGGAGTGATGATTCGCCGGAGCGCCATTGAAGCGCCAAAAAATCCGCCAGAGGGGGTAAAAGTTTATCAAGGCGCCGGGACAACTTTTGAAGACCTTGGTTTGACTAACGGCGTCACGTATTATTACACCGCCTTTGCTTATGACACTTCCAATAATTTTTCTTCGGGCGCGCTGGCTTCGGCCATGCCACAAGCTGGTCTGCAACCACCTCCGCCGCCGCCACCTCCACCACCGCCCCCGCCACCGAGCGGTTGCGTGGGCGAGGCCTGTGAAATTATCATTACCCCCACTTCCACTATTAGCGGATTTAGCTTGTCTAACGTGGATTTTTTTACCGCCCGGCGGTCGTTGAAAATAGCGCCCCAAGACGGGCGAGTGGAAGTTTTGGCCGGTCAAAATTTGATGGTCAGTATCAATCCCAAATTTTTTGTTAAGGATTTTGTCAATTTGAATTTAAGAGTTGGCGAGAATAATTATTTATTTAATTTGGATCGTTTTGGAAATTATGCCGCCGATGTTACTTTGTTTTCTTGGCCCGGCGATTATAGCGCCACCATCAGTTTTGAATATCTTGATAATCAAAACCAAAAAGAACAATTAAATTTTGTGGTGAGAGTGGCTCCGGGCGGATTGGTTTACACTGTGTCAAAAGGCGAACGCCAGGTGGTGGCCAACGCCCAAGTGGAATTATTTTTTTTGAATGCCAATAATGTTTGGGATCTGTGGAACGCTTCCGGCTATCACCAAGCCAATCCGCAAAATACCAACAGTGGCGGTAGTTTTGGTTTTGTGTCGCCGGCCGGCAGTTATTATTTGCGGGTCAGCGCTAACGGTTTTAAAACCGTTGAGACTCTTCGTTTTGCTTTTGATCGGCCGGCCATAATTAATAATTTGGTAGAGTTGGTCGCCATGCCACCGTCATTGAAAGCCGTTATCAAGCCAGAAGCGCCATTGGTGGAAAACGCGCTCAATGTAGCCAAAAATTTGGGGCAGAAAACAGTTTATTTTTCTAAAATTGCCACCCAAGAAATTAAAAAAATTATAACTAATCCCGAGGTGCAAAAAGCCACCGAGGAGATAGCGGCGCCGGCTGTGGCCGTGGTCGCCGCCGTCGGCACCACCGCCGCCGTGGGTCTGTCGCAATTTTTACTTTATTTCCGTTTCCTTTTTACTCAACCAATTTTGATTTTGTTCCGCCGCAAGCGCAAGGGTTGGGGCTTGGTGTATAATTCTTTAACCAAACAGCCGGCCGATTTAGTGATTGTCCGTTTGGTTGATGCGGTTATCGGCCGCGTGGTCCAATCGCGCGTGACCGACAAAGAAGGCCGTTACGCTTTTATCGCCGCGCCCGGGATGTATAAGTTAGAAATCAATCAGCCGCAATTTGTTTTCCCCACCAAGTTTTTGGCCGAATTTAAAGATGACGGCTCAATGGTGGATATTTATCATGGCGAAAGTATTGAAGTCAAAGAAAAAGGCGCGATTATCACCGCCAACATTCCTTTGGATCCGGTGGGGGCCGAGCGGCCGGTGGGCCGGATTGTTCGGCAGCTGGTTTTGCGCCGCTTGCAAAATTATCTTTCCATTATCAGCATTATTTTGTCAGTGGTTTTTTTGGCCATTACTCCGGGGATTTTGACCGGTGTTTTACTGGGTGCTCAAGTCGTTTTTTACGCTTTATTTAGGCATTTGGCCGTCCCGCCCAAACCCAAGAGTTGGGGTATTATTTACGACAAAAACAACCGCAACCCGATTGGTTTGGTGGTGGCGAGAATCTTTGATAAACAATACAACAAACTTTTGGAAACCCAGATTACCGATAAACGGGGGAGATATAGTTTTTTGGTGGGCCGCAATGAGTATTATATTACTTATGAAAAAAACGGTTATGAAAAACGCCAGACCGAGTCGATTGACTTGAAGGGTCAGCCGGAAGCCTCGGCGGTTTTGGCGCCGGACACGGAACTCAAGCCCCTTGTTCAAGAATTAAGAATTAAGTAAATTAAGAATTATTAGGTTTGTCTTCCCCTCCTTGGAAAGGAGGGGCTAGGGGAGGTTGATCCCGACTGACATCAACCCCACCTCACCTCCCCTTTCCAAGGGGAGGAATCCAGAGGCAGGCGGGTTAGGATTTTGGGCAAAAAAGTTTTGAGATTTTAGTTTTGAGATTTGAGATTGAAATATCCACACGGCGTGGGTATTTTTTTATGGTATAATAATATATGTAAAAGGTGTTTGAAAACACCCATGTGGATAAACACATGACAAAAGAGAAAATACAAAAAAATCTTGGGTGGTCCAGCCTAACCGCCAATTTTATATTGGCAGGGGTTTTTGTATTTTTTGGTTTGATTTTTGCGGCCAAGCCGGCCCAAGCCATCAATCAGCAGATCACTTTCCAGGGTAAGTTGACCAATACCAGCGGCTACAATGTGGCCAACGGCACTTACTACGTTAAACTGACGATTTATGACGCGTTAACCGGCGGCAGTTGTCAGTATTCCGCCACCTCTTCTTGCGCCTCGGTTACGAGCACCCCGGTGACAGTGACCAATGGCATATTTAGCGTCAATTTAGGCGATACTTCGGCCAGTTTAGCCGCTTTGCCGGCCACGCTTTTTAACGCTCCGTCGCTCTTTTTAGGCATCACCGTTTGTTCCGGCCCGAGCACGGGTTGCGATAGTGAAATGACACCCAGAAAAAGGCTGACTTCCGTCCCCTACGCTTTCAACGCTGACTATCTTGGTGGCATTACCACTTCCACGTCCGGTGGCAACGGCTCATACATCCCGGCCACGGACTCTTCCGGCAACCTGAAGATTTCAAACAGCGTCTTCATTGCCACTTCCACCACCGGCCAATTTGGCGTGGGTACGAGCACGGTACCCAGCGGTTACAAATCTTACATTGAGAGCACGACAGCAGCCGATCATCTTTTGGTGATCCGCGGAAAAGCCACCCAGAGTGGCGCTATGACGGCGTGGCAGGACAGTAGCGGCGGAACATTGGGGTATTTTACTACGTCAACCTCAGGCGGATTGCCATACTTTGAGTTGAATTTAAGCGGCGATGACGCGACCAGAAGCGGCATGCTGTATGTTGATAACGGCGCTTATCTGGTTCAATCGCAATTATATATTGGCGACGGCACCGCTTCCGGTACTTATAGTTACGCCAATATTATTTTGAATCAACAACCAGGTTACAATCAAGGCACTTTTTTTGTTTCTGACGGCGTCAGCAGTGTCTCGGTTTCTGGCACGCTCGGCACTTTTGGCAACATCACTTCAGGTGGTCATTTTTATCCTCGCTCCGACAACCTCTACGACATCGGCGCCTCTTCTACCCAATGGCGTTATGGCAATTTCCAAGGGGGATTGTTAGTGGCGGATGGGACAACCACCAGCACACTTTCCAATAATTCTTTGATTTCCGGCCAAACTTCCGGCTCCAATCTCGGCAAGTTCTACATTGACTCTTCGGGCAATGTCTCGGCCTCGGGCTCTCTTTACACTTTCGGCAATGTTACTTCCACGGGCAATGCCACCCTGGGCGATTCAGACGCGGCCGGCGGAGATACCACGCGTGTCTATGGCGCTTTGGTTATGGGTTTGGCGCCAACCGGCGCGGCTCAGTTGGCTATCCAGGCTTCCAGTACCACAGCCATACCTTTGTTAATTAAAGCCAGTGACGATACTTCAATATTACAGACGGCCTCCAGCAGCTTGACTTTTTTGTTTGACGGCGCTGATTATTTTAGTCAAGGACTTGCTCTCTTGACCTTGGGGCAAACGAACGGGGCGCTTAACACGGCCATAAACCTAAAGAATGGCGGCGCTTTGGTAGTCCGCGCGCCAAGCTCCGAGAATGTCTTGGCTCAAGTGGGTTTAATCGGCAATGATGGTGATTATTATGGCGGTTTGGTTGTGAGTAAGGGCGGTACCACCACCACCACTCTTGATTATCAAAGTTTGATTTTGGGGCAGGCCACGGGTTTTAAGAAGGGCAAGTTCTATGTTGATTCTTCCGGCAATGTTTCGGCTTCGGGCACCCTCGCCATCACCGGCCACTTTACTCCTTACACCGACAACCTCTACGACATCGGCTCCTCATCAACTCAATGGCGATACGGTAACTTCCAAGGGGGATTGCTAGTGGCGGATGGGACAACCACTGGCACACTTTCAAATAATTCTCTGATTATCGCTCAAGGTTCGTCTGATAATCTTGGCAAGTTCTATGTTGATTCTTCCGGCAATGTTTCGGCTTCCGGCAGTTTGGGTGTGGGCCAGAACATTACGGCCAGCGGCTCAAATTCTCTGTCGTTTGGCGCCAACAGCAGTTCAACCGGCCAGAATGCTTTTGCCGGCGGTTCGTATAGCACAGCCAAAGGCGATCAATCTTTTGCTTTTGGCAAATGGGCCGGGGCTTATGGCAATTGGTCCGTAGCTATGGGTAATAATGTTACTTCCACCGGCTCTACCGGTTTTGCTTTTGGCGCCAATGTTCAGGCGACGGCTAATAATACTTTTGTCTTTGGCCGGGGCGACTACACAGTTGATAATGCCCCGCTTGTTAATAACACTTTGGAATCTTTTATGGTTGGTTTTGGTTCGTCCACGGTTCCGGCTTTAATGGTTTCGGGCGCCGGCATTAACTCTGTGGTGGGCATTGCCACCACTAGCATGATCTTTGCCGGCAGTACGCGTTACCGTCTTTTAGTGGACGCGCAGGGCAGTACTAATGCCGGCATTGGCGTTAACGGTTATATCAAAGCCACCGGCGCCATTACGCAGAGCACCAGCTTGGACTTGGCGGAAAAGTATCCGATTGATCCGGCCTGCGAAGCGCGGGGCGATTGCCCGGAAGCAGGCGATGTGGTGGCGGTAAATGATTCGGCGATGGAAGGTCAGGCTTTTGGTATCTTTAAAGCCTCGGCCACCGAACAGGGCAAGGTTATTGGTATTGTCTCCACTCAACCGGCCTTTACCATGGAGGGTGGATTAAAAGATTCTGTTTCACGTCTATTGGCCTTAGCCGGCCGCGTGCCGGTTAAAATCAGCACAGAAAATGGCGCTATTAAGATTGGCGACAAATTGACTGTCTCGGCCACGGTACCCGGCGCGGCTATGAAATATACCGGCAGTGGCACAATTGTCGGTATGGCTTTGGAAAATTATTCCAGCCTGGCTTTAGGCAAGATTGTGACTTATGTGAGTTTGAGTTGGAATAAAGATGCCGGCAATCCGGCTGATCTCACCACTCAAACAGATGCCAGCGGCCAGCTGACTCAACAAGATTTGAATTTGGGTGGGTATAATATTTTGAATGTTAAATCTATCGCGGGTAAAGATAATAAGTGGGAAATTGATGAAAACGGTTGGTTAATCAATAAACTCATTACCACGCAAGGCGAAAAGAAAGTGTATAGCGTGGCTTCGGAGAGCGCGGAGATAAATCTTTCCGGTTTTGGCCAGTTGGTTAATGGCGAAGCGAGGATTGATTTTGAAGCGGCCACGCGTGAGATAATTTCTTCTTCCACGCCGCTCAAGATTTCTATCACTTTGACTGCTCCGGCCAATGGTGTTTATGTTTTAAAAAAAGATGGGTGGGGTTTTATAGTTAAAGAATTAAACGGCGGCGTCAGCAATGCCACTTTTGACTGGGTCGTCATCGCCCGCCGCAAAACGCAGGCTGAGATGGACGCGGCAATGGCGCGGATGAACGCGGAAACAACGCCGACTAGCGCGGACACAGCCGGCGCCACCAGCACGGTCATTGTCATTTTACCCGCCGATGAGGCGGGTCCCGCGGACGCGGGAATCCAGGACGCCATTTCATCGTCTACCGTCTCCACCACCACCGAAGGCGTGGCCACAGAATAAATTTCGGTTTCTAAAATAAAAATCCTCCGTAATGTAACGGAGGATTTTTTGTTTGATTTATATTTTTTTTAGACGGCAGATCTAAAGTAGCACACATCCCCATCTTTCATCACATATTCTTTACCCTCCAACCGCCAAAGACCGGCGGATTTGATGCCGGCCTCGCCGTTGTATTTTACAAAATCTTGCCAGTCGCAAATCTCCGCGCGGATAAATCCTTTTTCAAAATCGCTATGGATAACGCCGGCCGCTTGTGGTGCTTTAGTGCCACGCGGAATTGTCCACGCCCGCGTTTCATCCGGCCCGGCCGTTAAAAAAGTTATCAAATTCAAAAGTTCGTAACCGGCCAAAATTATTTTATCCAAACCGGATTGTTTTTGGCCGGTGGAGGCCAAATACGCGGCCGCTTCCTCCAGTGACAGGTCAGCCAATTCTGCTTCAATTTTAGCGGAAATACGCACGACGGGCATTGACCTCCCCTGCCCCTCCTTGTCAGGAGGGGTCTGTAATACTCCCCCTGCCAAGGGGGAGATCACAGAGGGGGTCTCGTCGCAATTCACCACCACCATCATCGGCTTGGCCGTCAAAAAGCAAAAAGATTTTATCAATTTTTTTTCTTCATCGTCCAAATCAAAATCTCTTAACGCGCGCCCTTCGCCCAAGGCTTTCACGATTTTTTCAAAAAGCAAGATTTCTTTTTCCAAAGTTTTATTGATGCCGGCCCGGGCTTTATTTTTTATTTCGCGCAGATGCCGCGTGGCCTGTTCCAAATCCGCCAACGCCAATTCCGTATTGATAATTTCAAAATCATTTTTGGGATTGACCGCGCCGGCCACGTGAATAATATTGAGGTCAGAAAATTCTCGGACCACTTGCGCGATGGCCGAGACCTCACGGATGTGAGATAAAAATTTATTGCCCAAACCTTCGCCTTGCGCCGCGCCTTTAACCAGCCCAGCAATATCCACAAATTCAATCGTCGTCGGCACAACGCGCGCCGACTTAGACACTTCCGCCAATTTTTGTAATCGCTCATCCGGCACGGCCACAATCCCCACGTTCGGGTCAATCGTGGCAAACGGATAATTGGCAATGAGCGCCTGCTGGCGCGTCAGAGCCTTAAAAAGGGTGGACTTACCCACATTGGGCAAACCGACTATTCCTATTGAGAAGGACATACTTTAGTGAAAAATCCCAAATCCAAAATTACAAGTTCCAAACAGAGTGTTTTGAATTTTCGATTTGGGATTTTTGGTAATTTGGAGTTTGTAATTTTGGATTTGAGATTTCGGCTATTTGGATCTTGGGATTTGGCGCTTGTGATTTGGGGTCGGTTGACATATATGAGCTTCGGATTTAAAAATATGGTGGACCTGCGGGGAGTCGAACCCCGGACTCGACTATGCCATAGTCGCATGTTACCGCTATACCACAGGCCCCCTATCAAACCGCTTCGCTTACCAAGTTTATTATGCTTTTGAACTCTTTGTCAAGGGCGGCTGAAAAATAATCAATTCTACAAACTCCTTTATATTCTAACTTTTTTGTTTTTTTTCCAATCGTCCGCGGATCAATTCTCGCTTTATAAAATTGCGAAAGGGGAATCCCGGCGGTTTTAGACCAAAAAGATTCTAACATTTTAATATTTTGATCTGCTCGGCATTGTAACGCGCCACGAAATTTATTTTCATCAATGTTATAACATGAGCGTAACAGCTTCAAAAAAAGACGAATTATCACCGGGTCAGAGTTACCAAAAGCGATAGAACCTTTGAGAAATTTAGACCCCTCGGCTAAATATAAAGCAACCAGCACAAGTTTACCAATGTCTCGATTATTTAAGAAACGCATTAGATAACGATTTTTATTGCCCAGTTCATTAAACAATTTTTCACGTAACTGTCGTTTGGCTGTTATAGAGAATACTCGGGCTTTTGTTAAATTTTTTTGATTAATTTTTTGTATTTTGGCGGAATACCATTTTGGTAATTTCATACCCCGACACCAACACGAAAGGGTGCTTTTGGGGGTTGAAAGAGTAAGAATTTTTCTGATTTCGGCGTAAGTTTTTCCTCGCGCGCGTAATTTTTGTACCCCTGTTTTAATATCTTGATTTATCATAATACATACATTATACCCCAGAGTGTTTACATGTGCAAGGGGAATTGGGATTTTAAATCTTTGCTTTAGGGGACTGTCGCCAAATGTCATCCTGAGCCTGCCTGTCCGGCAGGCAGGCGGAGCGAAGGATCTTGCGCGACGAAAATTTCGCTAAAATATTTGATTCCTCACGGAGTTTACACTGAGCAAAGCGAATGTGTTCAGAATGACAAAACGATGATTTTCTCTATTCGGCGATAGTCCCAAGAGAAGGTGTTTGTTGGTATCTGTTTGGAACTTGTAATTTTGGATTTAGGATTTAATCATAATTGTGGATAACTTTAAAGAAGCGTTAAATGGCAAATTGTTGTCAATGTGTGGATAAGTTGCGGTTGGGGGGGGGGATTAAATAATTTTGGCTTAAATAAGCCATTTTTTTGTTGGCCAAAGTTTCTGCCCGAACCAATCAACAATCAAGTCAAAATGTGGTATAATAATATGGTAAAGTTCCTTTATGCCAAAACGGAGAAAAGTTTTGAAACCTTATCTGCGGCCAAAATGCTCAAAAGTCGCTTTTTTGAGTATTTTAGTGTTACCCGTTTTTATTTTATCTTTAGCTGGCGCGGCGCAGGCGGCGTGGCCGGAGGGTGTGGCGCGGGCCGGTTCCAAAGCGCAATTGATTGCCGCTGAAGTGGGCGATTCTTATGTCGGGGGTGTTAAAGATTTTGGCCGCAGTGTGGAAACTTTGGGGATTGGTTTTTCAGATGTGGTTGGTCAATCTTTAAAATCTTTCAGTCTTCAAATCTTTCAATCTGCCGGCGCTACCGGCGCGGTTATAAAAGATTTTTCTCTCAATATAGTCAATTTGGGTAATGGCGTTAGCCAAGGCGTCAACACTACCGGCGCGGTTATCAAAAATTACAGCCTCAACGTGGCGAGCCTGGGTGAATCCGTCAGCCGCGGCGTCGGCGTTGCCGGTTCTTTCGTCGGTCGCGAGTTACAGGTTACAGGTTACAGGTTACAATCTGTTGGCTCCAATTTTCAAAAACAGACCGGCGCCTTAGGCGCCACAATGGGTAATTATGTAAGTAATGTGATTAGTTTGGGCGAAACCGCCGGCCGTCGTTTAAATTCGGCCGTCAACCAACTCGCCGAGTTACCAAAAGATGTCAGCCAAAGAGCGCGATCTTTAAATCTTAAATTAACCGTCCAATCCCTTGCTCAGGATGTTAAAGGATTGGCCGCCAGTGTCAGCGAATTAACCGTTGGTTTGGGTCAGGATTTGAAAAATCAAATATCAGATTTGTCCGGTAAGGTTGCTTCTCTAGTCGTCAGTAAAGAAGAAGAAAAAGAATCTCCGCCATCGTCCGGTCAATTGTCAAATGTCAACAGTCAACAGTCCATCGTGGTCGGCCCACCGCCGCCCTCCACAGAGGGCATCCCGACCCAACCTGCCCCGACTGATAACGTCGGGGGCGTCGGGACTACATCTGAGACCTTGTCAACCATCACCAATCCCAAAACTATCGCCAAAAAGCTCACTGATACGGCCACGGCTCCATCCACCAGAACCATTGTTGAAAAACAGGTTTCCACCGTTATCCGGACTAATGAATTAAGCCGCGCTCAAGCGCAAAAATTGATTGAAGAACTCATTGTTCAAAACCGCGTAGTCACGGCCGATAAAGACGGCGTGGCCACTTTGACCGGCCTGCGTGTGGCTTCTTTGGTAGATTTTACCGGCGCCAATGTCAAAGGCCTGCCGGCCGCGGCCGCGTCAGTCGTCAACAACCCCACGGCCCCGCCACCCATGCCGAATGTTTATAATACTTTCATCAGTTCATCACCGGTCAGTATTCAGCCGGTCGTCGGCACTATCGGTGGCGTCACGACTGATTTTAGCGTCGGCCGTAATCTTACCGTGTCCAGTAACGCTTCTGTGGATTCCACCCTCACGGTCGGCACCGCCTCCGCCAATGGCACTCTCACCGTCAGCGGCTCGGCCACTATCGCCACCACCTTGGGCGTCACCGGTGCCTCCACTTTTACCGGCGCTCTTACCGCCAACGGCTCAACCACTTTGGGCGACACTTCGGCCGATCTTCTCACCATCAACGCCATCACCTCGTCCACCGCCCCAATGTCAATTATGGCCAGCTCCTCGGGCGCTATGTTATTTTTGAAAAATACCGCTTCGGTTTCTTCCACCGACCCGCACCCGGCCCTCCGTATCGCCGGCTCGGTGGCCGATAAAAATTTGGATTTATTCGTGGATGAAAATGGCAATGCTAAAATCCGCACCACCGCGGGCGGCGGCGGCGATATCTATATGCACCCGGATGGCGGCGATGTTTATCTGCAGACTAATTTGATTATAGGCAGTAGCGGCAATGCCACGGTTCAGGCCAGCGGCCGCGCTAATTTTTCTTATGACCCGGTGGTCAACGCTCCCTCTCTCTGGCTCTCCACTTCCAGCACTTATCCCACCTACAAAACTTACATTGCCGTTGACCCGGCCGAAACCGTCAGCTTTGACCGTTTCTTGCACTTTATGTCTGGCAATAATGATCGCTTGATTGTCGGCTCTGACGGCGATATGCTTTTAAACGCCTCGTCCACTTACAGTGGCAATCTTTTTACTATTCGTAAAGAAGGTAGCTCGCGTTTCTATGTGGATAATTCCGGCAATGTTTTGGCTTCGGGCACCATCACCACCGGCGGTCATCTTTATCCCAGCACGGATAATCTTTATGATGTCGGCGCCTCTTCTACCCAATGGCGTTATGGTAATTTCCAAGGGGGATTGTTAGTGGCGGATGGGACAACCACCAGCACACTTTCCAATAATTCTTTGATTTCCGGTCAAACTTCCGGCTCCAATCTGGGCAAGTTTTATGTTGACTCTTCCGGTAATGTCTCGGCTTCCGGCTCACTTTTGACTTTTGGGAATGTCACTTCCACGGGCATTCTCTACGCCACCAATGGTCTGATTGCCAATGCCTCCTCCACCTTTACTTCCAATCTTTTCGTCAGCGGCGCTATTAACGCTTCCAGCACTTTTCAAGTCACAGGCAATCTTACAAACTACGGCAACACCACCTTGGGTGACGCGGCGGGGGATTCAATTACTATCAACGGCCGTCTTTCCACTTTGAATATTTCCGATGGTTCCACTACTTCGTCTTTGGCTAAAAACAGTCTTTATATCGCCGCTGATTCTTCCAATGCTTTAGGCAAGTTCTATGTTGACTCCTCGGGCAATGTTTCGGCTTCGGGTTCTCTTCTTACCTTTGGTAATGTCACTTCCACCG
>CAZQSS010000004.1:2361-49316 GCA_964596405.1 uncultured Gammaproteobacteria bacterium | reverse complement strand
CAAACTCTCGTCCTTACATCAAGGATGATTAAATACTTAGTCGTTCTTGATGTAACCCCACTCTCATGCTACATAGCATGAGAGTGAAAAGAAAGTTCTTTCAAAAAACAAAAAACCGGGAGGCAAAAATGTCTTGGAACAAAAAGCTGATTGCGGATGTCTTGTTCGGTGTGCAAATAATCGGCGCCCTCGTCTTGAGCGGCAGCCAGTTCTTCCGCCTACTCGAAACGACCCAAGGTCAGCTCTTGAGCATGTTCTTAATCATGGAGGGATTTCTTTGTCTGAACCTCATGCTGGCCATCGGATCGCATCGAGCCCAGCCAAGCCGGATCACCAAACAAACCATGTGGACGTACATCATGTGGCTCGTGCTCATCGGTTCAAACATCCTGGCCATCTTCCTCAACGGCCACTACCAGTGGAGCCCTAACGACACCCGAACCAGCTTGTTGGCAATCGGCGGCGCAGTCGTGGTCTTTACGGTCACTAAGATTCAAGGAGTTGAGTTAAAAGATCCAATGTCCAAGAGTCTGCTGGCGATGATCTTCAAGGCCATGCCGCAATTCGTCATGACTTTCGAAATCGCGCAAAAAGGCGGAGCCGGCGTTCCCGCTGCCGCCCTCATCGCCGGCCACATTACCGTTCTGACTCGTATCGGCCAAATCTGGTTGACAATTCGCGAAGCCGGGTGGGACCGCAATCGAGTTTGGCTCGGCGCCAGCGAAGCGGCAAACGAAATAAGCTGGATCGCAGTGACGGCGGCCTGGATCTTTTCCCAGTAAACTTCTCCCGATTTTTCAACAAAGGACGAGACAACTCTCGTCCTTACATCAAGGATGATTAAATATTTAGTCGTTCTTGATGTAAGTCTCTGCTACCATGCTATGTAGCATGGTAGCAGAAAGAAAGTTCGTTAACAATCCAAACAAAAAGGAGACACTGAATGATCGTGCTCAAGAACCTGGCCCTGCTGATTATCCTCTGGATGCTCCACCGCTGGCGAAGGACGGCAATGCTCGGTCCGCGCGGGAATCGGAAACCTTAACAGCCCGGACAAAGGAGACAGAGAATGAAAACCCTGATTGCGGCCGTGTGTACTATCCTCATGATGGTTTTCGTGGTCGGATGTGCTCTCAGCGCAGAAGAAATCAGCCAGAGAGAGAAAACTCTCGAAATACGGCTCGCAAAGTCTAACCAAAAAATCGCGGACGCGATCGTCAATGACAGCCTTCACGTCAAAGATCCGGTGACCGGCCTTTGCTACAAGTACTACTGGGGTGGCTCATACCACGGCGGGCCAGCTCTCGCCACCATCCCCTGCGAAGTGGTCCCGGCAGACAAGCTCATCACAGGCAAACTCAAGGTGAAGTGAACAATCACCATGACAAAGCCCAAGCAGACCCCCAACGGTCTGCTTTTTCTTTTCCTTCAAAAATGATAAAATATCTTCATGGAACACACAACACACAACATGTAACATGGATTATGGGATAATGTTACGTGTTTCATGCTATGTGATATATGAAAATTTTAGTCTTTACCGGCGGGGGATTATCGCCCGCTTTAAACAGCCTGCTCTACGGCGTCATTACCGCCGCGCAAAAAAATGAATGGGAGATTTGGGGCGGGGCGCACGGCTGGCGCTCGCTTTTAGAAGATAATCTTTTGATTGATCTGACGGATTTTGACGCGGAAAAAATCAAAAACCAAACCGGCAATCTCTTGCGTTCCAGCCGCATCAATCCCTACAAAATTGGTGGCGGGGTCGGCCAGATCAAGAAAAAAATCGCCGAACAGAATTTTGACGCGGTGATTGCCATTGGCGGGGATGATACTCTGGGCGCGGCCCAAAAACTGGCCCAGGAGGAAGATTTGCCGATTGTCGGCCTGCCCAAAACCATTGATAACGATCTGACCGGGACTTACTGGACGCCCGGCTACCCTTCGGCCGCGGCCGCGTTTGCCGATTATCTGAAAAAAATTAAAATGCACGCCGCTTACAACCTTTCGCGGATTTTTGTGGTGGAGGCCCTGGGTTATGACGCCGGGTGGCTGGCCGCCGCCGGCATTTACGGCCTGGCCGATGTGATTGTGCCGTCAGAAAAAGAAACCGACTGGCAAAAATTTTTGGAGATTACAAAAAAACGTTACCGGGCCAATGGCCATTACGCCCTGGTGGTGGTCGCCCAGCATGCCCACTTCAATAAAGAAATCACCGGCCTCTCTGATACTCAAGCCGATCAGTTCGGCACCAAGCGCGCTTTTTTTGTCTGCACCGCCCTGGCCGACGCCATGAAAAATGATTTGGGACTGGAAGTGCGCGCCCTTTACCCGGGCAATTATTTGGAGGCGGCTGACATTTTGCCGTTGGAATATCGGCTGAGCGTAGAGATGGGGCAGAAAGCCGTGGATCTCATCAAAGAAAAAAAATTCGGTTTGGCCGCCGTTCTGGTCAGGCCCGACCCCAAGAGTATGGACATGGCCGTAACCGAGTGCGACTTGGCCCAAATGACCGGAGAAAATAATTATCGCCGCCTGCCTGATGAATTTTTTAATTTTGAAGAACTGACCGTCACTCAAAAATATCTGGATTATATGGAACCGGCCTTGGGCCAGATGCCCGCCCAGACGATTTACGAAGAATTACAAAAACAATTCGCTCAACTATAATTTTCACCAAACAAAAACCTCCTCCGACATGACGTCGGAGGAGGTTTTTTTGAGTACCTTAAAAGGCATTGTTCTGGCGGCGGCCTACTTTTGCGGGACCGGATTGGGTCCGGCTATCATCAGCACTGGAGAGCTTAACTGCCGAGTTCGGGATGGGATCGGGTGTGGCCTCTCCGTTTGTGCCACCAAAACAATGCCTTTTAAACCCACACACCTAAAAATAGGTGTGTGGGTAAATTTTTTTGAATGAATAAATCTTCAATAAGACAGAGAAGAAAATGACTTATTAGTACTCCTCAGCTGAAATCCTTACGGACCTTACACTTGGAGCCTATCAACCCGTTAGTCTCACGGGAGTCTATGAAATTTAATCTTGAAGACGGCTTCGCGCTTAGATGCTTTCAGCGCTTATCCGTGCTGAACATAGCTACCGGGCGATGCGGTTGGTACCACAACCCGTACACTAGAGGTTCATTCATCTCGGTCCTCTCGTCACATACTCTCCTGTTTCCAGAAGTGTAGACTATATCTTCACCCTTTATTGGCATAAAGGGGTCAGCGTGTGATAGAAGTTCTAATTTTCTGGCTTTCGCACAGAACACCTTCTATCTCATTCCGCCTAAGGCGGAAATCAGTCGTTACGGGGTCAAACCAATCATTGTTCTCAATTGCTTGGAACTTTTTTTATGGCGCGTCGTATAATTATTTTCCTGAATTGACTGAAGGTATTTACAAATACTTTCTTTGTCTCTTCTGGTCAATAATCGCATTGATCTGCGGCTTAGAATTTCGCAAGCGCGGCGAATAGCCTTGGCTTGTTTTTTCTTAAACCGCAAATACGGTTCCAATTTGGCAATGATATCGCGAACCTGCTTAAAACCGTTGATTCTCAGTTCCGTCATCCCATCATTCCGATGAGAAATATATCCGATGCCAAACTTTTGACGCATCCAATAAAGAGGATCTTCGTGGCGAGAATCTTGATATAAACAGATTGTCGCCATCAAACGCCACCCTCTTTTAGAATCGCTCCGCTTCTTTAATTGCAGCATTAAGCTGCCGTCGCCGTCTAGAAAGCCGGCGATGTAAGCGAGTTCTTCTTTGGTTGGTTGACTTCCCACGGTATTATCTTATATATGAATTATGGTCCTCAACCATATAGTACCACTTTTTCATTGGACCGTCCAGAAAAAGTTATCTGCAGACCATAAACACATATGAAGACTTCACCGTTATTAGCTGAATTGTCAGTTCAAATTGCTCTGAACAGTAGCAGGGCCTTAAAAGGCCTACTAGAGATGAGCCTTCTCAAATTTCCACGCCCACAACAGATAGGAGACCGACATTATGTTACTCATCCTCATTTTGAGGATTGATGCCATATTTCTATGAGCACTCCACTAATCGCTTAGTGGTTCGGACTATATCTTCCACGCCTCTTCGGCGGGTCTAGCGTATAGTCTCTGAGGATTTCAACGTCTTAATTTAAAGACATTGATCTTTCCTGCTGATTGTCTGCGCTCAACACTTTTTGACTCATAATACATCAATTATATCATAAGTAGTGTGAGATTCACCAGTCTCTTAATGAAATCTCCTAAAATTTCTTAAGAGTCGCTGAACAGAGTTTCCAGCATTTAGTCCCGATATTCTAAAAGAAAATCGGGATCCCGTATTCCTCACGGAATCGGGACTAGATTTATAGACAGCTCGTATGTTAACTGTCTCGCGACGTTCTGAACCCAGCTCACGTACCGCTTTAATGGACGAACAGTCCAACCCTTGGGAGCTTCTCCACCCCCAGGATGCGATGAGCCGACATCGAGGTGCCAAACCGGGTCGTCGATGTGGACTCTTGGACCCGATCAGCCTGTTATCCCCGGAGTAGCTTTTATCCGTTGAGCTTCGACCATCCTACATTGGATCGTCGGATCACTATGTTCCCCTTTCGGGACTGCGCGACTTGTGGGTCTTGCAGTAAAGCAGGCTTGTGCCATTGCACGTCCGGCTCCGTTTCCATTGGAGCTAAGCCTACCTTTGTAAACGCCTCCGTTACATTTTAGGAGGCATCCGCCCCAGATAAACTACCCACCAGATACTGTCCCTCTCCACGGATAACGTGGAATGGTTAGAATTAAAAAATCTCAAGGGTGGTGTCTCATTGGCGCCTTGCGGCTCCCACCTACGCTGAACAAAAGAATTCTTAACTCAATATCAAGCTGTAGTAAAGCTTCACGGGGTCTTTTCGTCTAGTTGTGGGTAAGAAGCATCTTCACTTCTCTTGCAATTTCGCCGAGTCCCTCGTCGAGACAGTTTTCAAGTCGTTATGCCATTCGTGCGCGTCGTAACTTACACGACAAGGTATTTCGCTCTGATGTTACAAATTCCGTTTTAGCGGAATCGATGCGGTCATTTCTGCCGCATTCTGCATATCTCTATGCAGGTCGGACTATATCTTCCGCGCCTCTTCGGCGGGTCTAGCGTATAGTCTCTGAGGATTCTAGAATCTTTTTATTCCCTTGCGATTCATGGTTAAAGATATTTTTTGAATCTTTTTGAATCCATCTGTTTTAAGATGAGCTCCCCGGCGCATCAGCTTGACCACCGCTTTGAATTTTTCAAAGTCGTCTTTTTTGGCCGTCCGCAACTTATATCGTTCAAAAAACGGTATAACTTTCTGGTTTAAGTCATTTAATGACCGGACACAGAAACGATATAAATCTTCGTGATGGTTGTCGGATCGCCGATTAATGAAAATCGACCCGCATCCAAAAAAGTTTCTGATCAGCTCAAGAGCTTTAAGGCTCTTGGCGCCCTGGGTGACCACGAACTCAGGGAATACTTGCCAGCCGGACTTTGTAGTTTTGTTGCGAAAGATGCTTACTAAAAAACTCCCTTCGCCATCAACAAAGCCGACTATCCAATATTTGATTTCTAGTCTTTCCTGCTGGTTGTCTGTATTTGAAACTTTTTTACTTGGCATATTCGTCTATGGACGAATTATACCATAGTAGCTTCAACTTTACCAGAGTTTCCAGCATATAGCTAGATTTTACTAAGGCAGCAAATCCATTGTTTTTTCAATGGCAAATACCTTCTACCTTAGGACGGTTATAGTTACCGCCGGCGTTCATCAGCGCTTCAGCTCAGAGCTGCCCCCCGCCTTGCGGCGGAGATGACCCCTCACCTTAACGTTCTGACACTGGCCAGGCATCAGCCCCTATACTTTGCCTTGCGGCTTAGCAGAGACCTGTGTTTTTGTTAAACAGTCGCTTGAAATTGCTTGCTGCGTCCTCCTTCACTCTTCGCCCCGTATCAATCTAGAGATAACACCGTCCTAAATAAATAGGAAAACGTTGTCCCCAAGCTTTTTACGGAGCAAAGAGTGAAGGAGGAAATGCTTATCCCGAAGTTACGCATGCTTTTTTGCCGAGTTCCTTAACGAGGGTTCTCTCGTACACCTTGGCACACTTGTGCCCACCCACCTGTGTCGGTTTACGGTACGGATTCTTTAAAGTTAGCGCCCGGCATCTTTTCTCGACACCGCGCCAACGTGAATCGGATTCACCTTGCGGCTTCACCTCTTTCTTGCGAAACGTATATAACCAAAATACGCTCATATCTTTGCGATGTGTCAATGCATGACAACTTTAAAGAAGTGGCCGAATATTAACGGCCTCATCCATCGGCTACCCCGTCGCAGACTGCGGCGGACTCACCTTAGGACCGACTAACCCTGGGTCGATTTGCGTTGCCCAGGAAACCTTAGGTTTACGGTGCTCTGTGTTTTCAACAGAGTTTTTGCTACTTATGCCAACATTCTCACTTCTTAGCGCTCCACCGGCCCTCACGGGTCCGGCTTCACTGCACTAAGAACGCTCCCCTACCGCTCACGAATTCCGGAGAACTCGTGAACCCGCATCTTCGGTACTAGATTTTAGCCCCGAAACATTTTGGGTGCAGAACAACTTGACCAGTGAGCTGTTACGCTTTCTTTAAAGGATGGCTGCTTCTAAGCCAACCTCCTGGTTGTTTAAGTCATTCCACTTCCTTTTACACTTAATCTAGATTTAGGGACCTTAGATTGCGATCGTAGGCTTTTCCCTTTTTGTCACATGGAGCTTAGCCCCCACGGACTGACTCCCGAGATATTAATCTTTGGCATTCGGAGTTTGGTTGAAATGCGACGGATTGCTCCGCCACTTCTCATTCAGTGCTCTACAGCCAAAGGGAACTCTCGAGGCTAGCGCTAAAGCTATTTCGGGGAGAACCAGCTATCGCCGAATTCGATTAGAATTTCTCTCCTAACCACAACTCATCCCCTAGTGTTGCACGGCTAGTGGGTTCGGACCTCCCCCCATCTTTCGATAGGGTTCATCCTGGTCATGGTTTGCTCATCCGGCTTCGGGTCTTATAGGTGCGATCGAGTAGCGCTATTAACGCTCGCTTTCACTATGCCTCCGGACCAAAGGCCCTTAGGCGAACCGCACCCCATAAACTCGTTGGCTCATTCTTCAATAGGAACGCCATCACCCATGTGCGACAGCGGAAATTCGAAATCCTTCATTTGAAACATTCAGTTTCATAATAAATATAAAAGGACCTCGATCTTCCCGATGTCGCACACCGGGCTCTGACTCTTTGTAAGCACATGGTTTCAGATACTATTTCATCGCCCTCACCGGGCTGCTTTTCACCTTTCCCTCGCGGTACTTGTTCACTATCGATCATCAAAAGTATTTAGTCTTGGCTCTATAGTCGAGCCGGCTTCTCACCAGATTTCTCGAGTCTGGTGATACTTATGGACAACCACAGTAGAGTTACAATCCCTTTCGCGTACAGGACTATCACCTTCTAGGGTTCCGCTTTCCAGCGGATTCTACTAGGGAAATCATAATTTTTACTCTACCTATTCTTACAGGAGAATAACGCAGTTGCCATTCAACCCCCCTCACTTTATGAGACCTATACCCTTTTAACAATCTTCCATCCAATAATGTAAACACCATCAGATTTACGGAAAGCTAAAAAAGTGAAGGGTTTAGACTGTTCCCCTTTCGCTCGCCACTACTTAGGGAATCCTTTTTTGTTTCTTTTCCTCCGGCTACTAAGATGTTTCAGTTCGCCGGGTATGCGCCATTGCTTCTCGCGAAGCAGGGCCTTTGACCTTCAGTCAAAGAGGTTACCCCATTCGGAAATCCCCGGATCAAAAGTTGCTTGCCACTTCCCCGAGGCTTATCGCAGGCTGCTACGTCCTTCATCGCCTTTTTGATGTCTAGGCATCCACCATGTGCACTTAAGTTCTTCTCCATCTTATTGGAGATTCATTCAATTTACCCCCACACCAATCTCGGCAACAATCTTCAAATTTTATTATCTTGGGAGGCGAAGCCGCTTTACAGCTCACACTTCCAATAATTGAAAATCTTACTCAAGATTGGTGTGGGGGTTTATTCACTTAATTGCAATATTTTTGTGCTCTTACCATTTTTATTTGGGATATTGAGTTGAATTGTCAATGTCCATTTTCAGGATGTCCTTCCACGTTTGTTATCCTGAGCAAAGCGAGGAATTTTTTGATTCTTCTCTTTGCTCATTATAACAATTCTTGTCGGCTACCCCGGCACTGAAACTCAAAGTCTGTCTGACTTGATCGTTTACTTGTGCCACGGCAACGGCTTCGCCTTTCGTTTACTTAATTGAATGATCGTGCTTAAGTTTAGTGCGGGGTTGTTAACTGACACAAAAATTTCTTCGCCTTTGGCTCTAAATTTTTGGTCGTTAACAAAAAAACCGCTTTCCAGCGGCCTTCAAAATTCACCCTCACGGGCGGCTGGAACTTATGCAAAATTGGAGTTATTAAACATATTTTGATAAATTCTCAGCGGTTTCCTTAATTTAATAAGGATACTTGAGTTAGAATATTTTAGCTAAATTTTGAGCTATTTTTAACATTGGTTAGATTATAGCAGATACCCCAAATCCTGTCAAGAGGGGGTGGGGAAAGGCTGTGGATAAGGAAGAAAAAACCGCCTTTTAGGCGGTTTTAAAATTTTTTAGATATTCCCTAATTCTCTCCTGATCTTCATTTACTTTCTCACCTTTAAAATACAGCTCGATAAATTCAATTCCAATAAATTCGATTGCCGCGCTTTTCTCAATATAAGCATAAATAATCCGCAAACTATTTCTTTTTAAACATCGACAAAACAATCTGGCCTTGATTATAGTTGCGCCATTTTTATTTGTGAGAATCACAAAATTTTTTCCCGCGCCCAAGGGTCTAATTTCCAACACGCTTTTCAATTCTTCTAAATCATCAGATAATGTTCGGTATTTCTTCTGTAAACGCTTAAAATCATTTTTAAATTCATTCGTTTGTCTATAATTCATCGGCATATTCTCTTTGTGAATATTCGTCACCCCGATAAAATACAGACTCATAACTTAAGGCCTCACCGTTGTTAGCCGTAAGATATGGTATATCTTTGTGAGAATGGTCTGACAGCTCGGTTACGGTTTTATCAGATAAACGATTAAGAACATCGTCGATCATCGCCAATTCTTGCCCACTAATTCTAGACAAATCAGACTGAACAACCGGGATAAATTTCTTCTGCTCATAAGTAAAGTACTTGCTCCGCACTTCTTCCAACTCTCCATTTTGCTTCATTTGTTCAACAACTTTAATAAATTCTTTAGGCGTTGGACCATGAAGATTCTTAATATAAGTCAAACCCATCAACTGCTCCTCATGCTTTTCGTAATAATCAAAATCAATAAAATACAATAGTTTATATAACACCGTCATGCCCACGTTTGGTTTGCCGCCCACCTTCTGCAATACATACAACAAAACCTGTTTAAACTTGTCCAGATTTTTCTTTGGAATACTTATCCTTATGTCTGGGTCTTTGTTCTCCACATCTTTAATCAAATCAAAAACCTCTCGTATTTTTTGCTCTTCCTGTATTGATAAATTTCGCCCACCGGTCTCAATCTTAACCAAAGTCGGTCGCGACATCCCCAACCGCCTGGCTAATTCCTCCTGTGACATGTTAAACTGTCCCCGCAACTGACGAATGTCTAGTTTTTTGTCGGGCATATGGCTTTAATTTAAATATTTAACTACACCTATAGCATAATATAAGTAAATTTGTTTGTCAAGTATAATGTAAAAATAGTGTAAAATAAATGTAAAACTTGACAGATTTGTTTATGTATGCTAAATTTAATGCTGGACGACTTTTTTGTGTAATATCCTTGCTTGATTACCGCCCAGCAGGCACCGTGCCAATACCAAAAGTCGATGTTGTGGAAATAAAAAGTTGCCCTTACCTTAAAAAATGATAACATAGCTAAATTTAGCCTCAAAAAAGACATCTCTAATCACTACTACTGGATACTAAAATCAGACAAAAATTACAAAATAGTGGCGATGAGCAGCGAAGCGTATGAATCAGAACAAAATGCATTGGACTCAATAAAATGGACACGTAATAACGCCGAGGGTGCCGATTTCGAAGACGAAACCTAAGGCTAGATAGTTATAACTAATGATAAACACAAAAAAGAATGGGACACGGCCCATTCTTTTTTATTTCCCCTCGACTATTTTAATTTCCTCCACCATCAACCCACTCGCCCACTGATTTACTTCTTCAAAATAATCCATAATTTTTTAAAATTCTCATTCTCACATTATCCCTCCAAAGGCGGGCAAGCAAGTTTGTGTGAATGAGTTTATTGAGGTGGAGATTTTACAAAGGTAGTGTCCGCAAAGCACACTGTTGCGTGCTTACCTAATATTGCGACGAAACAATCCACGCTCAACAACGAAATAACACAAACTCCAAGTCGCTTGGTTCTTGCCGAGCTTATTTGGATTACGGAATTCCTGGGACTGTTTTCCTACTTGTTCGGCAATATCTTCGATAAGTTCAGGCAAAATTTTGGCAGGATCAATTTTCCACGTCGTCTTGCCTCCATTAACCTTTACATCAGAACGAAACGCTGCTAAGGCTGGATAAATAAAGCCGCTAGGAATTTTATACTCGGATGTTTGTTGTATAAACGGCAACTCTACATCTTGCATTCGTTTTTTATTTTTAGTCCAAACCACGCCTGTCAATTTCCCGAACGATCCACCCGTCTTCGAATTATATGCGTCTGGCATGGTTAAATGAATTTTGTCGTGCAATTCAAGGATCACAGGTAACAAGTCAATATATTTATTTAGTCTGTCCTTATTTCGTTTGAAATACTCGACCACTTCGCTTTTTTGCGAATAGGTGAAAACAGGATGACTATCGCCACTATAACCTTCGACGTCAAAACAAATTAAATACGACAAAATATCACGAATATCAATTTCCTTTTTGTCTCCCTCTTCGTCAAATTCAGTTTCCTTAAAAGAAATGTGTTTAAGATATGGAGTATCCTTGAGAACTTCCTTAATTCTATCAAAGCTTCCGCGCAAATTTTCAAGAGATTGCTCCTTAACTTGGGCGGAAGTATTACGTGCTGCCACGATATTAACTACAGCGTCCCTTTCCACAACACCTTCTATAATCTCAAGCTTCAATAATATATTAGCTTCTTCAACGTCTTCCGCTGGCAGGCCGTCCAAAAAGTCACACAAGACCTCAAATGTGTGCCCGCCATCAAGTAGCCCATGTAGCTCCTGATCTGCCATTTCTAAACTTAATACACCCTCTTTATTATCAAAGATCGTTTTTTGTGTTAAAATCGTCAACCCGCGATTACGAAGGATAAAACTCAATGGTGCCTCCTCAAGCGTTTTTCTTATATCCTTAGAAACCCTGGAGTTTGGATTTGACTCGCGCGGATTAATTTTCCGCCACTCTTCAAGTTCACGAGGAAGTTGCCGAGCGTCAATTGTGGCCACATACAGTGTGGCGCCTTCGCCGTCCTCTTCAATTTCAGACCGCGACACACCAAACATCTCTGGTGCGGCTATTCGACGGAACGTGAGAACTGGAAATTTTATGTGAGTTGTTTTCATATAAACAATTTTTAATAAATAAAAATACACGCGTCCCCGCGTGCTTAAGTTGGTAGCCTAAGTCGACCTTTGCTAGCTTCCGCTAAGCGTGCCAAGCATCATGCTTTGGCTGCCACAGGTTTCCCTGGTGACAAAAATCATTGCGGGGTGCAGATGATTTCATTATCATTATACACTCTGCCAAAAATTTGTCAATATAAAATCACTATTCAAGACCAATTAACAGATCTGTCTGCTCAGTGCGGCTTTTAATGCCACGCCAAAATCCTTTTAAACCGGTACTGGCAACCCTAATTTTTGTAACGGCAAATATTTAAAATAATATTGGCATCCCACAGAAATTATATAGTCCAAAACGTCCTTGTATGGAGGCTTATTAAACCATTCGCTTAGGATATAGATATACTCTACTTCTGTATTCAAAGGTGCCATTAACTTTGCATATTGCTTTCTTTTAAAATCACACGTCTGCAGCTTTTCATCAACTGATCCGGCGACTTTTTGAAATTTCATCTCAATAATAAAAAGGGTATTATTTACTATAACATAAAGCGCTTCGTCAGGGAGAAGTTTTTTAGATAAATATTTTTTATAATCAACTCCTTTTGATTCTAAATATTTATAAAGAGCGTTCTTTCGATAACTTTGTGCAACTTCTTTGTCTTTGTAAAAAATGATACTACCTTTTACAACATATCCTTTCTGTTTTTTGAGAAGCTCTAATATGTCGCGCTCTCGTTCAAAGTTTAATCCCGTTATCGTGTTTCCACCACCCACGCCTTTTTCTTTCATATTATTTTTTTAAAAAATTATCTTTAAAACTTTTTGTCGCTGCTGTGCGCGTAATGATTTTCATAAAATTATTTGCACAAATTTAACTCCATAGAGTGTGGTTTTCTGTTTTTCATAAGACATCTATTTGAATTACTGCCAAACAAAACGATAGCATCATAACCCATATTTTTCGCCTTTTGATACATTTCTGAATCAAGCCTAATACGCCGGTTATACCAATCTTTACTATCGTCTATAACAGACGCGTGTAATTTTTTATAATTCGTCGGAAACAAAATCTTAAGAATATTTATTTCTGAAATTCCACATATTGGGTTCAAAACTTCTATTTTTTCTGGAACATCGTTTGGTTTGCCATAAAATTCTGCTTGCTTATATGTTGACGCAAAAAATTTTCCACGTTTTTTATATGCAGCGGAATCTTTAGGTATCACGTGCCACCAAAGGGATCTATTTATCTTATTTATAAGGATTTTTTTGTTCTTTATCTTCATGCTTTTGAATACTTATTTTTCAAATTATGATCCAATTCTTCAAATCGCTTTATTGATAAATCCAAATATCTTTTATCCATATCAATTCCGATAAAATCTCGTCCCAAAAGATAAGAGGCAATACCTGTTGTTGAGCTTCCAGTAAAGGGATCAACAATCAAATCACCTTTATTTGTACTTGCAAGCACAATTCGCTTTAATAAATCCTCCGGTTTTTGTGTTGGATGTTTGCCAAATTTTTTTTCAATGGGTTTGGGGGTACCCATTGACCAAACTGAGCGCATTTGAAGTCCGGGCTTTTTAAGCGCATCTTCCGGCCAAGTCCCGTTTTTCATCAAGTCATAATTAAAAATGTGCTTTGCTTTTTTATCTTTTCTTGCCCACACCAGCGTTTCGTGGCTCGCGGTAAAAAAACGGCAACTCAAATTCGGCGACGCGTTAGGTTTAAACCATGCGATATCGTTAAGGACGTGAAAACCAGCCACTTGAAGCGCAAAACCACATTGATAAATTGAGTGATAAGTTCCGCTAATCCAAATTGTGCCACTTGGTTTTAATACACGCTTAACGGCCTGTATCCATTTAAGATGAAACTCAAAATCTTTTTTTAATCCATTACTTTTATCCCACTCACCTTTGTTTACACTTACGCGGCGACCGGCATGAACAGTAAAACCGCCGTTCGAAAGAAGATAAGGTGGATCGGCAAAAACCATATCAACCGAACTTTCCGGAAGCTCGGCAAGAATATCCAAGCAATCGGCGTTGTATAATTTAAACCTCGATTTTTCGTAATATGGCTTTTGCATAATTATCCCCAGACTCTTTATTATTCATTTAATTATACATCCGTTTGGTGCGATGGTCAAAAACAAAAAACTCCCCTTAAGGGAGTGGACGAAAGAATCCTTGAGCTTAAAAACTCGGCATCATTTTTTTTCAACACCAAAATCAACCTTATCATTCAAACTGCCCTGAAATTCCGGATGATTGCCTGTCGTTCCAATTCATTCTTTTAGCTTTTTTTGTTCTTGTAATTTTTGAAAATTTAATTTACTTATTACCGGTTTTCCGGTTTTAGCCTCAATTTGTCTGCGAGCGTGGCCGGCAATCCCTCCGCCCTCGCGCGCCACTTGCCGATTTTCCGGAAATGTTTTTGGTTCGCGCTTATGCGAAATTTCAACAGTCGCGGTCTCCGCCAACATATTCAAAACCAATTCCAAATTGGTCATATTATCCCGCAAATTTTCTTTTTTTAAGTCCTTATGTTTTTTGTAGTCCTTTGTCTTTAACCCGGCCCAAGCAAAAGAAATATCATCGGTTAAAATAGCAAATTCGTCGCTGGTCTTCACGCCCCGCTCGTTCCATTCATTAGTTAAATCCTTTCTAATTTCAATAGTTTTTAAGCGCAAATCAACCCACTCTTTGGAATATCCTTTTTTAAGATAAGTCGCCAACGCTCTTTGAATGGCTTTTTCCGGATCTTCGGTTTCTTCAATTCTTTCATAGCCCACCCGCGCCAACCAAAGCTTAAATGGTTCCGCCTTAGGCGAAGGAATCGATTGAATTATTCTAAACATTGCCTCGGTATCGGCGGCATCAGTCAAGTAAAACTTGCCGTCCGCAGCCGGCATTTTCAGTTGGTGACATTTTGTCACCACCTCACTTCCTTCTTCTCTCAAGCGTTGTGCTAATTTGTTCCAATACTTTCTAGGGTCAGCACTTTCTGTTAAAACTCCAACCACATCAACCACCGAAAAATACCAAAGTTCTTTTTCTTCATTCCAATGGCGGCGAATTTGTTTACCTTCAAAAATAGCAATGGCTTTATTTTTCGATATTTTTTTCATAAGTCCAATTTAATATTATCATTATTATTCCTTAAATTATACCTCCGTTGACATGTGTGGTCAAACAAAAAACTCCCCTTAAGGGAGCGGGCGAAAGAATCCTTGAGCTTATCGTATACATCCCAGTATCAAACTCCAAAATCAATTCCGTGTGGTTGCTATCCCATCACTTTATCCAAAGCAAGATTCTACTTAATTGATTCATTGTGCCACGGCAACGCCTGCGGCTTTCTTGGGTAACAGGCAATCTACCTACATAGATAAAGTGAGGGATGTGTTACTGCTATTGAAAATTTTGGCCTTATCCGGCTTTAAAAAAGCCAAAATTTTCAAGCCAGTAACACAAAAGGGCGTCTAATGCCCAAATAACTTAGTATTTTTAGAGGCAAGACGCCCTTAATTTCTTAGAAGCGAGCTCGCTGTCCCGTAACCGGGACTGCGTCCTCATTCGAGAACGTTTTTGGTCCAGTATTATCCAGACCAAATTTAGTGAACATCTATTCTTCTAAGACGCTTGTTAAAACTTCTACCCTCTTATGGCTTTCCTTTGTCTGGACAGATCAGGCCGTGAATACCTCGCAAGGTAATCAGAGAGTAAAGTTGTAATTTATCAAGGAGCGGGTTAAAGAACCATTTAACCAAGGACCATTTATCAGTCCTACTATATATTATACTCCTGTTTTAGAATCTTGTCAAGTCCGCCTGTCAATAACGTGTGAAAATGGCCTTTTTTCCGCTAAAGCTAAACAAAAATTAAGACTAAACTTTACTCAAATTTGTCTAGATTAATCTATACAAATCTGGGGATAACTAGTGGGTTACTCACCACTTATCCACACCGTCAGTTTTTCATTTAAGCTCACCTCATTCAAGCTTATTTCCCGTTGCCGCCTGCGGCTCTGTACCTAGATATTTTGGCTGATTCTACAGTAAAAACTAACGGTGCAGGCAGTTACTTTTCAACCTTCATTTTCTCAATTTACCCTGTGGATTACTGTGAATGTCTAGAGTATCATATACAAAAATCCCCTCCGACGTCACGTCGGAGGGGATTTTCGCTTAATTATCTACTAAAAGCGACGACGACCGCCGCCACCGTGACCGCCCCTCATTGGAGGACGCGGCCGGCGTTCAAAAGCGGGCCGTTCCACATAACCCTCGGGTTTAGGCGTCAGTTCGCGCATGGTCAAATTGACCCGGCCCATTTCATCAATCTCTTTCACTTTCACCTTGACTTTGTCGCCAACATTAACCGCGTCTTCCACCCGGTCGGTGCGACCCCAAGCCATTTCGGAGATATGCACCAGGCCTTCTTTGCCCGGCAACACCTCCACAAAGGCGCCAAAATCCATTAAGCGGGTGACAGTGCCGTCAAAAATCTCGCCGGCTTCCACTTCGCGCACAATGTCTTTGACCATCTTTTCGGCTTTTTCCAAAGCTTCTTTATTAACCGCAGTAATAGAAACCATGCCGTCGTCTTCAATGTCAATCTCTACGCCGGTGGCGTCAATAATGCCGTTGATGACTTTGCCGCCCGGGCCGATGACCTCGCGGATCTTATCCACCAGAATGCGGAAAGAAACAATGCGGGGCGCGTGAGCGGAAAGCTCGGCGCGCGGCGCCGGAATGGCTTTGTTCATGACCTCCAGCACTTCTAAGCGGGCCTTGTAGCCGCGCTCTAACGTTTCTTCCACTAATTTAATGGAGAGGCCTTGGGTTTTGGTATCCATCTGAATGGCGGTGATGCCGTCTTTGGTGCCGGCAATTTTAAAATCCATACCGCCTTTGCCGTCTTCTAAGTCTTGCAAGTCGGTTAAAATCTGATATTCATCATTGCCGCCCGTGGCCAAACCAATGGCAATCCCGGCCACGTGAGTTTTAATCGGCACGCCGGCATCCATTAATGATAATGACGAACCGCAAGTAGAACCCATGGAACTGGAACCATTGGAACCGAGGACTTCGGAGACCACGCGGATGGTGTAAGGGAATGTTTCTTTCGGCGGCAAAACCGGCGCTAAAGCTTTTTCCGCCAAAGCGCCGTGGCCGATATCGCGGCGGCCCGGACCGCGCATGGGTTTGACTTCACCGACCGAGAACGGAGGAAAATTGTAATGATGCATGTAACGCTTTTTGCTGGAGCCTTCAATGCCTTCTAAAGTTTGCACCATACCGGGCGAACCAAGTGTGACGGTGCTGAGGACTTGCGTTTCACCGCGGTTGAACAAGGCCGAGCCATGAGTGCGAGGGAGGATGGAAACCTCGGCCGAGAGCGATCGGATTTCATCCAATTTGCGACCGTCTACGCGTTTTTGTTCTTTGATAATTTTTTCGGTAATAAATTCTTCCACTAACAACTTAAAACTATTCATCGCCACTTTGCGGCGATCTTTACCAACGCTCTGGGCGGTAAAATGTTCTTCTAAACCCTGGCTCAAGGCGGCAAAAGCGGCCAGCCGTTCGGCTTTGACAGTTAAAGTTTTGGCAAAGAAATATTTGGCCACATTTTGGGATAAATATTCGCGGGCCATGGCTAAAACCTGATTTTCATCCACCGGGGCGGTTTCGGCATTATCATCTAAATCTTGCGTAAATTTAACCTTTTCTTTGCCCACGGCCGCCACTACTTGGTTGATTAAATCAATGGCTTCGCGCAGATGTTTTTGGCCGAAAGCAATGGCTTCTACCACGGTTTTTTCCGGTACTTCGGAGGCGCCGGCTTCTAACATAATGACTTTTTCGGGCGTGCCGGCCACCACCATGTCTAAGGCGCTTTTTAGGCGCGCTTCATATGAGGGGTTGATGACCCACTCGCCATTGATCTGACCAACGCGGATACCGCCGATCGGTCCGGTCCAAGGAATATTAGATATTGAGAGAGCGGCTGAAGCGGCCACTAAACCCACCACATCAGCGTCATTTTCGCCATCAAAAGATAACACCGTCGTCACCACCTGGATATCATTACGGACGCTGTCATCAAATAACGGACGAATGGCGCGGTCAATCATCCGACCGCTTAAAATTGATTCGTCTGAAGGCCGGCCTTCGCGTTTGATAAAACGCGAGCCTTTGATTAATCCGGCGGCGTAGAGTTTTTCATCAAACTCCACCATAAGCGGGAAGTAGTCAATGCCTTCGCGCTTGTTTTGGCTCATCACGGCCGTGGCCAAAACGACGGTTTCGCCGTACTGGACGGTACAGGCGCCGTTAGTTTGGTTGGTTAATTTGCCAACCTCAATCGTGAGGGTTTTTCCCCCCCACTCACAAGAGAACTTTTGGACCATACATAAATTGTTTATGCTGATCCCGAAGCTTGAGACCATGAATCATTCACGAATCTCTTTGTCTCAGGACCAGCGTTAATTAATTATTTTCTTTTTTTAATAAACGGTTTGTTATTATTAAATGTGCGGTAGGGAATCAAGAATCTTTTTTTATCACCGGATAAATCCGTAAAACCATCCACCACTTCCAAAAGCTTGGCCGAGGTGGTTTCTTTAAACGCCATTACCTCTACCTGCTTGCCTTGGTTTTGCAGATATTCTATCAAAGGAATATAGTCGCCATCGCCCGAGACGAGAATTATTGCGTCTAAACTCGGGGATAAACGGACCGCGTCAATAGTAATGCCCACGTCCCAGTCGGCTTTTTTGGCGCCGCCGAAAAAAATCTGCAGATCGCGCTCTTTGGTTTCTATGCCCATGCCGGTTAAGGCCTCAAAAAACGGTTTTTCCTCGCCGGTCTGGGTGCGGACAACGTAAGCAATCGCCCGGATGAGTTTGCGATCGGCCAAACCCGCTTTGACAATTTCGCCAAAATTAACCTTAGCGTCATATAAATTTTTGGCGCTATAATACAAGTTTTGGACATCAATAAAAACGCCCACACGCTGATCCGGATGTTTAATCATATGAATATGATTCGAATCTACAAATATCCTGTACGAATCTACAAATTATTCGTAGATTTGTATATTGGATTCGTTGATTCGTATATTATTTACTTATTTAAAAGCCAACCCAAGGGTTGGCTGGATAAAATTTAGACAGCTTTCTCTCCTATCACCAAGGGGACAACATCATCTTCTTCTTCTAAAACCACGTCTTTAACCTCTTGAATCGCGACCTTCTTGAGTTTTAATTTAGCCGCTATTTTCTCGTAACTCTTGAGATTTTCGCGGGATAAATACTTGAGCAGGCGGCGGCGTTCGTTAACTTTGCGTAAAAGGCCGCGGCGGGAAGAGTTATCTTTGCGATGATGCTTTAAGTGCTTGCTTAACTCAACGATCTCCTCGGTTAAGATGGCAATTTGCACCTCGGTTGAACCGGTATCACTGGCATGAGTCTTAAACTCATTGATGATCCGTAATTTAAGTTTTTTATCCAACATAAATGCGTTGTATTCACCTAAGGCGAGTTAATGCATTCAATCAACTGCCTCGGCCTTGGCCGTTAAATCCGACCAAAGATATTAATTTAACGTTTTAAGTATACTACAAAACCTGTATTTTGTCAAACCCCTGTAAGAAAAATACCCCAGTCGCAGTTCCGGCGTTAGATTATGACAGGTAAGTAGTTTTTTTCGCGAAACGCCTCTCGGCTCTCATTATGCTGGGCTATCTATGCCCTTAGAACTGCGACGGGGTTGTTAACTGTCACAAAAATGACCTCACCTGCGGCTCGTAATTTTTGGACGTTAACAAAAAAAGAGCCCGTTGTGAGCTCTCACTATCGCCATCTGGAAATGAAGACAAGGATCCAAAAAAATCCGTAACCGATCAAAAGAAGAAGAATGATGTGGGCGGGTTTGGTTAGCCCGCCCAGCAGTTTAAAGGCTCCAAGCATGGAACAGCCCAACAGAAAGACGATGAAGAAAATTTTCAAAAGCTCTTTGAGCAATGTTTCTATCATTGTTGCCTCCCTGTTTTCTTATTTAACTCCATTGGCAAATGTTTGTCAAACGGTTGCCTGGGGATAGATGGATAACCCCTCTTGACCAAGAAAATTTTTTCTGTTAAGGTTTTCTTGGAACATTAACAATTAATCGGAAGGAGGCAACTAATGAACCTGAAAGGCGTGAAACGGACGGTGTTGGACAATGGCCTGACCATTCTGACTCACCATGTGCCAAGGGCCAAAAAGGCGGTGATCCTGGTCGGCGTCAAGGTCGGATCCATCCACGAGAATGAAAAACTCAACGGCGGCAGTCACTTTAACGAGCACCTACTTTTCAAAAGCAACGCCCACCGCACAGCCAAAGAAATCACCGAAACGCTGGAGCTGGGCGGCGCCGCCATCAATGCCTGGACAAACTTCAACGAAACCGTCTTCCATGTCAAATGTCTGCCCGAGGCCTTGAGCGAAGCTGTGACCGTGGCTTACGAAGCGGCCACCAACTTCGTTTACGACCCGGCGGAATTCGCGCGGGAAAAACAGGTCATCCTGACCGAAATCAAACTGGGGATTGAAGACCCCGGCAGTTACGCGTTCAGCCACCTCTTCTACCCAACGCTCTTGGCTGGCACGCCTTTGGAGAAAACCGTCGCCGGCACTGAAAAAGCGATGGGCGCGATCACGTCGAGCGACTTGATTTGTTTCAAAAGCGATTACTACGCCCCGAACAATATGGTCATCGTTGTTGTCGGAAAATTTGACGAAAAGAACCTGAAAGCCGCCATCAAAAAAACTTTCGGCGCTATGCCCTACGTTCGCGGTATTCGACATCCTTTGTTTGTCGCGCCGCCCAACCGGCGCCAGACAAAAATGGAAACCCGCAACGACCTCAAGCAGGCCTATCTCGCCCTCGGCTACAAAGTCCCGAGCTTACTGAGCGCCGAGGTCTTCAAACTGTACTTTCTTGACGGCGTGCTCTCGGCCGGATTTTCTTCGCGGATGTTCCAGAAACTGCGGGAAAAAAACGGCATCGGCTACTCGATCGGCAGCTTCTACAGTAGCTCCGTTGGCGTGGGGCTATTTGGCGCCTACGTTGCCGGTTTTGACGCCAAACGTTTTCTGGAAACGCAGGAGATTATCCTCGGTGAATTCACCGACCTCAAAACCAATCTCTTGAGCGACAAAGAATTCGATATTGCCCGGAGTCTGCTGGTCTCGCAGTACAGCGAGGGCCTCGACAGTCTGCCCAAACTGGCCCGGGGCATTCTCCACACCGAAATCGACGGCTACCCTCACGATTTCCGGGAAGCTTACAAGCACATCAAAAAGGTGACCAAAAAAGACGTGCTGGAAATGGCTCGCCGGTATCTGACTGACGAATTCACTCTCACGGCGCTCGTGCCCGAGGGTTTCAAAATCAGCTAACCCAACAAAAAGCTCCGACTTAACATCGGAGCTTTTCAATTTAAAGCTTGGTTCAAAAGGGGCTGTCGCCAAATAACAAAATTCGTTCGATTTGTCATCCCCGCGTATGCGGGGATCCAGAAATTTGGCTAATTTACGATGTGTTGCCACTGGATTCCCGCTTTCGCGGGAATGACAAGTGTATTCGGCGACAGTCCCAAAATGGTGTATAATATAACTGTAGCTCCGAGGCCATTGACCCCGCCGCCTGTTCAGGTAGAACGGGTGTCCCCAACCACACAACAAAGAAGAATCGTGATTCAAATTTTACCAGCGAAGAACCTTAAAGGCGGCCGGGGTTGACAAATTCAGCTAACTCGGCTATAATCTAAATGATTTAATTTTCAATTACTATTATTATATGGGTCTACCCGGTCATCGCAGAACATCATCGGATAAACGCCGCCGCGCCGCGCATTTTGCCTTAAAACCGACGCAGCTGTTTGTTTGTCCCAAATGCCAAAAACCAGTCCGGCCGCATCGCCTTTGCGCTTTTTGCGGTACTTACAAAGGACGGGAAGTTATCAAAATAAAAACTAAAAAGAAATAGACCGGTTGTCTAATTTCTAAGTTTGTTCATTTAATCAAGTTCTTTTATGTCTAACCGACACCTCGCTCGTTCCATTGCCATGCAGACCCTTTACCAATGGGACTTTAATAACCAAGAAAACGCCACCGCGCCAGAAGTGTTGCGGCACAATTTGGCGGAATTTGCCCCCGGCCTCGATGACGAAGGCTTTGCTTCCAGTTTGGTTCAGGGTGTGATTAAACACGCGAAAGAAATTGACGAAATCATTACTCAATACGCCCCGCAATGGCCCATCTCGCAGATTACCATGGTGGACCGCAATGTTTTACGGTTGGGCGTTTACGAATTAAAATTTACCAGCGACGTGCCTTCCAAAGTTGCCATCAATGAAGCGATTGAGATCGCCAAAAGTTTCGGCGGTAACTCTTCCGGCCGTTTTATCAACGGCGTGCTGGGCGCCATCTACCAAAAAATGGTGGAAGGCGGCGAACTGAAAAAAGTGGACATGGAAGAAAAAAAGCCGGCCACGGAACCGGCGCCGGAAACCCCGCCCGAAGCCCCGTCATCTGAATAATTTAAGATTGCTAGCTTGCTAAATCGTTGTCTTTTTTAAAGATAACAAGTTAATAAGCTAACAAGATATTTTTATCTTGTTATGACTCTAAAAGATATCTCCCAGTTGGAGAAAAATATTGGGATAGAATTTAAAAACAAAGACTTGCTGAGGCAGGCTTTGGTGCATCGTTCTTACCTAAACGAGCACCCGTCGTTTGAGTTACCTCAAAATGAGCGTTTGGAATTTTTGGGTGACGCTGTTTTGGAGCTGGCGGTGACAGATTATCTTTATAAAAATTTTGACAACGCGGAAGGCGATCTGACCAACTGGCGCGCCAGCCTGGTTAATGCTAATATGCTGGCCAATGTTTCCCGCGATCTTAATATTGAAGATTTTTTGTATCTGAGCCGCGGCGAATCAAAAGATAAAGACACCAAAGCCCGGCACTATATTTTAGCCAATGCTTTTGAGTCAGTGGTCGGCGCCATTTACTTGGACAGGGGTTACACCGAAGCGGCTAATTTTATTCATCGTTTTCTCATCATTCATTTATCAACGATTTTGGAAAATCAACTTTACATCGATCCGAAAAGCCGTTTTCAGGAAGCGGCGCAGGAAGAAGCGGGCGTGACCCCAACTTACAGAGTTATCAATGAAACCGGCCCGGACCATAACAAACAGTTTGTGGTGGCTGTGTTTTTAGAAAAAGAAGAAATTGCCCGCGGCGAAGGTTCTTCCAAGCAGGAAGCCCAAACCCAAGCCGCCAAAGAAGCTTTAAAAGTTAAGAGTTGGTAAATATCGCGCGCTGCTAGCTCAATTGGTAGAGCAGATCCCTCTTAAGGATAAGGTTCTGGGTTCGATTCCCAGGCGGCGCAATTTTCAATAATTAAAACAACTCTCGCATTGTGGGAGTTGTTTTTTATTTCAATATCTTACCATAAAACTGGATTTTTTGGATAGTTTTTGATAGAGTGGAACCGTATGAAAGAAGGTTCAAAATCACCCGAATTTAACCCGCCCATTAATCAAGACGAAATTTTTAATCCCCCCGAGAAACTGGCTGATATTCTTAAGTTGCCCAAGGCCGAACGTCAGGCCCAAATCAAAGAATTTAAAGAGAAGCTGGCTTACCAAAAAGAAGGCCTGGCCAAAATCCAAGAAGAAATTATCGCGGTGATTACCGCCTTTCCTGACACTTCTTATGCCCAGCTTTTTGAACGGGCCAAAGATATGGGCGCCAAATACGGTCTGGATTGGTATTCTGAAGAGCTAATCAGACGGATGATAAGACTGTATGAAGAAAAACGCAGGACAACTCAAGAAATCAGAAAAAAATATCCGAACGACAAGGAACTTTTTAAAGCTACTTTTGGCCGAAAACCCAAAGGCCGGATAGAAGTGACCGAGGGACCAATGACTTTGCATTTTAAAATCCAAAATCCGGAAGATTACGCTTTTATTTACAACAAAGCTTTTTTAAGCAGACGCAAACCCACGCCCGAAGAAATTACTCAGTCTCAAAAAACTGGTGGATATTTGATTTCGACGTCTCTTTTGCCCGGCCTGGCGATTACCGTTGAAAATGCTACGGAGTACGTGATTGATGGTTTTTCCAAGCAAATTCGCGCCCACGAAGAACAGCACGCCATAACTAAATTATTTAAAAAAGAAAATGACAGATTGACCGGCGGCTACCCCGTTCACGAAGCCCATGATGCCGTCTTGGCTGGCGGAATAAAAAATCTAGAAGAAAACCTGCGGCGCTACATGGTCTACAGCCGACGGGCTGATGTGGAGGAACGCATTAAAAATGAAATATTATCTTTCTCAAAACAAGGGGTTTCAGCGCAAGAATTTGTAAAATATCTGACTGAAAAAAACGGCTTATACGACTCTCTCTCTAACCTGGACCGCCATTTGTCGCCACATCTCATGGCCGCGTTGGGCCAAGATCATGAACCACTGATTAAAAAAATAACCGGTGAAGTTTTTAATCGCGAAAAGCATGAACAGTCGGTCAAAGACGCGATAAATGTTTTTTCCGCCCTGAGGAAAAAAGGTTACACTTTGGAACAAACCATTGCCCTCTTGCAACCCGAACCGCTTTTCCAATGGAAAAAAACTTACAAACGACTGACCGGTGAATCAATAGAAAAATCTCAATAAAAATATGTCGCTCAAAAAACTCAATAATAAAATCCAACAAGTTCTGGCCAAAGAAGTGAGTACTAAAGAAGTCCTGCTTTTAGGCATCGGCTCTTTGGTTGGCGGCGGCGTTTTTACTTTATTGGGACCGGCGATCTTTTTGGCCGGCCCGGCCATTATGGTCGCTTTGGCAATTAACGCCATCGTTTCTTTTTTAAATATCCAAACGTACGCCTCGCTTAGCACCACCATACCGGAGGCGGGTGGCGGCAACCGTTGGGTAAAAATGGGCTTGGGCGATTTTCAGGGTTTTTTTGCCGGTTGGATTTCCTGGCTGGCTCACGCTTCGGCCTGCGGCCTTTACGCCCTCTCCGGCGGTTTTTATCTTTATGTGCTGTTATTCTCTGTTTTAAAAATTCCCCAACCGTTCAATCTGACCCTAGAATCTTTTGAAAAAATTTTCGCGCTGATTTTTATACTTTTCTTTGGTTGGCTTAACTGGCGCAGCAACAAAAAAACCCAAAAAATCGGTTCCATTCTGGTTTTATTGCTTTTGGTAATTTTAGTGGCTTTTGCCGTCAGCGGCAGTCTGCGTCTGACCACTTTGGGCGCGGTTTCCAACTGGAGTATAAATTTCAACAATTTTTGGCAGGCGGGTCTCTTGGGCATATTCTCCAGCGCCGCGCTTTTTTATATTGCTTTTGAGGGTTCAGAAATCCAAGTGCAGAGTGGCGAGGAAATGGATGATCCAAAAAAATTGACCAAAGCTCTTTTTGGCGCCTGGGGCGTGGTGGCGATACTCTATCTGATTATTGCTTTTGTCATGATTGCCAACGGTTTGCCCGCCAACCTGGGCGAGGGCACAATTATAGAAAGCGCTAGAAAATTTATGCCCTTTGGGGCCATCATTATGACCATCGGCGGCTTTTTGGCCAACATTGCCGCCTTAAATGCCACGATTTTCTCTTCCAGCCGTCTGGCTTTTTCTTTGGCGCGCGATGAAAGTATTTACACTAAACTCTCGCACATTCATCCAAAAAATCTTACCCCTGACGTGGCCACCCTCATCTCCATGCTTTTAATCGCCATCATGGTTCTGTCATTGCCTCTAATTGAAGTCGGCGCCGCCGCCTCTTTGCTCTTTGTCTTGCTGTTTCTACAGCTTAATATTGCCAGCATTGCCATCCGCAAAAAAAATCCTGATATCAAATGGAACTACCATGTCAAAGGCTATCCCCTCACCCCCACCATCGCCATTATTATCTACATTATTTTGGCCATAGCCACTTTGTTTATTGTCTCGGCGGCCTGGACAGTGACGGCCATTTGGCTGCTTTTGGGTTTTATCAATTACTACGCTTACACCCGTTCTCGGCGCCGCCAGGCCTTTGAAAAGGGCGTGCTGTATGAAAAAACTTTACGCTTGGGAGAAAAAAAGGCCTGTCGGGTACTGCTGACCATTGACCACGACGCTCATTCCGAGGAAATTAACAAACTCTCCCAATTTGCTTTTGTGACTGCCAGTTTTTTGGAAGCCGAGATTATTGCCGTCACCATAAATCCGGGCGGCGCCGAAAATATTTCTCATCAGCGGCAAATGATGGATCGGATTTCAGAACTGGCCAATGAATTTAACGATCAACACGACGATTTTAAAATCGACACTCACACCTACGTGCTTTCAAGCGATGATGTGGTCAAAACTATTCTGGAAATTGTCCGGGAAGAAGCCTGCGATGTTCTTATTTTAAATTGGGACGGATATGTTCGTTCCAAAGGCAAAATCTTTGGTTCCAAAATTGATCCGGTGCTCCGCCAAGTCGGTTCCGATCTACTCGTTTTTAAAGGCGACGAATTTGTTCCGCCTAAATCTATTTTGTTGGCGGCCGATTACCGGCTGGTCAGCCCCTTCTTGCGTTTTACCGGAAAAGTTACCTCGGCCATTGCCACTTTTTTCAAAAGCGAAGTCACTATTCTCACGGTTCTGCCGCCTAACTTTAAAAACTCGCCGGCCTATGAACAATGGAAAACCACTTTTGATTTTAAAGTAAAAAATAAAATTAAATTGCGACCAAATATTCGTTATACGGTGAAGGTTGTTGAAAGCCCTTCTATCGCCATGTCGCTTTTGGCAGAAAGTAAAAATCACGACCTGGTGGTGCTGGGCGGTTCGCAAGAAAAATTATTCAGCGAAATCAGATTGGGCAACCTGCCGGAATTTTTAGCCAAACATTTAAAGAAGCCTTTTGTTATTGCCAAAGGCCATCGCGGCTTGACCCAACCTTTTATTGAGTATATTAAGAATAGGTTAGGGATTTAATTTTGCCCTCGTAGTGAAACGGATATCACATCAGTCTTCGGAACTGAGATTCCAGGTTCAAGTCCTGGCGAGGGCATTGACAAATTGATATAAACATAGTATACTTTAAAAAGTTAATCTACTTAAAACTAAACGTTATGAAAAAATTTCATTTTGTTTTGGCCGGCTTGATTTTGGCCGCGGCGACAGGCGCGATATTTACCGTTGCCACTGCGCCGACAATCGCCGAATCCGGCGCCAGAAAAATCGTGGTCTTTAAACAGGGCGCCGCTGTCAACGAAGCCGCTAAGGATTCGCTGATCAAGAAGTTCGGCGCGGTCAAAATTAAGCACCTTAATTTAATCAACGGCATGGCCGTTTATCTGTCACCGCGAGCCGAAAAGGACTTGGCCGCGCAAACCAACGTTTTGAGAATTGATGATGACGTAATCGTGCAAGCCATGGGCAAATCGGCCCCCGTCCAACCGGCCCAGGTGATGCCTTGGGGCATCAGCCGAATTAACGCGCCACAAACATGGAACACCACCAATGGCGCCGCGGTCAAAGTGGCGGTTTTGGATACCGGTATTGATACCAAGCATCCTGATCTTTTAAATAATCTCAAAGGCGGTTTTAGCGCGGTGGGTTACACCACCAGCTATAACGACGACAACGGCCATGGCACCCACGTGGCCGGCACGATTGCCGCCGTCAACAATACTGTTGGCGTGGTCGGCGTCGCGCCCCAAGTCAATCTTTACGCCATTAAAGCTTTGGATCGCCGCGGCAATGGTTATCTTTCCGACGTGATTGAAGGCTTAGATTGGGCCGTGGCTAATGGCATGCAAGTAGTCAATATGAGCTTGGGCACTGCCAGCAACATCCAATCTTTGCGCGATGCTGTTATCAGAGCCAATGCCGCCGGCATTGTTCAGGTCGCCGCCGCCGGCAATGAAAGCGCCGCGGTTATTTTCCCGGCCGCCTATCCGGAAGTGATTGCCGTAGCCGCGACCGACAGCGCTAATGTTGTAGCTTACTTCTCCAACTATGGTCCGACTGTTGATTTGGCCGCCCCCGGTGTTAAGATTTATTCAACTTACAAGGGCCAGATTTACGCCACCTTAAGCGGCACCTCTATGGCCACGCCCCATGTCTCGGGCGCCGCCGCTTTGCTTTTATCAGTCCCGGCCAAATGCGACTTGGATATGGACGGCCGCTGTTCGCCAACCGAGGTTCAGCAAAGGCTGGAAGCCACGGCCACGGATTTGGGCGCCGCTGGCAAAGATAATTTTTACGGCTCCGGTTTGGTTGATATCTATCGCGCCATTACCCAGTAAGGTTAAGTGGAACAAAAATAAAAAAACCCCTTTGACGTGATGTCAAAGGGGTTTTGGTTTAGTTACTTCTTTTTTAAAAGTTGAAAAGGACGAACAATGCGCGGACCGCTTGGAGTGCCGGGCGGCGCGATCTGGAGCTGATTTTTGATCCTTTCGGCGGCGGCCAACTGGCTGGCGACGCGTTCAGCGCGGCAAAACTCCAGCTTCTTTCCACCGGCGCCGTCAGGGACAAGGTCAATCGTAATCATGTCACCGGCGATAATACCACCTTCAGCTGAACTTTTGCTGGCCAGTTTTGCCAAACTCTCTTCAATAGACTTGCCAAAGACACTCTCCAAAGAGCGCATCCCGAACATCTTATTGTCTTTTTCTTGCGACCGGTCCACCAGCCATTCCCTGGCCGACTCGGTTATCTCCAAGGTGATGGGCAAAGCGGCGTTATAGCGTTCCAAAACCCGCGAAATAATAACGCGGTCCAAACCCTCGCGAATATGGGCGCGATTCAAGTTGTGGAAAACAATGATGTTTTCCCGGCCGATCCGCGCCAAAAATTCCGGTGGCAGACGAGAGTAGTTGGTGTCTTCCAACCGCGCCAAAACCATCTCGCAGATGTTTTTGTGAAGGTCGCCATGTTTCGTGCCGGTAGCAGACCGACCAAAACCGATGGAAGTGTTGCCCTTGAGAGTTTTGGCAATCTCATCTTGCGCCAGGTTTGAGGTGAAACAGATTATGGCGTTGTGAAAAAGCGTTTCGCGTTCAAATTTCTTATTGCCGCGCTTATCTTCGGTCTGACTAAGGAGAGTCAACCGCGCTTCGTCAATAATGGAAAGAATCAGTTTGAAAAGCGCCGGATGGGCTTTTTCAATTTCATCAAAAAGCACAATGGCCGGGTAAGCCCCTGGCCGGTAACCGTGCCGAACCAAGAGTTGCCCGCGCATCTGCTTGACAATCTCTTGCTCTTTCTCCAAGTCATCCAGTCTTTTCTTTTGGTCCTTAAACCTTTTTATCAGATCCCCCATTTCTTTTATACACCGCTCAGAGTCTTCTTTGTGGTTCAGCGCATTTTCCCTGATCTTTTTTTTCAATTCTTCAGCCTGACTATTTCTAGTCTCCGCTTCAGAGCTCAACTCTTCAGCTTCTGACCGAGCCTCTGCTATCTCAACTTCCAACTGATCCAGCCGAACGCTGGCGCCTTGGAGCTGTCTGTAACCCTTGGAATTGGCGGCCCAGGCCTCAAAACCGGGGCGATCAATTTTCCACTGGGTCAAGTAAGGCTCCTTGTCATTGCCCAGGTAGCCATCGGGCGCGCCAATAAGCCGCGCGATTTCGTGCTCATGCTGAAATTCCTGACAGTCAATGCGGGTGATGGCCTCGGGTGAACCAAAGAGGTGCTTGGCCATGACTTTGACCAGATACGTTTTACCCACGCCGGTCGGGCCAAGGAAAAACAGCGTGCCAGCCGGTTTCATGGGATCGCGCAGGCGACCCTCGACCGCGCTGGATTTCATAATAAGCCCCACGACGCGCTCAATGGCCTCTTCCTGGCCGATAATGTCGCGGCGAAAAGCCTCGCGCAGTTTCAGTTCGGTCTCGCCCGGGCTAAAGTCCAAAATGTACTTCTTTTTGCTGTCCATTTTATCTGCCTCCTTGCGTTGTTTTTGTCAAAGAACCTATTATTCCACCTTACCAAAATAACCCATTTTCTGTCAATGAGCTGGAGGCTCTTGACCATTCCTTTTATTTTAGATAGAATATCCCCATAGACGGTTCGCCGCCAATATCTGTGATCTGTGAAATTTAATTTAATCTGTGTATCTGCGCTTATATGGACACTCAAAAACTCGAACAATTCAAAAATCTTTTAACCAAAGAAAGAAACCAGTTAGCAGAACAACTAAAACAATTTGCCAAACCCAACCCGCAAGCGGGAGATGATTATAACGCCCAATTTCCCGAACACGGCGATAAAGAAGATGAAAATGCCGCCGAAATTGCCGATTACACCGTTAATCTGCCCTTGGAGCATGCTTTGGAAAAACAACTCCAGGATGTAGATGTGGCGCTAAAAAGAATTGACGAAGGCAAGTACGGCCTGTGCAAATACTGCCATCAACCAATAGAAGAAAAACGTTTGGAAGCCCGGCCCACCTCTTCAGCTTGTATTTCCTGCAAAAAACAACTTACCCAAGAAATTTAAAATGAAACACCGACTTTTTTCTCTCCTGCTTATTCTGTTGTTTGCCGCTGACCGTCTCTTGAAAGAAATATCAATAAAAAAATTCTCTTTGTTACCCCAAGAGGATTTTTTTATTGTCCCCAAACTTTTTAATTTCACTTTTTTTAAAAACGAATATCTAGCCTTTAGCTTGCCCGCCGGCGTCAATCTCATTATTATTATCTCTATAATCATCCTGGCCGGGCTTTTTATCGTCCTCTTTAGAATGTTTCAAACAAAAAACACCGAAAGCGCTTCCATCATCAGTCTGATAATACTCGGCGCCTTGAGCAACCTGCAAGACCGCGTCTCTCTCGGCTTCGTCATTGACTATTTTCATCTTTATCCTATATCATACTTTAACTTGGCAGACTTGATGATTGGCGCCGGCATTATTGCCTTAATTGTTACCAAGACTAGAAGATTGCAAGATTAAAAGATTAATCAACAAAAATCTTTCAATCTTCTAATCTTTCAATCTTTATCTACGCCTATGTTATCGCGTGTCCAATCAGTGGCCGTTCTCGGCCTTAATTGCGCGGTGGTGGAAGTAGAAACCGACCTAGCGGCCGGCTTTCCTTCTTTTACCATTGTCGGCTTGCCGGACACCGCCGTCCAAGAAGCCAAAGAAAGAATGCGTTCGGCTATAAAAAATTCCGGTTTGGATTTTCCTTCCACCCGCCACATTGTCATTAACCTGGCGCCGGCCGATCTGCCCAAAGAAGGACCGTCTTACGATCTGCCCATGGCCACGGCCATTCTCTTGGGACAAATGGATATTGCTTTTGACAGCCGCGACAGTTTTTTTGTCGGCGAGCTGGCTTTAGACGGCTCGCTCCGGCGCACCAACGGCATTCTACCGATGGCCATTTACGCCCGCGAAAAGAAAATCAAAACTCTTTATCTGCCGGAAATTAACGCGCCCGAGGCGTCGCTGATTGAAGACGTGGAAATTATTCCGGTCAAAAATTTAAGACAACTCTTGGCTCACCTGACTGGTGAAGAAAAAATACCGCCTCTGCCAAAATTAAAATTTCATGATTTTCTGGACAATGCGCCCGAACAGCTGGAATTTGATATGGCCAACATCTGTGGCCAGGAATTTGTTAAGCGCGCCATGGAGATTGCCGCGAGCGGCAGTCACAATATTTTAATGAGCGGCCCGCCGGGTTCGGGCAAAACTCTTTTGGCCCGCACCCTGCCGACCATTCTGCCCAAAATGACTATGGAAGAATCGCTGGAGGTAACCAAACTCTATTCTATTGCCGGCCAACTGCCACCGGAAAAACCTTTAATTGTCACTCGACCCTTCCGCGCGCCGCACCACACCGCCTCGGGCGTGGCTTTGGTCGGCGGCGGCAAAGTGCCCCGCCCGGGTGAAATCTCTTTGGCCCACCGCGGCGTGCTTTTTATGGATGAACTGCCCGAGTTTCCGCGTCATGTCTTGGAAAACTTGCGCCAACCCCTGGAAGACGGCATTATTACCGTTTCCCGCGCTCAAGGATCGCTCACCTTCCCGGCCCGGTTTATGATGGTGGCCAGCCAAAACCCCTGCCCCTGCGGTTATGCTTCGGACACGGAAAAAACTTGTACCTGTTCACCTTTGCAGATTTCCAAATATCAAAAGAAAATTTCCGGTCCGCTTTTGGATCGTATTGATCTGCACATTGAAGTGCCGCGGGTTAAAATGCAAAAATTGATCAGCACAACTGATGAAGAAAAAACCGAAACATCGGCTCAAATCCGAGCGCGGGTGGAGGCGGCGCGAGAACGGCAACGCGAAAGATTTAAACATTTGGGACTATGCACCAATGCCGAAATGGGCGCCAAAGACATTAAAGAATTCTGTAAAGTTGATGAAAAAACCACCGACTTGCTGCGCACGGCTGTTTCCCAGCTTCATCTCTCGGCCCGTTCTTATCACCGCATTTTAAAATTATCACGCACTATCGCTGATCTGGCTGACGCGCCGGATATTTCAATGCATCACGTGGCGGAAGCTTTACAATTTAGAGCGCGCGTTGACTAAACTCTACGAATTATTTTACGTAATACAACGGATTGACGCGAGTGCCATTAACATAAATTTCAAAATGTACATGCGGACCGGTGGAACGGCCGGTTGACCCGATCAAAGCAATCACATCGCCCTTGCTCACCCGATCACCCGCTTTGACAAAAAGCTTGCTATTATGACCATAACGAGTCATCATGCCATTTTCATGATCAATCAAAATCATATAACCATAACCGCCGCTATTCCAACCTGACTTAGCCACCACCCCATCTTCAGACGCATAAATCGGATTACCGGTGGGCAAAGCAATGTCAATGCCGGGATGACGCCATTTAAAATATTGTGAAACCCGCCGGCTGACTGTGGGCCACAACATACCCCGCTGTAAAGTAATGAGCGATGCCGGACGACCGGCAACGACCTGGGTCGGCCGCGCCACTGGTGGCGGCGTATATGGTATTCTCCCTTCGGGAATAATAATCGCCTGACCCATTGGTAAATTTTCATCGGGTAAATTATTAAAATCAACAATCCTTTGTTTGTCGGCCTTATAGAGAGCCGCCACCTTAGCCAAAGTATCGCCTTTTTTCACTTTATGGCTGACACCGCTAACCGGCAAAATACTTAAAACATCGCCGGGACGTAAAATTGTGCGGACAGTAATTTTATTTTCCACCAAAACAGTATCCACTGTGATATTAAACCTTTGGGAAAGGACACTTAAAGTGTCGCCGGATTGAACCACATATTTAATTATCTCGCGGCGCCCGCCAAAACTAATACCCGGCAGAATCACCGGCGCCATAATAGCCGTGCCGTCGGGATTATAACCGACGATATTTTCCGTCGGAATAGCCGAGGGTGGCGCCGAAGCCAGCGGCACAGTCACGCCCATCGGTAAATTAGAAACATTCTCGTTTCTAAAAGTTGCGTCAATACCCTCTTCAACAAATTCGCTGTCTTCGCCTAAGTTCAAATAATTATAAAGTAAGCTCTGCTGGCCGCCGATATATTTATTGATGCCGTAGGCCTTGCTTTCGGAGGCCAATAAAACCAAACTAAAAATTAAAATCACGCTCAATAAAAATTTTTGGTCGGCTAAATATTGAAACCAACTGCCGGGCAAGGTCAGTCGCCGCTCTAAACGCAGATAAACTTTAAAAAGAGGGAAAACAAAAAAACGGACCAAGCCTTTGGCTATTTTTCTGAACATCCCCCGACTCAGATAAGAAAAAAAAGAAACCGCGGCTCTTTTAACAGCCATCAGTCCCTTGGCTACTCCTAAGCTTAATTTTAGTTTTATTTTATCCATTAAATATAGAATAACAAAAAAAACCTTGACCGACAAGGGCTCTTTTGCTATCATAATTACATTCATCTAGTCATTTAATTCATCTAAAATTAGTCAACATATGTCCGGTTATCTCACTGCATCCATCTTAGCCGCGGTTTTAGCCATTGCTTATGGCCTGATTATGGCCATTATGATCAACAAAAAACCGGCCGGCGACGAAAGAATGGCCGCCATTGCCCGAGCGATTCAAGAAGGCGCCAAGGCCTACCTTAACCGCCAATTTAAAACCGTGGCGGTCATTGGTTTGGTTATATTTTTCGGTCTTTGGTTTTTATTAACTTTTAAGATGGCTTTGGGTTTTGCCGTCGGCGCTATCTTAAGCGCGGTGGCCGGTTATGTGGGTATGAACATTTCGGTCAGAGCCAATGTCCGCACTACCGAAGCCGCCAAAAGCGGTTTAGAGCCGGCTTTGAAACTGGCCGTGCAGGGCGGTTCGGTTACCGGTATCTTAGTGGTCGGCCTAGGGCTTTTGGGTGTGGCCGGCTTTTACGCTTTAACTAAAGATCTAAACGCGTTGATCAGTTTAGGTTTTGGCGGCAGTTTAATTTCTATCTTTGCCCGCTTGGGTGGCGGTATTTATACCAAAGCCGCTGATGTGGGCGCCGACTTGGTCGGTAAAGTGGAAAAAGGTATTCCGGAAGATGATCCCCGCAACCCCGCCGTGATTGCCGACAACGTCGGCGACAATGTGGGTGATTGCGCCGGCATGGCCGCGGATTTGTTTGAAACCTATGCCGTGACGGCCGTGGCCGCTATGCTCTTGGGTAGTTTGCTTTTCCCCGCTTCCACTATTTTAATTTATTATCCTCTGATTATTGGCGCCACTTCCATTGTCACTTCTATCATTGGCACTTTTTTTATCCGTTTGGGCAAATCCAAAAATATTATGGGAGCGCTCTATAAAGGTATGGGCGCCTCGCTAATCCTTTCAGCCATTTTATTTTATCCTTTGACTAATTGGGTAATGAAGACCGCCGGCGAGGATTTGGCCGGATTAAGACTTTACCCGGCCGCTTTGGTTGGTTTGGTTTTAACCGCTTTAATGGTTTGGATTACCGATTATTACACTTCTACCAAAAACAAACCGGTCCACTCTATTGCCAAAGCCTCCGAGACCGGGCATGGCACCAACATCATTGCCGGTTTGGCCGTCTCCATGAAATCCACGGCCTGGCCGGTAATTTTTATCGCGGCCGCCATTATGCTGGCCTATTATTATGCCGGCCTCTATGGTATTGCCGTGGCCGCCATGAGTATGATTTCTTTAACCGGTATTATCGTCACGATTGATGCTTACGGTCCGATTACCGACAATGCCGGCGGTATTGCCGAGATGGCGAAACTGCCAAAGTCTGTCCGCGATATTACTGACCCTTTAGACGCAGTCGGCAACACCACTAAAGCCGTGACCAAAGGTTACGCTATTGCTTCGGCCGGCTTGGCGGCCATGGTTTTATTTTCCGCTTTCACTCAGGAATTTGCCAATCGTGGCGTCACTCTTTCTTTCTCACTGGAAAATCCCAGAGTTTTAGTTGGTTTATTTATCGGCGGTTTACTCCCCTATCTTTTTGGCGCGCTCGCCATGGAAGCGGTGGGCAAAGTGGCCGGTAAGGTGGTAGAAGAAGTCCGTCGTCAATTTAAAGAAATTGCCGGCCTGATGGAAGGCACGGCTAAACCGGACTATGCCAAGTGTGTTGACATTGTCACCGGCGGCGCCATTCGCGCCATGATTTTGCCGGCACTCCTCACGGTTCTCGCTCCAATTTTGGTTGGCAAGCTCTTAGGTCCCCTGGCCTTAGGTGGTTTGCTTGTCGGCTCTATCGTGACGGGTTTATTTGTGGCCATCTCCATGACCTCGGGCGGCGCGGCTTGGGACAACGCGAAAAAATATATTGAAGCCGGCAACTACGGTGGCAAGGGTTCGTTCGCGCACCAAGCGGCAGTCACCGGCGACACGGTCGGAGATCCTTACAAAGACACGGCCGGCCCCGCCATCAATCCGATGATTAAAATTTTGAACATAGTTTCTTTACTGATAGTGGGTTGGTTAATAAAATAATTCCTCTCCTTAGAAAGGAGAGGTTAGGTGAGGTTGAATCTCCAAAAACGGTCGCTTAAGGCGGCCGTTTTTTAAGCTTAACTGAGCTTAAAAAAACAAATCTGCGCTAATTCTAGCCAATCTGCAGGGCTTGACAAGATTCTGATTTTGTGATATACTATATTGTTAAATGATGAAATGGGCGACAAATCAGAAAATAAGCTCAGAATACAGTAGTTTGACAGTCTAAAAGGTTAACCTTTCTAGATTAAGGAGGGTGAAAACGATTAGGTAGGTTTCAAGACCGAGCTAATCGTTCGGACAAGTAAGTCCAGGTTTCCGATGGGTTTCGACTCGTCAAGACCAACGACTTGTCTCCCTTGGTCGGTCAAGATTCGTCTTTGGACGAGTTAAGGCCATTACCAAGATTCATCACCACCCTTAATGTGGAAAGGTGTCGAGTGTTCTTTAAACCAACCAATGGAGGTGTAAAATGTTCACTTACCTGCAGACGGTGGTAATGACGATGTCGATGATTGTGATGGTCATCACCTGCTTCGTTCGCGAAGTGACCGGCGGAACCATCCACCCTGTGGCAATCATGTATGTCGCAGGCTTCTTCTTCCTCGCCACGATCTTCGGTCCTTGCTCCAGCGACAAAGTTCTCCCGCTCTACAAAGACGAGATCGAGCCGCCCGACGAAGACTGATCCCCAACCTCCAACCAGCTTCCCCGCTCAAGATTTCTCAAAAAGAAACTCTGAGCGGGTTTCTTAAGAGAATTTCAAAACATTTGGAATTTTGCTAAGAAATAAATGTTCTTTGAACCAACCAATGGAGGTGTGAGATGAAAAATGCACTCGGCAATCTGGTTGTGATGGCGATGGTCATTGCGTCCGGTCTCTCAATTGTCTATGCCGGCAGGGAGGTTATCCTCAGCTGGAACGGCGAATCCAATGGTCTGGCCGACTTCTTCACCCTCTTCGGCGCCTGTCTTCTCATCGCCTTGACGATCTGGGTGGCCACGGAAGTCAAAAGGCTCCGCCCAAAAAAGAACTAAGCCTCCATATCTGATCCTCTCAACCCCCAAAACGCCCTAATCAAATGGGGCAAGGAGGTGGTAAATGGTGAGCCTGATCGTTCTCGTGGTAGTGACTGCTTTGATGCTTCATGGCAAACTCTGACGAGTAAACAACAACTTCCCCGCTCAGAAATTTCTTCACAGAAATTTTGAGCGGGTTTCTTAAGAGAATTTCACTTGCCCACCGAAGAGGTGGGACTGGAATTTTGCTAAGAAACAAAACGTTCTTTAAACAACCAACCCGGAGTTAGTACACATACTTAAGATAGTCTGGATGATTTTAATTCCTATCTGAATGGATATGTCGCTCCGCAAAGAGTCAGGTGGTAAGAATCCTGCCACAACCCAGGATTCACAGCGCGTTGAAAAGGAGGTGCTGTATGGTACGCCAAAACGCAGAGTTCACAATCGACCAAGGACCCTCAAAACTCGATCTGATGCTCGCCCTATTCGACACCGACCTGGGCGAAAGAACCGTGCGGTTTCAAATCGGAAGCATCTGCAAGATCGACCCTGCCAGAAAAACCAACTGGTTGGAAGTCCGTATCATCTCTGCAAGAAGACGCCATCCCAGCGCGAAAATCTGGGACATTACGGGGATCACCGAAAGCCGTGGCCGCAAGGAACGAGTCTCAATCTACTACCTGAGCGATACGCGCGAGGGTAGGCTGCGGTTCGAGGGAGTGCTTCTATACGACTCGATCTTGGAGACACCCAAAGCCGACGAGACCACAAGAGCAAACGTCCTCTGGCTCGCCATCGAAAAGTTGATCACCCAGTATCGAAACAGCCACGACGGCAACCTGGATGAAGAGATGTTCAGACTTTTCGAGAAGGCGAAGGCGGTTGATCGCGCAGAAGATCTAAAATCCCAAAACGCAGCGATTGAGAACCTGAAGGGCTCAAACTGACTCCATTCCAACAAACTGCTGGTTGCGCCAACACGCGACCAGCTTTCTTAAGAGAATTTCAGAACGGCTGGAATTTTGCTAAGAAGCAAACAGTTCTTTCAACAAACAATGCGGAGGTGTATGATGCTTTTGATCATCTTGTTAGTGGCAACTGTTGTCGGCGCAGTCATCGGCGGGATTATCGGCCATAAAGCCGACAGCGACAGCCCCCGACCCGATCTTGTCTACAGCTATGCTTTCTCCGGAGCAGTCTATGGTCTGGTCAGCGGTGTCATCATTTGTGATGCTGTCGTCATTTTAACCAGTCTTCTCTAAACATCATTTACAAACCTCCCTGCTCCGACACCAACGTCGGAGCTTCTTAAGAGAATTTCAAAACGTTTGGAATTTTGCTAAGAGGAAATTGATCTTTTAAAAAACCAACCGGAAGGAGACTGAAAATGATTGAGCTATATGTAAAGGCTGTCTTAGCCGGAGTATTCTTCGGTGTCTGGCCGCTTTTCATGAACAGAAGTGGTCTGAGCGGAAACGTCTCAGCGGTGTGTTTCACCGCGATCGCCCTAATCGGCGTGTTACCATTTGCCCTTCACAGCAACGGACTCTCAATCCCCGTAGCAAACTGGACAATGGTCGCGCTCGCCGGCTTTTTCGGAGCTCTCGGCCTCCTGTTCTTCAACAGTATGATAGCGGGCGCTTCGTCGCAAAATGTCGGGACGTTATACGTTCTCAATCTCCTGATGCAAGTCGTGGTGGCGGCTTCGTACCAAACCATCATGAGTGGACACTTGTCCATCAGCAAAATTGGTGGATACATCGCTGCTGCCGTAGCCGCATATCTACTGCTTCGCTGAACAGTCTTCAACCCGCCCCAATCAAATGGGGCAAGGAGGTGCGAGATGAAGAAGTAGTTGTGATATACTAAAAAGTTCTGAAAAAGGCGGTCGTTCGTTCAACAAACCCAAAAACGAGGAGGTGGAAAATGAAGATGTTGAAAAAGATGTATTACTGGTTCATGCTGATGCTCTGCTTCGTGGGCGCAGTGAGTGGTTTCAATGAGGCGCTCAGATTTTATAACTTCGTCATCAGCCAACCAATAAATCTGTTCCCCGCCATTTTCTACGGATTCATGCTGATTCTCGGAATCGCAGGAGCCGCCCTTTTCAGCTACATCTGTATAGAGGCCCTAAAGGAACTGTACCGAGGCTATCCAACATAACTCCCCTCACCAAACCCCGCTGGTCGCGCCCCAACGTGTGACCAGCTTTCTTAAAAAAATTTCAGGACGCCTGGAATTTTGCTAAGAGGAAAAGTTCTTTCAACAAACAAACCTGGAGGTGTGCAGTGCTTACGATAATCTTTTGGACAACAATCATCGTTGGTGCAATCGTCGGTATGTTTTCCGGCTGGAAGAATATAAAAAGCAATCGGGACAATATTTACCTTGCCCTCGGAGTTTTCGCTGGTTCTTTCATCTGTTTTGTCACCGGCATTACTGCTCTTGTCAGATCCTTCATCTAACCGTCCACAACCCAGCCCCGCAATAACGGAGCAAGGAGGTTCCCAATGATGATGATCATGTTGGTTTCGATTCTGACCGGCGTTTTCATCGGTGCGTTCTTCGGCTGGCTGGATGTGAAAAATCACTGGAAAGACGATGTTGACGGCACGTCCGCCCACATGGTCGCCAGCCTTTTCACCGGCGCTTTCCTCGGCATGCTCATCGGCGGGTTCATCTGCGGTATCACGGCTCTGGTCAGATACTTCGCGTAACCGTCCACACAACCGTCCTCCTCCGCTTCCGCCTACGCTAAAGTTACGGCGGACAAGAAAGCTACGGAGGACAAGGAGGCACACCATGCAGACCCAGAGGAACGAGATCGGGATGAAGACGCGGCGCCAGACGAGCGAGCACGTCGCCAAGATCGTGGCGGCGGCCAAGGGGTCGGCGATCGCCACGGCGATCGCGGTCGAGGACTACCACAAGACCTGCGAGGTGGAGAACCTGGCGAAGGCGGCCAAGACCTGCCGCATGCACGTCACGGATATTGTCGCCGCGATCGTCAACAGCCACGACATGGCGAACAAGTGCCGTCTCATCAACAACGACATCGGCTACGAGGCCAACATGAAGGCGGTCGTCGACCTCACCCCCAAGGTCCAGGAGGCCGAGGCCACGCTCCGCGCGGTCAACGACAAGCTCATGCGCGCCGGGCTCGAGATCACGGCCGAGCGCTGGGACATGCTCACCGCCGGCAACCGCGGCCGCGCCCACGGCTGCACCGCGCGCCTCGAGATGATCGAGAAGGCGCTCGGCAGGAACAAGCCCAAGAAGACCCAGAAGCGCGGCGCCTTCGGGAAGTTCGCCACCAACCAGTCGTAGGCTAACGCCTCGCGACCCAACCCCCCACAAGGAAACTTGTGGGGTTTTTGTTACTGGCTCGAAAATTTAGAGACGCGAGAGCGACGAATAAATTTTCGTTAGCAGTAACAATCCCGTCGCAAGTTTCTAAATAAATATTCTTGATTAGTTTTAGAAAGCCGCAGGCGTTTCACGCACCAATCTACTCCGTCATTTAAACAACAACGCACTTGCGACTGGGATAATCGGTTTTGAATCAGAATACTTGACAAATAACAAAATTTTAGATAAATTAACGGCAGGTATCTTTAACAACCCAACCAAAAGGAGAAAACAATGGGCTGGCCGAGGAGACTGGTACTCGTGCGTCATGCGGAATCCGAAGGCAATGTTCGTTCGGTTGACGAGCGCGCGCAATACGAAGTCGCCACTTACGCTTACAAACTGACCAAACGCGGACGCCAGCAGGCGGCCATCACCGGCAAGTATCTCCGTCAGGAATTTGACCGGTTTGATGTCTACTACACTTCGTATTATACCCGCGCCAAAGAAACAATGAGGATAATGTATCCGCGCGCCAAAATCTACGAGGATCCCCGCTTGGCCGAGTCACAGCGCGGCATTTGGCACACCATGACGAAAGACGAGATTGCTAAAACCTACCCGGGCGAGATGGAGCGCAAGAAACGCGAAGGCCTTTACCACTTCCGTCCCCTGGGCGGTGAAAATTGGCCGGACGTTGAACTCCGAATCCACAGCTTTATGGGCACATTAAGCCGGGACTATGACGATCAGGATGTGCTCATTGTCATTCATGGCTTCTGGCTCATTCTGTTTCAACGCCTGATTGATCACTTCTCCATTAATGAGGCAGTCAAACGCTTCAAAAACAAGATTGTGGAAAACGCCTCAATTACCATTTACGAGGGAGTCGTCAAGAACGGCCACTCCCGCCTCGTTCTCCAGGCCGAGAACATTGTGCCTTGGAAAGACAAACTCTAAAACAGACACAACCGTCCCGCAGCGCGGGACGGTTTTTTGATACTTTTGACCTTTTACGACACTTATAAGCTATTTAAATAAGCTATTTTTTCTTATTATTCTTCAAATATTGACTTATAATTGTTCCATGTGAAACATTTGTCCCGCTTCTGCTCCGACTTTGGCTTGTGCATCTGTGGACATAATGAGGATAATCAAAGTCCTATTTATGCTATCTACAAGATATACCTAGTTTATCCATAACCTATCCACTATGACTAAACCCTATTTGTATAGACTAGCGTATACAAAAACACCGATCATCCACAGATCAGTGTTTTTGGTGGACCACGCCCCATGCTACGGTTCTTAAAACTACCTAATAAAATAATCAACACTTAAATTCTTTTATGTGAATTCAGATACCCTATGAACCTTGACGTGGGGCGTGGTGGACCCGGGGGGAATCGAACCCCCGTCTCCGCAATGCGAATGCGGCGTACTACCACTGTACTATGGGCCCTTATAATATTGAGCCTGCCATGGCCAATGCCACCGGCAGGCAATCCCACACCTCACCCTCCCGCCAAAGCCTGCCTGTTGGCAGATAGGGCGGGCGGGTAGGACGGGTTTGCTCCTCAACCCCCACATCAATTCCTCCCAGAGGGAATCGAACCCCCATCCATCCCTTATGACCCCGTACCAATGCCCTTATTAATTGCCCCCAGAGGGAATTGGACCCCCATCTCACCCTTAGGACGGGTTTGCTCTATCCGTTGAGCTATGGGGGCATGGTACGGGGCAGGCGGGATTGCCTTGCCCCGTACTGAACTTTGTTCTAGTACGGGGTTTTATCCATTAAACTATGGAAGGGACTGGTGTCAGGGTTCCACGTGAAACAATTTTTCTTGTTTTTTACCAATAATCTGGTCTAAAATATCAGCATAGAGCCAAAAAGATGTGTCGCTAAACGATTTTATCTGTTTATTTTATTGGTTTTGGCCTTAAAAAATATCCAATATCTAATATCTTGACACCTTGAAAGAAAAACTAAACCGGCGTATAATTAACTTATAATCTTACAATCTTTTAATCTTTCAGTCTTTCCACTTTTATGAACCCCAACCCAATCCTCTTAACCGGTATTATTATCTTGCTCGCAATTCTTATTCTTTCAGTATACTGGATTTCCAGAAAAATTCAATCCTTGAAAGAGCCTAAAGACCAACAGGCCATGTTAATGATCCAAAATCAGCTCAATGAGCTCTCGCGGACCGTGGATTCCAAACTCTCGGAAACTCACAAGTCGGTGCAACAGCAGTATGGCATCAGCTCCCAGCTCATTAAAGACGTTACCGAGAAACTTGTCAAGTTGGAAGAGACAAATAAAAACGTCATGGGCTTTGCCGAACAACTCCAAAGCCTGGAGGATATTTTAAAAAATCCCAAACAGCGGGGGATATTGGGCGAATATTTTTTGGAAACCGTTTTGAAAAATGTTTTGCCGCCAGCCGGCTACCAAATGCAGTATAAATTTAAAGACGGGGAAATTGTGGACGCGGCGATTTTCTTTGGCGAGCAACTTATTCCGATTGACGCCAAATTTAGTTTAGAGAATTATAATCGCATCGTAGTTGAACGCGACACGACCGAACGCGAGCGGCTGGAAAAATTATTCAAACAGGATCTAAAAAATCGCATTGATGAAACTTCCAAATACATTCGGCCCGACGAGGGGACAACCGATTACGCTTTTATGTTTATTCCGGCCGAGGCGATTTATTACGATTTGTTGGTCAACCAGGTCGGCGCCGTTAAAATCAATACGCGCGATTTGATTGAATATGCCAACCGCGAAAAGCATGTCATCATTGTTTCGCCCACCACTTTTCATGTTTATCTTCAGCTTTTTGCCGAGGGCCTGCGTCGTTTGCAAATCAGCGAATCGGTTAAAGAGATTATTAAAAAAGTGGGGGATTTAAATAAGCATTTAAACTCTTACGATGAATATCTGCAAAAACTGGGCAATCATTTGGGCACCACTGTCAACGCCTATAACTCCGCCTATGTTGAGTTTAAAAAAATTGATAAAGACGTGGTCAAAATCTCCGGCGCCGAAAGTCAGATTGAAGCTTTAAAAATTGATAAACCGAAGGTTGACTAATTAATTTTCAATCGCTATGCGAGAAAAAAAATTTTCTTCTCTGCAACAAGAAGTTATTTCTATCAAAGATGGGCTTTCCAATTTGGAAAAGAGAGCTAATCGAATCTTTAAAACTAAAACCAAAAACGTTGGCGCGTTTTTTTACAATTTGGAAGATATCAAAAAAAGAGTGGCCAAAATAGAACAACGTATTCAAGCCCAAACGGCATAAAAATAAAAATTTCCGGCGCCGAAAGCCAAATTGAGGCTTTAAAAATTGATAAACCGAGGGTTGAATAATTAATCTTAATAAAAAATTAATATGGCTAACCGCGAATCCGGAGGGCACAAAGAAAAAGTTCCTCCACAAGAAAAAAATTTTGAGCCTAAGGTGGATGAAACTCCAGCCTTAAAAGCGAATTACGAAATCCGCTCGGGTTACCTGACTGACATAGTAGAAAAGATTGCTCCGAAAGACATGGCGGAAACGAAAAAAAATATTGCTCAAGCCAAAGAAACTGCCAACGACGATGAATTGTTAAAATTACAAAACTTGGAGATGGCCATAGACGCGGTCCAGTCTTTTAAAGCGCGAAAAGACAAACGAAGTGTCGTTGAAAATTTAGCCAAAAGAAGCTTGTTTGAGCTTTCCGCGGCCGCCGAGTTAGCCAGCACTTACTGCACGGATGAACTTAATACCGCTATTTTCAATTTAAAAGAAGCGGCTTTTGCTTTGGCTCAAGCCGAATTTCCCGCCGAGACAGAAAAACAGACAAAAGCTCACGAAGAAGCTGATAAAAAAAGGCTGGACAAAAAAAGAGATGAATTAATGAAAATGAAAGTGAGTTAACTAAATTCGTAATTTTATTTTCCTTATAAACACACAGTATGGGCGCAGAAGTCGGTCCAAAACCAATTGACCAACAACCTGAATTACCAAAGGTTGAAACACCTGCAAAACCCCTAACTGACAATTCAGAGGGGCTGGCTTCTCGTGATTTAGAAGTGGAACAGGCGGAAACAAAAAAACGAGATGAAGCTAAAACAGCAGAGATCAGGGCCTCTCTTGGTTTAGAGCAGGCAACGGAACAAGGGCAAGTAAAACAACACTTGCAAGAATATCTTGGTTTGAAAGAAGGTATTGTTGAAAGAATAGGATTATTAAAAGCAAAGGATCTACCAAAAAATTATCAAGCTCAACGCGAGGCTCTTCACGATAAAAGGCTAGACGGAGTTACTATCGCAGTTGTACCTGACGATTTGTGGGTTAAAGGAGCTCAGCCCTCTGAATCAAGCGCCGAAAAACAATTGATTTTAATCAAACAGAGTTATTTTGAAACGCAAAAAAATCCTGATGAAATCGCTTGGTTGTGTCATGAACTGGCACATTGCCAAAACTTCTTAGATTCTGAGTCGCCTGAAGAGTATAAGGGCAATATGGAAAAATTCGCTTTTGATGATTTAAAAACCGAATCCACATATCCAAATAACCCTGTTGAACAATTTACGTTCACCAAACAATTTCAATACCTGCAGGAGCGGGGTAAAAACAGAGAAGAAGTTTTATCAATGTTAAGCAAATACTATCACGAAGAGGACTTTCCTTTCTTCAACAGATTATTGGATGGTGTTTATAAAAAATAAAACTGCGAATTTCGGGACTGTTCACAGACCTTACAAAAAACCACCTCGACGTTAGTCGGGGTGGTTTTGAGTTTGACGGAAACGATTAGTCCCAAGAAGAGGAGTATTTTCGTTTCTTGTTCAGCACCTCTTTAATCCGGAGAGGGATGTCTTTATCCGAAACCTTGATGGGGTGACCACAAACGCAACAAGCGGCACTGAAATCATAAGAATGATCCACGGCCTTAACATCTGCTTCCTCAACCAGCACCACGGCCTTGCAGGTCGGGCAGGTCATTTCCTTTTCCCACTTCTCATTCCAAATGCCAATCTTTATCACTTTCATCTTTTTTTCTCCTTTCAGGGGGTTGATGGCCTGGTAATGGTCAAAGCCGATTTCGCTTGGAATAATTTCACTGATCTGGCGGAGCACAATCTCTTTAGCATCACTGCCCGGAACCAGCTGGCGCAAGATGGCGCCGGTGATTTTGGCGAGAAAAACAACCGAGACTCTTTTGCCCGGCCGGGGATCGCGGCCCGGCGAATCCAAGACAGTCAAAAACTTGAGTTTGTCCGGATCAAATATTAAACCGACCTCCTCTTCCAGCTCCCGCGCGCAAGCCGCGGCCAGTGAAACATCCGTTGGCTCAAAGTGTCCGCCGGGCAGAACCAAACGATCTTCAAATGGCGCCTTCGCCCGCCTGATCAAAACCACAGATTGGCCGTCCGTAACTATCGCGTCTACTGTCAAAATAACACCACGATTCTTTTTCATTTTATTTGCCTTTCTTTTTGTTCTTAAGTTTCCAATCAGCGCGAGACTGTGTAATATTTACAGCCACCGGCCACACATACGCATCAATCTCACTCTCTTTTCCACAACAAGGACAAGTAAAGCTGAAATAAGTTTCACTAGAACCGTCATAATGATCATCATAACATCGATAAATATCCTCTTCTGTCACAAGCAGGGTAGAACCACAACCACCCCCGCCGCTACCACGACCGGTACACACAAACTCCTTGGCCCACAGCTGCTTCTTTGGCTTTTTCCGACGCTTGATGACTTTCATCGCCTTCTCCTTTTGGTTGATTGTTAAAGAACCACTCGTATTATTACTCTACAACAGTCCCTGTTCATAAATCCATTACTTTATGTTGTTTTGTTGACAAAAAACCCAAATTAGGCTATAATAAGATACATTATCAAGCTTAATAACTACTAAAAATATCGTTGTTATGAAAAATATTTCTACTTTGACTAATCTGCAGCAAAAAGAGATTGATGAAGTTTTGGAACGTTTTGGTTTTAATGAAAAAGATAAAGACACCTATTTAACTCTGCTCGGGAGCGGCCCGGTCACCGCCACCCCGCTCAGTCGCGCCTTAAATATGCCGGCCACCACGGTCCAGTCGGTTTTAGCGCGCTTGAGTCGTTTGGGGGTGGTCAATATCACCAAAAAGAAAACCCGCCAAGTTTATGAAGCCCTGGAACCGGCGGTATTTAAACATCTTCTGGAAGAAAAAATAAAAGAAGTGAGCGATATTATCCCCTTACTGCAAACATTTAAAAAAGAATCGCCGCTCAAAACTAAAATCAAAATCTATTATCGCGAACGCGCCACCGATATTTTCAACGAAGCGCTCAAGGCCAAAAATAAATTGGTTTACGAAATTGTTTCGGGCCGAGAATTGCAAGAAATCTTGGGTGAAAAATTTCATTTTACCAAAAGGCGTTTGGCCACCGGCGTGCGTTTAAACAGCCTACGCGTGGAAGCCAATGAAATCAAAAAATACAGTAAACAAACTCACTCGCGGGAATTGCGTGAGGCCAAATTCTTGCCCCGCGAATTAACCTTCAAAGCCAATATCATGTTTTGGGACAATACGGTGGCTTTCTTTAGCACCAAGGAAGAAGGAATTGCCTGGACGGTGGAAAGCGCCACCATCAAAGAAATGATAAAACAAATCTTTGAGCTCCTCTGGAGCGTGAGCCGAAAAATGGAAACCGCTCCGGGGTTGACCCCGCCGCCCGTTTAGGTACGGTTGTTAATTCCCGGCCACACAACAAAGTTATAAACATACTTAAAGATTAAACAATAAAAACCATAAGGGCGGCTGGGGTTGACCCCGCCGCCCGTTTAGGTACGGTTGTTAATTCCCGGCCACACAACA
>CAZQSS010000004.1:0-2261 GCA_964596405.1 uncultured Gammaproteobacteria bacterium | reverse complement strand
TATAAACATACTTAAAGATTAAACAATAAAAACCATAAGGGCGGCTGGGGTTGACAAATTAAGCTTTTTAGACTAAGCTTGAGGCACACAAGTTCTTTGAAATAATCATCCTTATAAAGGAAAACAAAAATGAAGAAGGTGTTGTTGTTTTTATTTTTGGCCTGTTTGTTTTTGCTGCCGCAGACGGCTTTGGCGGGTGTCCAATACAAACTGTTTTTGGAAGAGGGCTTGAAGATTGAATTTACCACCGGCAACCAAAACTACGAACAGGGAACAATTCTGGGCGTCCAATTTAAGGGTGCCGGCCGGTTTACCTGGCAAACGGCGTTGGCTTGGACCATTTACGACCACGACCTTTTGCCGCGCGCCAGTTTGGGGGTATCCTGTAAACCGCTTTTCAAAAGACTGCCAAAACTAAGCCTGGACGGTGGCGGGGTTTATCAGTACGACTTTATTAATCATCAGAGCTTTGTCGGCAGCCTTTTAACACCCATCTACGCCATAAACGAAACGTATGATTTGGCGCTGATTATAATCGGTGGCCGCTACTGGGCAGATGGACCATGGGTTCTTTCTGTTACCCACAACCTGATTGTTTCTTTGCCGTTCTAGTGTCCAAACCTGTTCCCCAACCCAAACCCCGCACCACAATAAATTGGGTACGGGGCAAGCAAAAAGGAGAAAGAGATGAAAAAGCTCACGGTGCTCGGCGCAATTTTGGCGATCTGTCTTTCGTCCCCGGTGGCTCTGGCCGACAACCTGCCCGAGATGAACATCACTCTCAGTGGTGGCGCCGTAAACTTTTACAATGAGCCCTTGGGTAGCACCCAGGTCGGCCTGGAACTGGCTCTGCCGATCTGTCATGAACTCTACCTCGTGGCTGAAGGCGGTGGTTCGTTTTTCTTCATTCCGCTTCTCAATATGCGCCTCATGGCCGGACCGCGCATCCAGACAGAAGACGGCGTGGTGGCCAACTTCGGTATCATCTACGAATACACCCAGGGGCTGGATTGGGAAAGACCCGACAGCAACTTCTGGGGCGCCAACATGTCGCTGATGGTACCGATTGACAAGCCGAACGGCATCCGGATCGGACCGACCGCCGATTACGCGGTCAACCCCGACAATAACTCCACCCTGCTTTTTGTGGGGCTGAAGATTACCCTGCCTATTGATCTGGTGGGACAGGATGCCAATAATTTCCGATCCAAAGACGTCTATAACCGACGCCGATAACAAAAGGAGAAAAAGATGAAAAAGCTCGCGGTGTTTGCGGTCTTTGCCACCCTGATGTTTATCGCTCTGCCCGCCCTGGCCGGCACCAACAGTCACCTGATGTTCTCAGCGCCAATGGGAGTAGAGGTGGAAATTGGCAAGAATTCTTCTGATGTCAGTGGCGCGCTGATGCTCCAGGCCGACGGCAACCTCTTTGCCAATCAATTCGCGCCAAAAAACGATGTCGGTCTGCACCTGGAGCTGGGCCTGCCCCTGGACATGACAAGAATGCCGCGCGTTGGTCTTGGCTCCGCGTTTAAGTTCGACCGGCTCCTGATTCAAGTAGCGGCCGTCCAACAGCTTTACCTGAAAGAAGCCGCCTCAATGGTGGGCGCCTCAATAGCGCCAACGATAGTGTTTGATGAGTGTTTGGGAATAAGTTATCGCGCCACCATGGGTGGCATCTTCCCCGGCAACAATACCTACGTCAGTCACGTCATCGGCATCTCCGGCTATTTCCCGGAAAAGATGTTCCGGTAACAAATCCGCGGTCGCCTTAACAGCGACCGCTTTTTATTTTTGGATTTGTTTGGGGTTTGAGGTTTGGGGTTTGAATTTTGAGATTTGGGATTTAAAAACTATACCCATTGACAAAATTATCTTATTCTGCTAAAATGTTTTTATTACTAAGGTTAATATAATTAGTTAAGTTATGCCTATTAAACACGCGGCTATTAAGGCCTTAAGAAAAAGCAAAAAAGCGACTTTAAAAAACCGGGCGATCAGAGAAAAGCTGGTTAAAATGAGAAAAAATCTCAGAGAGGCGATTAAATCGGCTGATAAAACCAAACTTAATCAGCTAGTTCGTGACTGGCAACAGGCTTGCGACAAAGCGGTCAAATGCGGCGTCTTTAAAAAAAACAAAGCCGGCCGATTAACATCCAGGGCGATGAAGCTGGTGTCCAAGAAATAAAAATTTAAAAATGACCTCGTTGTTCGGGGTCATTTTTAGTTTATTTTTTAATTACAGACTTTGGCAACAAACA
>CAZQSS010000003.1:4868-49447 GCA_964596405.1 uncultured Gammaproteobacteria bacterium | reverse complement strand
GAGCGTCTAATGGTAGGACACATGCCTCTGGAGCATGTTATCTTGGTTCGAGTCCAAGTCCCCGAGCCAAGCTAATAATTTCTAACAAAGTTCGCCCAGTCATTCGACTGGGCGTCCGGTCGTATGACCGGACGAGTCCAAGTCCCCGAGAACAGCACAAAAGGATCTCTAAAAGTTCTTTTTAACCCAGTCGCCCTTCTTCGCATAAAGCTACGAAGGGCAAGGAGGCCAAAAATGGAGACCGAAGACGCTCTTTGTGAAGCGCTCAAAATCACGTTTGACGAGCTAAAAAAGCACGGTAAGCTGCACACCAGCTTGCACGACGGCAAAGTCTACACTTGTTTTATCTTTATGGTCCAGACCCTTGCTCAAGACCGTCTCAAAAAACTGGTCCCGGCCAACCAACTCATCATGGCCATGCAGCATTTGCTGGATGACCCCAATACGCCAATCATTGTTAAAGAAAATATCCAAAAAATCTTTGACGTGATGGATCCGCGCGACCAAAACTATCGCACTGGCAAAGATTGCAATTGCTGGATCTGCCGACTCGGCGAAATCAAACGCCGCTTCCAAGGCAAGGCTAAAAATAACTAGTAAAAAGCCCCAGGGTGTTAACCGCTGGGGCTTGTTTTTTTGTTACTTTTTGGGCTTGTTTTTAAATTCGGTCCAGAATTTTTTAAAATTGGAGATGGCCAGGCCGGTCGCTGCCGTGCCGCCCTCGGCTCCTTCTCCGCCCTGAACAATGGCTAAAATTGTTCCGTTTTGACGGCTAATGATGGCCGCTCCCGAAGAACCGGGCGCGCCATAGAGCTGAAAAAAAACCTTGTCTTTAAAATTCTTGCCAAAGAATTCAAAGTCCTGGTTTTCTCGGCTCACGTAACCGCGAAAGAGGTGCTTGGGACGAGCGTTCGGGAAAGAAACACTGCTCACCTCTTCGCCTAAAAGAGCGTCTCGCGCGGCAATAGGCATGGTCGGGGTTGAGTCGTCTTGCAACTCTACTTCAAAAACCGCAAACCCGTCGCCGCCGTATTTGGCGTCCATCGTCAAAAATTTGGCAAAAGCCGTATCGTTCTTTTTTGCGTCACCAAAAAATATAAGCCAGACACCCTCAACGAGCATCCCTTCTTTCAAAACACAATGCGCCGCGGTAAGAAAATAATATTTCTTGCCGTCTCGCTCGAAAGCGGTAGCCGTGCACATCCTCACGTTTCCATCCTTATCAAGGGACGAAAGCATTACAGTGGCGTCAAACAAATTTTTTTCAAATGAAGTAACGTTATCTTCTGCCCGGCAACTTTCAGACACGGTCAAAAATGCGACAAAAATCAACACAACCACAGCAAACGTGACTTTTGGCATCGCCTTCTCCTCTCGGGTTTTTTGAGTTTAAAAAGACCACTCTTTACACCTTACGCCGAAGAAAGAATCCTGTCAAACTCAAAAAAAGCCCCAGGGTGTTAACCGCTGGGGCTTTGTTTTACATTAGTCTATATGGAACCAACCATCTCTTTTCGTGGCCGATTCTTTTTTCGTCTCTTCTTTGATCGTTAAAGTAGCCGACGCTAACCCGCCCTTTCTACCGATGGTAAATGACGTGGGAACCGTGTAAAAGATGAGCTTCGTCTTTGTCGCTTTCTTGGTTATGACAGCCGAACCGAGATTGCCAAACCTGATTGCGGAATCGTCAGTTTTTTCCGCGGGCTTGTCCGTCACTTGATAAACCAACCGCATAAACAAACCCGGCTTGGAAAGATTGCTGTAATATCTGATTACATCTTCCAACGTTGCGTCTGCCACGTCAGCCAGGCTCATCAGGGCGGTCCCTTTTCCGACCGTCATTTCAACATCGCTACCAGGCACCGCGTCGCCGGGGACTGGCACTGGAATCGTCACCGTGTACTCGGTGATCTTGTTACCCTTAGCGGCTATGAAAGTCAATTCCGTGAAAACAATACTGCCCTTGTTCGCGCTTTTAGCCTTGAGTGCGATTTCCTTAATTTCAACATTCTCGTTCGGGCTAACCGGATTCTTCTCCGGCACCTTGGCGAAAACAACTTCAATGCTGATACCGCTGATTTTGTTAAGAACACCCCTTCTCTCCATTTCTAAAATAATCGGACCAAACTCATTGATATATTCGGTAATCGCCCAGATCAAATCATCGCTAATAGTCACCCCGATCAAATCCTCGCCGTAAGGTGTGCCGTGGAACTTGAAGCCGTAGGAGCCAGTCATCGTAATAGGGGGCGACTCGTAAAAATTGATCTTCGTTTTTATCGTCATTTCTTGAGCCGTGTTCGCAGGCAGGCAAGCCACTTCTAAGTATCCGCGATTGATGGAGTTAATAGCCACCGCACCCACGACTTTAGCCGTTAACGCGGGGAGCTTGGCGACATCCACCTTTACTGTCCGGACGCCGTCTGGTCCTTCCAGTCTCAACCCCAAAGCCAACATCCGCGGCGTCTTGCCAATAGTCCCATTAATGGCCGAGTAATAGTCGTCGGTGATGGTTCCAGCCACTGTGCCGACGTCGCCACCCGCCATTTTGTAAGAGTCCGCGTAGTCAGAAAGAGTGGTGATAACCGCCGCCTGATGGAACGGCATCTCCACTTCGCCGAAGCCGAAGAACGGATGGCCGAAAGCGTAAATCTTGTCGCCTTCCACCATCGTCACTGTGCCGTTAGCAGACATGGTGATATCGCCCTTGGCAATGTAAACATTCAACGAGCTCCCCGGCTGCATTTTTAAATCGGCATCGGCTTCCTCGGTGGTAGACCGAGCGTGGGCCGCGGCCTTAATGACAAAATTGTCTTTAAAATAAGGATCGTTCTTGAAGCGGTCAACCTTGGTAAACAGATCAACCATGTCATTAGGCATGGAAAGGACGAGAGGAATGTTGCGATTTGCCCCTCCCACTTTATTCGTCTTGTTGTGGGGGTCCAACATGTTTTCCGCGGGCTGAATGCCGGCAATCGGGTCCTTGGGCAGCTTACCAAAACCGTAAGCCAAGGCGCCAACAAGTTTCCCATTGATATACATCGGCGAACCAGACATCCCGGCAACTACGCCGGTCTTTTCGGGCGGAAAATCCTTGGGTCCGGACGTGAGCTTGACCAGCACTACGGGCGAGTCGACCGCGGTGTTATAAAAATAATCCACGCCCAAAACTTCAAACTTGAACTTCTCCGGCATCACACCCTGATAAACGGTGTAACCATAGCCCTTCATGCCGGGCTTGATATCCTTGACGGGCATGATTTCCACGGCCAACACGGCCTGACTCATCAGAAAAATCGCGGCGAAAATCATCACGAACAAAAACTTCGACGCGCTGTCATTCTTTCTCATTTTACGCCTCCTTTGGCGTGTGGCCCTTAGTAGGCCTTAGTTGTTAAAGAGCCAATCAAATTAGTCTAAATATCAATAAATTAACCTTATCACAGCCCCTGAAACTCGTCAATAGTCGTTTAGGATGCTATAATAATATAGATTATATGAGCTCAAAAAGCCTAAAAATTTTCGCGCCGGCGACCGTGGCCAATGTGGCTTGCGGTTTTGATGTGTTGGGTTTTGCCGTCAATGAACCGGGCGACGAAATGATTCTAACACTCAAAACCGAGCCTGGAGTAATCATCACTAAAATTACCGGCGACAATGGCAGACTGCCTTTGGATCCAAAAAAAAATACCGCCGGTGTCGCCGTTTTGGCCTATTTAAAACACATTCGATCTGATCAAGGCGTGGAAATTGAAATCCACAAAAAAATGCCCTTGGGCAGCGGCTTGGGTTCCAGCGCCGCGAGCGCGGTCGGCGGCGTGTTTGGTATCAACGAACTACTGGACCGGCCATTAAAAAAAGAAGAACTCTTACCCTTTGCCATGGAAGGCGAACGGGCGGCTTGCGGTTTTGCCCACGCCGACAATGTTGCTCCGTCGCTTCTGGGCGGAATGATTTTAATCAGAAGCTACGAACCGCTTGAGATCATACCCATACCGACGCCGCCAAACCTTTTTTGCGCGCTGGTCCATCCCGATTTTGAATTGCGCACCGCCGATTCCAGAAAAGTTTTAAAAAAAGAAATTGAATTAAAAGACGCGGTTATCCAATGGGGTAACGTGGGCGGATTGATTGCCGGCCTGATGAAATCGGATTACGGCCTGATTGGCCGCTCGCTTCAAGATGTGGTGGCCGAACCCCGGCGCGCCCCTCTTATCCCGGGTTTTTTTGATGTTAAAAACGCCGCCCTAAAAGCCGGAGCGCTGGGTTGCAGTATTTCGGGCTCCGGCCCATCAATCTTTGCTCTAAGCCAATCGCTGGAAACGGCCAAAACTGTCGGTGAAAAAATGCAGGCGGCCTTTTCTAGCCAACAAATCAATAGCGAAATTTATATCTCCCCCATTAACCGAACCGGCGTGAAAATTATTTAGCCGCCATGCCCAGTAATACAACCCCGCAAGGTCGCCTTAAGCGACCAGAAAGAAATGACGGGCTTGGGAAACAGGGTCATCAAAAAATAGATAATCTTTATTTAAACCAAACAAACTCCCCGAGTGATAAAATCATGCGGGGTTGATATACTGGGCATGAAATTTTACAGCACCAATAATAAAAATTTGCGCGTCAGCCTTCGCGAAGCGGTGTTAACCGGCTTGGCGCCGGACAACGGTCTTTTTATGCCTGTCAGTGTTCCCCCGCTTCCCCGCAAGCTTTTAAAAGATTTGCCCAAACTGACTTTTACGGAAATGTCTTTTGAAATTGCCAAAATTTTATTTCAAAAAGACGTGCCCGCCTCAAGACTAAAAAAAATGATTGACCGAGCCCTGACTTTTGACGCGCCGCTGGTTCCCCTCACCCACGATATAAATGTTTTGGAACTTTTTCATGGCCCCACTCTGGCTTTTAAAGATTTTGCCGCGCGTTTTATGGCTCAATTGATGTTCTACTTTGCCGAAAAAATGAACAAAGAATTAACGGTGCTCGTGGCCACCTCCGGCGACACCGGCAGCGCCGTCGCTCATAGTTTTTTCAAAATTCCGGGTATTAAGGTGATCGTTTTATATCCCAGCAAATGTGTCAGCCAGCTTCAAGAAAAACAACTGACGACCTTTGGTCACAATATCACCGCTCTGGAAATTCAGGGCAGTTTTGATGACTGCCAACGCCTGGTTAAATCCGCCTTCTTAGATAAAGATATCAACCACCACCTTAATTTGGTTTCTGCCAATTCTATCAATATCGCCCGGCTCTTTCCTCAGTCTTTTTATTATTTTTACGCCCACAGCCGACTCAAAAATAAAAATAATCCCATAGTCTTTTCTGTGCCGTCCGGTAATTTTGGCAACTTAACGGCCGGACTCTTGGCTAAAAAAATGGGGTTGCCTATTTTTAAATTTATCGCCAGCACCAACATAAACGACACCGTGCCGCGTTATTTAAAAACGGGGATCTTTGTTCCCCGCCCGACTAAAGCCACCATCTCCAATGCCATGGACGTGAGCCGACCCAGCAACTTTGCCCGCATTTTAGATCTTTATAATCATCGCCTGCCAAAAATTCGCCAAGACATAATCGGTTACCGTTTTAACGACAAAACAACCAAAAAAGCCATTAAAGAAGTTTATAAAAAATATAATTATACTCTGGACCCTCACGGCGCCGTGGCTTATTTGGGATTAAAACGTTTTCAACAATCCGCGCCAAATCAACCAATCAACGGCATTTTTTTAGAAACGGCTCACCCGGCGAAATTTAAAGAAACCGTACAAGCGTCTATCAAACATAAAATTAAAATTCCGTTCCGACTTAAAAAATATACAAAAAAACACAAACATTCTGTTCTATTGCCCAATTCATTCATGGCTCTCAAAAATTTTCTCTGTAACTAAAATAACCCCGTCATTCGACGAGGTTATTTTTCCGCCAGAGGCGGATCCGCCTCTGGCGGAAAAATTCATCTTATTCATCGGCCTCTTCGGTGTCGTCTTTATCGTCAGAATTAGTGCCGTATTCATCGTCTTCAGTTTCTTCGTTGGTTTTTTCTTCATCATCGTCCGCTAGAATCTTGTTTCCAAACTGATCGTCGTCGCCACCAAGACCAAAACCCTGGTCATCACCAAATTGTTGGTACATACTAAATAATTAATTTGCCACCTCCTAAACGGAGGTTGAGCCGAGTATTAAATATAATACCAAATCTTTTAGATTAGGCAAGTCTTTAAAAATAGCTTGTTTTAGCAAATTTTTTTCACAACTTATTCACATAAAAAAGTTATCCACAGACAGGCTGTTTTTAAAATGAAATCTTGCTTTTGTCAAAAAAAGTCTGTAATATGGTAATACCTTATGTTTAACTGGAATAAAATCAAACAACCCCTTATTGGTTTAGCCCCCATGGCCGATTTTACCGACTTGCCGTTCGGTTTGATGTGCAAAAAATTCGGGGCCCAAATTATTTTCCGTGAAATGGTTTCAGCCGATGCCATTGTCTACGGCAATAAAAAGACTTTGGAAATGACCAAAATTAATAAACGCGAACGGCCGGTCATCCAACAAATTTTTGGCTGCGACCCAAAGTTAATGGCTGAAGCGGCCAAGATTATTTATAAAAAATCCCGTCCGGACGGCATTGATATTAATATGGGTTGCTCGGCGCGCAAAGTGGTCAACAATTTTCATGGCGCCGCCCTAATGAAAGATATCGCCGTGGCCGTAAAAATAGTTCAAGCCGTAAAAAAAGCCGTGCCTCTGCCGATTTCGGTTAAAACCCGTCTGGGTTGGTCTAACAAAGAAGAAATACTGTCATTCGCCCCGTTGTTGGAAAAAGCCGGAGCCGACGCTCTTTGTCTTCACGGCCGCACAAAAAAACAGGGTTACGAGGGATCAGCCGACTGGAAAATAATCGGCGAAATAAAACAAAAATTAAAAATTCCGCTTTTGGCTAATGGCGGAATATTCACACGCGAAGATATTGATGAGTGTTTGTCTGTCACCGGCGCTGACGGTATTTTGATTGCCCGGGGCGCTTTGGGTCATCCTTGGATTTTTGAAAAAAGAAATCGGGAGGAAATCAGTCTGGAAGAAAAAATCAATGTTATTCTTGAACACGCCCAGCTCCAGATAAAAAAATATGGGGATTATGGCATGATTCTTTTCCGTAAACACCTGGCTTATTATCTTAAAGGCGTGCCATCCAGCCACCAGATCAAGCAACAGCTGGTTCAGGTTTCCAATTTAAAACAAATTAAAGACATCTTAAAAACGTATCAACAAAATCAAATCTCCTAAGTTCGTCCCCACGTAACCGGTCTTAATTTGCCCTCCGACTTTCTTAAAAAAATTATAAGAATCATTAGTTTGGAGGGTTTTTTTAATATCAATTTTTAAAGCCCCGGCTTTTATAAAATTCTTTTGATCGATAATGACGCCGCCAATCTTTTCCGGCCCGACCCCGTCAACTCCGTCGCTGGCCAAAGCTACAAAAATTAAGCCGTGTTTTAAGCCGGACAGAACCGCCAAACCCATTTGTTGCAGGCGGCCGCCCGGTTTGTTGGTTCTAACTTCAAAAGTCGTCTCGCCGGCCGCCATAAATATTTTTTTGTGATCAATTTTTCCCTTCAAAGCCGCTTTAAGCAACTCTCGGCCCTTTTTTTCGGTATCGCCAACCAATTCTTTTTCTATCAAACTGATTCTATAACCCAGCCGTCTGGCTTTCTTTTCAGCCGAAGCAATCAGCGTCTGCCGCCCGCTGATTAAAATATTTTTGGTATTTGATTGTTTAGTTTTGATCGTTTCCGGATTTAAACCTTTTTGTCCGTCAGAAAGATATCTTTTTACATCGGCTGGCGTTTTTGACCAAAGATTATATTTTTTTAAAATTTTAACCGCCTGCCCAAAAGTTGTGGCATCGGGCACGGTTGGGCCGGAAGCAATCGTGGCTAAATCATCGCCCACCACATCGGAAAGATATAAAGCCATCAAATTCGTGCGTTGACTTTTTTGGGCCAACTGACCACCCTTAACTTGCGACAAATGTTTACGGACCGAGTTTATCTCTTGGATGGTCGCCCGGGAACGAATCAGCAGTTCAGTGGTTTTAATTTGATCCGGCAAAGTAATGCCTGCCACTGGCAATTCAAAAAGAGCTGAAGCGCCGCCGGAAAATAAAGCCAAAATCAAATCTTTTGGCCCGGCCTCTTTTATCAATTCAATTATTTTTTTTGTTCCGGCCACACCGGACGCAGTAGTAAACGGATGGCCCGCCAAAGTAAGTTTAATTTTTTTCAAATGCCCGTTTTTAATTGCTTGGGGAACATTGATGGTTCCGCCGGTCAGGCGTTTTCCCAAAAAACGCTCGGCTGCCCAAGCCATCCGATACGTGGCCTTGCCGGCTCCAATAACAAATATCCGCTGATACCGAGAAAAATTAATTTTTTTCAAAATCTCGCGCGTTAAATCTGCCGGATCAGCTGATTTTAAAACAAATTCTAAAATATCCACAACTTCCTTGCGAATTTGTTTTTCTTTTGGCATCTCCCCCGCCCTAATTAATTCCGCGGCGTTTTTAATCATGCTTCTTGCTCTTTAATCGTAAATTTAGGAATTACTTTAATGATCCCGCGATTTTCTGACCAAAAGCCTTAGCTACCCCCGGCCCTTTGCCGGTTATGATTTTTCCATCCATTTCCACGTCTTGACCGGTATAGCTTCCGCCGTGCGATGAGATAATTTGCTGAACACCAGCCCAGCCCGTCGCTTTTTTATCTGTCAAAAGATTGGCATTAGCCAAAATACCGGTGGCGGCGCAAATTCCTGTCGTCAATTTTCCGGCTTGATAAAAAGCCTTGGCCAACGTCATCAGACGTTTGTCCCCCACCAAACCCACCATGCCCGGCCCGCCGACAAAAATAACCGCGTCAAAATCTTCAACTTTCACCTGATCAACCGTCAAATCAATTTTAGCCACCGCCCCTTCAACGCCGCGCGATTCGCCCGTCACCAACGATGCCACTTTTATCTCTGCGCCCGCGGCTTCCAAAACCTGGCGCGGGTCTAAATATTCCGCGTCCCGAAACCCGTCCGGGGCCACCACCATCAATACTTTCTTGCTCATAATTAACGGACTAGCTTATTTATGCCGGCCACTTCAATAATATCTTTGACTGTTTTACCCATAACATTGATCTCGTCACCTGTCTTGTATCCCTGTGCTTTCAAAACATTACTAGCGTCGATTTTATTGATTAACAACGGATAAACTTTAGTCTCAACTTTAAGAGTGGCTCCGTTTTCTAAACTTAAAATACCGGTAAAAGTTTCCACGCCCCTGGTTAATGATTGCGGCATGATTTTAGTGGTTGGCGGCGCCGCCACTTCATTGCCAGCCGGCGGTAAACCAGATTGCAGCGAAGCGGGTAAAATCAAATAACGAATTAAAATAACTGTCCCGGCCGCGGCCGCCACCAGCGCGACTAAAGTGATAGTCAAACTTCTTGTGGTCATAATATCTAAAAAAATTAATTAATATTTTTTACTATAAATCAATTTTACGGCTTCGATTGCCGCCACCATAAAGATTGACGGAACAAACGTCATCAATAACTGCATAAGACTTAAGGGTCTGACTTCAAAAACGCGATTTAATGCCGGAACATAGAGTACGGCCAGCTGTAAAACAAAACCGGCCAAAACCGTCCCGACTAAAAAACGATTTTTAAACAAATTAGCCGTCCGCAAAAAAGAATGACGAAAACTGCGAAATGAAAAAACGTAAACCAGACTCGCGACGGCTAAACTGGTAAAAACCATCGTGCGTCCCAGCGTCACGTCCTCTTTTAAGATACCAAAATACCAAAAATAAAACAACGAAAAACTCGTGCCAATAATGGTAATGAAAGAAATAAAAAGCTTGAAACGATAATCTATAATTTCTTTTTGAAAATTTTTAGGCGACTCTGACATTATTTCTTTTTCTTTTTGTTCAAAACTCAACGCTATGTCCACTGGCCCGTCGCAAATTAAGTTAATCCAGAGAATCTGGACAATGCTCAAAGGTGATGACCACCCTAAAAACAAAGAGCCAACAATCGTTGTGAATATATTAAAAGAGTTGGAAAGCACATAAGCGATTACTTTGCGTATATTTTCATAAATCCCCCGCCCTTCTTCTACGGCCGCCACAATGGTTTTAAAATTACTATCCAACAAAATCAAACTGGCCGCCTCTTTGGCCACATCCGAAACTTCGCCGGTCGCTACGCCAATATTGGCTTTTTTAATGGCTAGGGCGTCGTTGACGCCGTCGCCGACCATCGCTACAATTTCTCCATTAGCTTGCAAAGCCTCAACGATTTTCATTTTTTGATGCGGGGCAATTCTGGCCAACACTTTGATTCCCGCTATTTTTTCACGCAATTCTTCAACACTCCATAAATCCAAAAGCGAGGCCTCTATCACTTCTTCCGGCTTGCTGGCCAGCCCCAATTTTTTGGCAATCGCCAAAGCGGTTTTAGGATGATCGCCGGTAATCATTTTAATTTCGATATGAGCCTGACGGCACACGTCAATAGCTTCTTTGACCCCAAAACGCAACGGATCTTCAACGCCAACCAACCCCAGCCAAACAAAGTCTTTCCTGTCTTTCAGATTGCCGCCTTGTTTATAAGCCAATCCCAAAACCTTTAAACCTCCATCAGCCCAAGCGTCAACTTTTTTTTGTTCAATCGCGATTTCTTCTTGAGAAAGCCGCGACATTGAAAGCATCACCTCCGGAGCGCCTTTAGCAAAAGTGAGTAATTCGCCATCTATCTGATTGGTTGTCATCATAAATTTAGTTTCGCCGGAAAAAGGCTCCTCGCCAAGACGCGGAAAAACTTCTTTATGATCAATCGTGTTATCAAAACCATCACTGGATTGAACATGTTTCCAAAACGCCACTTCTAATGAATCTTCAAGATTATTACAGAGTGCCATAGCGAGCATGGCCAGGCGCGCGTCTTTAAAATCGTTTTTCGTAACCCGCATATTCCCCTCGGTTAAGGTGCCTGTTTTATCGGTGCAAATAACCGTAACCGACCCAAGAGTTTCTACCGCCAACAGACGTTTAACCAGCCCTTGGCGCCGCAAAATGCGCTGCGTGCCCAAAACCAAAATAATGGTCACGGCGATAATCAACCCTTCGGGAATCGCGGCCACCGCCAACACGGCCGCCAAATTCAAAGACCAAAAAAATAAATGAAATTTAACAAAACTTAAAATAAAAATTATCAAGGCCAGCGCTAAAACAATATATGTCAACTTTAAACTAAACTTTTTAAGACGTTCCTGCAGTGGTGTGGGCGGCTCTTTGGTGATTTTTAACGTTTGGGCAATTTTACCCAGCTCGGTAGCGGTTCCAACGCGTTCTACGCGCATTGTCCCGCGCCCCGTCGCCACGGTCGCGCCCATAAACACCCGATTGTTAGTTTCAACATCTTTAAAAATAACCTCGCTTTCACCTGTTAAAATCGCTTCACTTAAACCCAACCCCGCGCTTTCTAAAACGCCGCCATCGGCCGGCACTTTATCGCCGGCAGTTAAAATTACGATGTCTCCGGGCACCAATTCGGCCGTATCAATTGTTTCGCGCCGACCATTACGAATGACCTCGGCCATAGGTTTTAAAAGCGCTCTGAGCGCCAAATAAATCTTTTGGGTTTTTTGTTCCTGAAAAAAACCGGCCAAAGCATTGGCCAACACTACCGCGCCAATTATAATCGCGTCCGTGTATTCTTTTGTAATCAAAGAAATGACGGCGGCCGCCAAAATCACGTAAACCAAAGGGCTTTTAAATTGAGATAAAAAAATTAACCCCGCCGAAGGGGCTTTTTCGGTTGGTAAAGTGTTTGGGCCGTATTTCTTTCTTGCCGCTAAAACTTCTATTTCAGTCAGGCCGTTAAACTTTAAAATCAGATCTTTAGGCATCAGTTATATTATAACAGAAACTCAACTTAATGTCGCTGGTTGCCAACGCCTTCCCAAATCATCTCAAAACAAGAACGGTGGGTTTGAGCCACCTCTCGGCTGTCAATCACTACCAATAAATTTTCAAAATTAGATGACATAATGGCCACCCGATTACCGTAAACCAACTCAATGGCGGGTAAAGGAAATTTGGCATCCACCAGTCTTGATTCGCGATTCTCCTCCCGGTCTTTTTTTATAATATTTCTGGCATACAACGAATCGGTAATAATCTGCCGGCTTCTAATCCCCTGTTTCTTTTTTTCTTTAATAATCCAATTGGTTATGTAATTTTCCGAAACAAAAGATAAAAACTCCTTACCGCTCGTAATAATCAGCCATTCTTTTATTCCCGACCTCAATAAATCGCGCCAAAATCTTTTAAACCCGTCTTGGCCGCGATAAAAAATGAATTTTGAACCGGGCAGGCCCTCTTTTTTCATTTCTTGAAATAACGGCAAACTGGCGGCGATCCTCTCTTTTCTATCAACCATGTCTTTAAGCAAAAACTCCGGCTGCTGGGCGATAATAAAAGTTTTCTTTTTTTGTTTAACGATATTAATTACGCCACCCTCTTCTAGCTCGTCCAATAAGGAATAAATCGTCGTCCTCCTTACACCCGATCTTTTGGCTAAATCCTGAACGGTGGCCAGCCCCAGCTCTAAACAAGCCAAGTAAACCTTGGCTTGTTTCTTGTTTAGTCCGTAAGCCTCCAAAGCTTCTACTAATTCAATTTTTTTATCCATATTAAAAGGATTAATTTCAGCTCCATTATGGCAGATTTTGGCAGTCTTGTCAAATGTTGTCGAAAACTTCGACAAAAAATATTGAATATTTTTCTCGTGGGCATACGATGAAGGTGGAAACTAACCTAATAAATATATGCCCAGTAATACAACCCCGCGAGTTTCGCTTCGCGAAACATAAAAAACGGTTTGATGTTACTAGGCTGCCAGGATTAAAAAAATAATTAAATCAAACTCCCCAAATGATGCAATCACGCGGGGTTGATATACTGGGTATGAAAAACAAAATTCAAAAAATTGGCTGGGGCTTTGGCAGCTGCAATATGAACTGCACTCATTGTTATAACGCTTCGACCGGGCACCGGTTTAACTATGAATTAACCGACCTTAAAAAGATCGCTGATAAAATCTGTCGACAAAAAATTTCTGATATTAACTTCGGCACGGGTGAACTGCTGGTTAATCCCAACGCCCTCAAAGTCGCCCGTTACATTAAAAAAAAATATCCTCTGGTCAATCTCGGACTAACTACTAACGGCTACAGCGTGGTTTACATGGATGAAAAAATTCTCAAAAAAGCTTTTCATGATATTGATGTCTCCATTGATTTCCCTAACCAACAAAAACATAATCAGTTTAGGCGCCACCCGTTGGCATGGAGTTGGGCCAATCAGGCTCTGGCCACTTGCCAAAGATTGGGTATCGAGTCTTCAATCGTGACTTGTGCCACCTCAGAGACCAAAGATGAAGACATTTTAAAACTCTTGGAGATGGCAAAAAAATACGGCACTTCTTTAAGAATCAATTGGTTTAGGCCGACCGGGCGCGGTAAAAAAGAATTTTGTATCAGCCCCCTAAGATTTTGGCAAATTATTTACCTTCTTTCAAAACATGCCATTTTCGAAGGACTCTCCGATCCCCTGCTCCAAGCATTCTTCGCTCCTCAAATTAAACACCATTGCGCTTGCGGTTGGACATCCGCCCGCATCCAACAAGATATGACTGTAACGCCGTGCGTTTTTCTCAAAGGCCAAAATTGGGCTTCGGGTCATATCTTAAAAAACTCACTGGAAAAAATTTACAAACATAAAAACTTTAAAGCCATCCGGCTAAGAAAGCCGGTTCGTTGTCTTAAGTGCCCTTATTATGCCGGCTGCCAAGGCGGCTGCGCCAGCCGCGCTTACCTCCAGGGCGATGGCCTGAACAAAGAGGACGCCTACTGCCCGTTCAAAAATAAACAAACAAAAAAATTAATTAAAAAAATTAAAAAAACAATAACCGTTCATGACTCCAACAAAGTTCACAATGGTTATCTGTGTACTTTAATTATTAAACCCAAGTAAATATGTCTAAACCTTTACCCAAATTGGATCTCAACGTCACTAACCGCTGTAATTTTAGATGCATTCATTGCTGTTTCAACTCGGGTGAAACAATGCTCCCGGAATTTTCTTTAGACAAAATTAAAAATATCTTAAAAGAATTTAAAACCCTTGGTGGAGAACGAATTGACATCACCGGCGGCGAACCGCTGTTGCGGCCTGATTTGCCCAAAATCATAAAAATCGGCAAAGACTTAAATTTAAAAATTGAACTGGTAACCAACAGTTCGCTCCTAACCGATGAAAAATTAAAATTATTTAAACAATTGGGCCTGGACGCGATTGCCATCAGTTTAGACGGATCGGATTACCAAACTTACAAAAAAATCAGGCCGATTAAACAAAACATCTATAAATTAATTATTGAAAATATCCAAAAATGTGTTAATTACGGCTTTCCGGTAAAAATTAATACCGTAGTCTTCAATTCCAACTTGGACGATTTAGCCAAAATCAACGAGTTGGCGATTAAATGGGGCGCCAAAGAACATGGTTTTTATTACTTTACGCCCGTGGGCCGTGGTGCCAAGAGTTCAACCGAAGTGGTTGACCCCATGCGCTGGCTGACTTATATCCGCCAGACCCTGCTTAAATCAAAAGACAAAATCAAACTTTCATTGGAGACCCCGCTGCTTGAGTCAAACTTAACTAAAGAAGCTGATACTTCATGTTACCTTAAAAATCCCTGGCATCTGCAAATTTTACCGGATGGCAATGTTTATCCTTGCGCTATTATGGCCTTTTACAACCGACCCTGCGGCAACTTGCATAAACAAACATTGACGGAGATTTGGAATGATGAAAAATTATGGAACGGCAATTATTATAATGAAAATGTCGTGCCGCTCTTCAAAAAATTCGGCGGCTGTGTTTGTTTTAACAAAAAATTTAAACAATCGGTAGATTCCGGAAGATTCAAGTTCATTTGTTTAATGTGTAAATTAAAAACGACAAACTTTTAACATTATGAGCACCCGGGGTTTATTTATTGTTTTTGAAGGATTAGATAAAGCGGGCAAAACTACGCTGGCCAAAATGGTGGTGGAAAAAATTGGAAAAGAAAAAATCCTTTACCAAAAAGGGCTCTGTTCCCCCACCTGGATTGGCAAACTTTCAGCGCGCCGTCCCTCCACTTTTATTTTTCTGATAGAAATCACTTATCTTTATTGGAAAACTTATTTTAAACGTCTCAAGGGAACCCACGCCGTTCAAGATCGCTTTTTTGCTTCTCTCGCCTGCCACTTGCCGGATGTTAAAAAAATTCACAATGCTTTGCTAATTAAATTGGGCCGATGGCTCCTCCCCCACCCCGATGTTTTAATTTACTGCACCGTTTCTAAAGAAGAAAGAATCAAAAGACTTAAAGAAGATGGCGGCAACGAACATCATCAATGGTTAATTGATCATCACGAGTTTATTGATTTTAGAGAAAACCTCAACAAAAATTATTTTACTCAATTCGAAGGCGACAAAATTTATATTGATACCTCTTCGGAAAATACGGAAAATTCGGCGAAAAAAATTTTAAATCTGCTAACAAAAAACGGCCGTTTGTTAAACGACCGTTTGGCGCGATGTTAGTCGCAGCTATTGTATCGAGTGATCACGCAGAACCAGTAGCCATCAGAGGACTTTTGAATTGGTTCTTGAAAGTGAGTGTCGTAGCCCATCGGAGGATACTTGCCGAAACAGACCGCGACCTTCTTTTCAACCTCTCGCTTTGTTCTACCGTAACAACACTGAACCGTTGATAGGCCGTAGGAACCACTCGTATCCTTGGGAACCATGATCTCTTTCTTCTTCCTTGCCATCGTTTCCTCCTTTGGCTGTTGCGATCAAAAAATAGGCAACTTTTTGAGATCAGCGTACTTACGAATCAAGTAGTCCGGCACGGCCTTTCGGAGACGTTCCTCCCCATGCAGACCGTTTTTGGCCGCAAAAGCAATGCTGACACACCAGGCGGATTTGGCGTGCCTGATGTCGCCTTCTTGGTCACCCATATAGGCCGTTTCATTGGCAGTCACACCGGTTATGTCATACAACTGACGAATGGCCGCGGCTTTGTCGCCGACTGAACCAACAACACTCACAAACATGTCATCCAAATTATAGGTTTTTAAAAGTGCCTCGGTAACGGCGTTCTGCTGAGTGCTGACTATAACCAAATCAATCCGTCGCCCAATCAGCCACTCCAGGGCTTTTTTGACGCCCGGGAACGGTTTGGGCGCGGGCCCAGCCAGGTAAAGCTCGTTGTAGAGTTTGTAGAGATCGGCTTCGCTCGCCATGGTCTCGGTAATGCCGGCATCGCGATATATCTTTGTCCAAGGCTGACCGAACCGTTGCCGCAAAACATCCTCCGGCAGTTCGGGCTGGCCAAACTTGGGAAAGATGCCGTTGATGGCTTTTATAAAGAGCGCGGCGTCATCAAACAAAGTGCCGTTGACATCAAACCCGACCAGTCGAATCTTACTCATAACACCTCCTCCGCGGTTATTTGTTTAAACACTTTTGATTAAAAATCATAACACAACTTCTATATTCTGTCAACCCCACCCAAACCCACCCAAAAAAAACAAGGAAAATTCTCTCCCTTATTGTAAACATCCTTACATTCTTAAGTTTGTAAGGATGTTATTATTGCGAACGTTGGAACGATTTCAAAAAATTAACAAACGACCTACCGTATGGCGACAGGGTGTGCTCTACAAACTTGCCACGATATTTTTTATTAATAAGCCCGGCGTAGTAAAGTCGTTGCGTGTGAACGCCTAAAGTTTTTTCGTTAGCGCCGAGTGCTTTTACAATACTCTCAAAAGTTATTCCTTCGCTCGCAGAGATAAGGAGCAATGTCTTAATACGATAATGGTTCGCCATACCCTTGAAATGTCGTTCCATTTGTTTTGCCGTTTTCATTTTTCCCATATTTTTATTTTTTATAACATCCTTACATCCTTAAGTTTATAAGGATGTTATTTGAAATTTAATCCCCTAACTTTTCTCGAGGACTTGCCTGCCCGCCTCTGGCGGAGGCGCAAAAGGCTACATTCAATATTCTTAATTCTGCTCGGGGACTTGGATTCGAACCAAGATAGCCAGCTTCAAAGGCTAGAGTCCTACCATTAGACGATCCCCGAGCAGACTTAAGAATTTTTATTTTATCTCATTGACTAAAACGCAAAAGGCTAGAGTCTGCCGATTTTGTTTTGACAAAATCGAGCATCCTCGATTCTGCTCGAGGCAGAATCGGGACTACTAGACGATCCCCGAACAATGGATATAATTAAATCCTTAAATGTCTCCGCATGGCCAAACTGGCCGACAGTACTCCCAAAATAATCAAGCCAATCAATTCGGCGCCAAAAAACATTAAAAAGTTTTTGTTAAAGTATCCGATCAAAGTGAAATCCGCGCCGGCAAAAAATCTGGCTAAATACGGATCGGCAAAATACAAACTCACATAAAGCGCCCCTAGATTAACCAGCCAGGCCAAGATACAGTAAAAAATCACATTTAGAAGGAAGGGCAGCCGGACGAACCAATTGGACGCGCCCACCAGCTTCATAATACCGATCTCTTCGCCATAACCCTCAATACCCAGACGGATGACATTAAAAATAATTAAAAAGGCCACAATTGTCAAGAGGGCGCCCAAAATCAGGCTGGCCTGCTGGGCGCGGCTGGTAATAAAACCGATTTTTTGAATAATCGGGCCTTGATCGTCAAAAGTTTTATTTTCAATGATTTCGTTATATTCGGGGATATTGATAACCTGTAAAATCTGTTCGTAATCTTTGGTGTTTTTGGCTTGAATAACAATGGCAGCGCCTAAAGGGTTTTTGTCCACTTCGTTTAAAGCCGACAGTATTTCCGCGTTGCCGGCATGCAAAGTTTTAAATTCGTTGAGGACTTCTTCGGGTGTTTTAAAAGTTAACGAACTGACGGCCGGTGTCTTTTGTAAAACACCGCGGATTTCTTCAATTCTTTGGGATTGGGCCGTGGGTTTAAAAAGCAAACTGACGTCCACCTTTTGCTCCACCATTTTTACGGCCGTGGTGGTTATACCACGAACCGTCAGGACCACATCAAAAGAGATCAAAGTCATCACCAAAATTAAAATCGTAATCAGCGATAATCCCAAATTCCGCCAAAAATTCTGCCAGGCAAATGACCAAGTGCGATAAAAAAATAAAAACATAAAATCAAATAACGTATTTACCTTTTTCCTGATCGTTGACGATCATGCCCCGGTCTAAAGTAATGACACGGCGGCGCAATAAATTAACCACCTCGCGATTGTGAGTAACCAAAACAATGGTGGTACCCAACTCATTTATCTTTTTTAAAACCTCAATAATTTCGTAGGTATTCAGCGAATCCAGATTGCCCGTGGGCTCATCGGCCACCAACAATTTTGGCGCGTGCACCAAAGAGCGCGCGATCACCACCCGCTGCTGTTCGCCGCCGGAAATTTGACCAGGATAACGGTTGGCTTTTTTATCCAAACCCACAATCTGTAAAATCTGCGGCACAATAGCATTAATGCTCTTTTGCGAAGTCCCGCAAACCTGCAAAGCAAAAGCCACGTTTTCAAAAACGGTTTTCTTTGGTAAAAGTTTAAAATCCTGAAAAATCACGCCGATGTTGCGCCGCAAAAGTGGTACTTCGGCCGGACTGATTTTGGCAACATCCCAACCGTTAACCTTGATTATGCCTTTGGACGGCTTTTCCTCGGCAATGATCAGTTTGACCAAAGTGGTTTTGCCAGTACCGCTCTGCCCCACCACCGAAACAAACTCCCCTTCTTCAATATGAAGATGGACGTTATTCAACGCTTTAACATCCGGCGGGTAAATTTTACTGACATCATTTAAATATATCATTGACTTGTGAATTTATGGCTTGCCATTCGAAGCAATAATTTTTTGTTCGAAAGGTCATTTTGTCCTCCTACGCTAAAGCTTCGGAGGACATTCTCCGCTTGCGCGGAGAATGGAGCCGACCGTGGGACTTGAACCCACAACCTACGGTTTACGATACCGTTGCTCTACCAGTTGAGCTAGGTCGGCACAAGAATCTTATCAAAGCGGGTAACGGGAATCGAACCCGTGTCTCGACCTTGGGAAGGTCATATACTACCATTGTACTATACCCGCCCAACCCGCCTCGCGGCGGGATCAAATTACATCTTAATCCACTTCCAAATTGAAGCCTTCTTAACCAAGGCTTCCAGATATTGTTCAAAAGGCAAACTACGAATCAGAATGTGACTGGCGCGCCACTTTTGTTCGCTTTTTTCCATTTTTTTCTCAACCAGTTTGATAACATGATACCCAAACTGAGTTTTTACTAAGTCGCTAATCTGCCCTGGTTCCATTTTAGCCACCGCCTCTTCAAAATCCGGAATCATGGCACCTTGGCCAAACCAACCCAAATCACCGCCCTTTTCTTTTGTTCCGTCTTCGCCATATTGCTTGGCCAAATCTTCAAACGATTGTTTGCCTTCGCGCGCCGCGGCTAAAACCTGTTCAGCTTTTGTTTTAATACCCTCGTCTAAAAATTTAGTCGTACTGGTGGCGCTGGCCACTTTTTCCTGCAATAAAAATTGTTTGATGATTCTTTCTTTAAACTGTTCCGCGGTCCAGCCGTAAGAGTCACTAACCGTTTGAGTGGCTTTTTCCGCCGAGCCGACACTTTCTACAAATTTTCCGTATTCATCGTCAATTTCTTTGCTGGTAACCCGCAAATTATTTTGATCGGCCAATTTTTCCATGACGGCCTGTTTAACCAACCTGTCCCACACGCTTTTTTTGATTTCTTCTTCGGATGGAACAACGGCTTCAGGATTCTTATCTTTTTGGGATTCATAGAACCGTTTGACCGCCGGCACGTCTTCGGCAAAATCGGAATAAAGAACCCTGTCGCCGTTGACAAAACCGGCCGGCAAGCCAAGCGCATTGGCAATAAATAAAGTTGTTTTGTCCATATTCAGCTGGCTGAGCGCCCGATAAGAAAATGCCACCACCGTCAATAAAACGATGACAAGCGCGCCAACGCCCAAACCCCAGTAAAACATTTTTTTACCTTTATTTTCCCCTACTTTATTGTTTTCTTCCAACTGATCCATATTATTAAAAAAGTAAATAAAAAAATTAATTAATTTTTAGATTTAAAGAAATATTGCCACCAAAGCTTGTAATTGGCTGCCTGCTGCGCGGAATCATTTGCGTCTTGAGGTGAAGAGGTGGCGACTTTTTTTGCCGCTTCCAAAATCATCACTGATTTTTCTTCGGGCTTAATCAACCCACCGTAAATTCTGGCCTGTTTTTCAAGAAAAGCCGGGCTTTCCGCTTCTTTTAAACGATCGGTCATTTTTATTTTACCTTCTTCATATTGTTTTCTGACCTGCTCCAATTGAGCAATCTCTTTTCTAATCTGCCTATCCTGCCAAAAAGCCCGAAAGAAACCAACCACGAACAGCAATAAAATCCCCGCCAATACTACCAAAAAAAGGCGGCTACTTAAAATTCTTTTTGCCAAAGAATTGCGGGGCATAATCAAAAATATTATACCACTTATCAAACGGCTAGGCAATGCCGCTTTTGCCGTTATTCTCTCTTAACTTTTGGTCAATTACGTTCTTTACAACCCTCAAATCTTCCGGGGTCAAAAAATTCAATTTTTCAATAACCGACAGGGCCGAATTGGCGCCACCCAAACGTTGCTGTTTTGAATGAACAAACTCCCCTCTTGTGTGATTAATCAGTTCACTCACAGCGTGCGGTTTGGCCAGCCGGTCAAATTCCAAATCCGCGCCACCCCGCGCCGTCTGAACTGTCACCCGACCATAACGAAAAACAGTCGGAAAAAATCCTTTTATCCGGTATGAAACATTAACGATATTATCGTGCCCCAATTCCAATAATGTTTTATGCCACCAACCGTGGCGTCCCACGACCACCACCCGTTCGTTAGAAACCACCAGGGCGTTATTATATCTAAAATAGATAACCCGAAGCAAAAGATAAAGACCTAAAGTCAAACCGGCCGAAAAGAACGCCACTCCCCAGTTGCCCCAAGAAAAAAGTAAAAACATAAAAAAGAACGGCGCCACGATAAAAATAAAAATCAAAAAATAATATCCCAAACTGATTGCGTGACTGTGCCGAAAAATTTTTACCACTTTTTCGCCGTCTTTTAGATTGATAATCATAGTTTAAAATTTCAAAATCCAAATTCCCAATTTCCAATCAAGTTCAAAGCCCAAATTTCAAATTTTTGACATTTGGATTTGATTTGACATTTGACATTGGAAATTTGACATTAAAAATCAACTTTAGAAAGTATTTCTTTCACGACTTGTCTATCATCCCAAGAAATCTTCTGACCATTCTTAATACATATCGCTTGTTCCGAACCCTTGCCGGTAATAAGGACCAAATCATTCGGCTGGGCCAAAGATAAGGCCTTCTGGATGCCGCCGCGCCTGTCAGAAATCAAAAACAAATTCTGCCCTTCAATTTTGCCGGCCGCCCGCGCCCCGGCGGCCACTTCTTTGATAATCTGCTCCGGATCGTCATCGTACGGATCTTCATTGGTAATCACCACGTAATCGGCGTTTTTGCCCGCCAAATTGCCCAAAATCGGACGCCGCGCCTGGTCCCGGCCGCCGCCGGCTGAACCCAAAACATGAATAATGCGGCCATGCGGAATTATTTTAGCCAGCTCGTAAAGACCGGTCATGGCATGAGGCTCAAAAGCGTAATCAATCATTATTTTAAAAGGCTGTCCATTTTCAATAAACTCAAACCGGCCGGGCACACTTTTTATAACCGCCACCGCGTTTTTAATTTTTTGCCAATCCAAACCCAGGACGTGAGCGATGACGCCGGCGCAGAGAACATTATATAAATTAAATTTTGTCAGAAGTGATGAAATAATGGTCGCCTCCCCTGTTTTAAAACTAATGCCGGCGGCCTGAATACTGGGTTCGGTGGCCACAACAGTTTCTGCGCCGGGGACGCTGACAGACTTTAAACCAAAAACAATTTTTCGACCGGCCGGAAAAGATAAAAAGTATGGCGCGTGTTCATCGTCACCGTTGACGATAATCGTTTTGGGGAATTTAACAAATTTCTTTATTTTAGTTTTACTCAAAATTTCAAACAACTTGCCTTTGGCATTTTTATAATTTTCAAATCCGCCGTGGGCTTCCAAATGCTCCGGATATAAATTCGTCAGCACGGCCACATCATAATCAATATCCAAATGGCGGTGCTGCATAATACCTTGAGACGAAGTTTCAATAATCGCCACCTGACAGCCGGCATTAACCATCCGCCGCAAAAATCTTTGAGTCTCAAAACGACCCAGCATGGTCATTTTTTTGTCGTTCAATTTTTCCCAATCCCCTACTTTAAAGAAAAAAGTAGAAGTGACGCCGACCTTCAGTCCCGCTGCCTCTAAAATCTTGGCTAAAATGTAAGCGGTGCTGGATTTGCCGCCCGTGCCCGTAATACCAACCACCGTGAGCCGGCGCGACGGATAACCATAAACCAAAGCCGCCAGTTTGGCCAAACAAAAATGGTAAAAGCTGATAATTCTTTCGGGAATAAATTTTCGCAACCAAAATTTTATCATAACCCTCGCTTTAGTATTCTCTTATTCCTGCCGGCAGGCAGGCGCACGAATGGTAGAATAGTTATCTCCTCCTATTCGCGCGAATAGGAGCAGAGATTTTGCCGATAATTCTGACTATTATATATATTTTAATGACGGCCAGCGCCATTTTGACATAACCAAAAATGCCTTTGGCCAAATTAGTTTTAGGAATTTTCTGCAAATGAGTTAAACCATCTAAAACCACAAGTTTGGTCCGCTGATTGTTTGTTTTGCAATAATAATTCAACGCTTCTTCAATCTGATAGCCTTTGCGCAATTTTTCCGGCACCTGTTCAAAAACTTCGCGCCGCATGGCCCGCTGGCCACTCAAAACCGGAATATCGCCGTTAAATTTGTACAATTCCGCCAACTCCGGCCGAATGCCGATGACCATATCCGCTTCGTTATTTTTTATCGGATCAATCAGAGCGCTAAAATGTTTACTCTGAGCGCCCGAGATGTCCGCGTCAAAAAATAAAACAATCGGTTCGGTCGTCGCCGCCATGCCCACGGTCATGGCTCCGCCCTTGCCCAAATTCTCCGGCAAAATAATTACCTTGGCGCCGGCGTTTTCGGCCAAATGAGCGGTGCGATCGGTCGAGCCGTCGCTCACTACCACTATTTGTGAAAAAAGCCCTGAATTTTTTAGGGCATTAACTAAATTGCCGATGGTTTTTTCTTCATTGTGCGCCGGGATAATCGCCGCCACTGACATAGTTTTTATATTATTTACTCCTCAATGACACTTCGTAAAGCATTTCTTCCAATTTCCGTTTGGATGATTTGGCCTGATCATTTTTAGTGCGCAGGTAGCCGGTAAAATTAAAACCGACCAGCACCGACATAATATCTTCCGCGGTCTCGCCGGCATAAACTAATTCTTTGTGGTGACGCTCGGTGGCCTGCTTGACGGCAAAACGCAAAATCTCGCCCACCAAATCCGTCAATCCGCCCAAATAAGTTTCAATGCCGACTTTAATGCCTCTAACTTCGCCCACGGTTTCTTTTTCCACGAACTGGCGAAACAATTCGGCCTCCACATATTCCTCCAAAGCGGCTCGGTAAATACCTTCGTCATCAGCTGATTTTTTAACGTAAATTTTATCCGCATTCACCAATCCGGCCAGCGATTCTTTTAACGTGGCCTTGGCGGATTTAACATCGCCGCGGTGCAAATCAAAAATCGCCCGCTTGGCCGCGTGCAGAGCGTCACCCGAAACTTTTTGCACCTCCCGCCGCTCTTTGTCGGTCTGGTTATAATCCGCCTGAATCTTCTTAAAAAACTTAGTATCCAACATAAATAAACACAGATTAAATAAAATCTTATAAATTCGCACAGATCACAGATCTGTGATCTGTAATATTCACATCAAATCTGTGTATCTGTGTTGTCATTATAGCGAAAAACACGGGACTTGACAACCGGGCTTAAATGTGCTATACTTAATGCGCTCTTTATCAACCCACTCAACACAAGGAGGCCCGATGCGCGAGCTCACCAAAGCAGAACTGCGAATCATCAAGGAACTGAAAAAGCAGGATATCTTGCAACCACCGCGAGGCTATCAGCTTGATTACCGGAACGGTGTCATCATGGTGGCCTGTGCTGACGGCGACCAGCTGTACGATCTCTTCACTACCCACGCCGGCCTTTGCCCCAGCAACCCCAACCGCCATCGCATACATCTCTTGACCCGCAACGGCGGCGCTCTGTGGATTTCACGACCACGCACTTTTAACCGACAAACGGATGAAGTCGGGAGTCTCCTAAAAGAAATCCAAAAAGCACACAGTATGAAGCACATAAACGCCGTGGCCCTATACACCCATGTCCCTTGTGGCGTGGCTGACGAATTTAACACGGATATCGTAACCAACCTGAAACTTTTGATCGAAGCAAAAATTCTGGTCAGACCATTGAGCCCAGATTTTCAGACTGCCGAATTCTTCCACGTGGATTACGGTCAGGGCAAGAAGCGCAGCTACTATGTCTCGCCGGAAAAGTTTGACGAATGGCTCAACTCAAAAAAGAGCTAACAACAATAAAGCCACGAAGCAATTCGTGGCTTTTTTATTTTTGGTGAGCCGGCTGGGGTTTGAACCCAGGACCCTCTGCTTAAAAGGCAGATGCTCTACCAGCTGAGCTACCGGCTCAAAATCAATATATAGAATAACCAAAATTTAATAATTTGTCAAGAATTGTGTGGATAAAAAAGCGGCAGCCTGTGGCTACCGCGTTTTAGTTCAAAGATTGTTTAAAACAATACCCACTCCAGGCCAGCGCCGAGACCGTAGATGCCGTGAGTAATATCGTATTCATAAAGACCGACCAGATTCAAAGAAAGGAAGTGGAAAGACAACCCGGTGGTGAAGATGGTGGACGATTCACCGAACAGTGTCTTTTCGTTGAAGATAAAACCGGCGCGAGGTGAAATATTAACCATCTCGTTGCCGAGCATGGTGTAAAGCAGACCCAACTGCAGAGCCGGCCCATCACTCGTCATGTCTTCTATTTCCAATCCAAGGACAAACTTGTCGTGGCCCAGGGCGTGGAATGGCGCAAAGCTGGTGCCAACGGAAAACCGCGGCGTTTCGGCCACTGATCCGTTTTTGTACCAGACACTGCCGATATTTTCCAATGCCAAAGCAAACTTGGCATTCAAATACCGGTCGCGCGCGTCTAACACCGTGGATAAATCCACATCAAAACCGGTGCCAACTTCAACACCCTCGGGAAAACTCTTGAGATCTCTCTTGCGCCGCACTTCTTGCGGCAAGCTCATAATCGCGCTCGGCATAATCCAGCGGTGAAAAACACGCAGTTTGGCTCCGGCCCCCAAATCAACTTTTTCTGAAAGTTGAAAAGCGTGACCGTAACCAAGGTAGCTGCCGGCATCAATGTGGCCGCGCCCCTTCATCACATCGCGCGGCGCGCCCAGATCAGCCCAACCGTCCAGTTTGCCCGAGCGAATGCCGATTCTAAACTCGGTCTTGTCCGGATTAGGAGCCTCCACCAAAAAGGCGGTGTCGCCCTCACCGTAAGCGCCAAGCAAAAAATGGCCGTGTTTTCTGTCGCCAAGCCTCAAGCTCAAAACTTCAGCGCGGGAACGCAGAGTAAAGCTGTAATGGCCTTGCAACATCAAGTCACGATAATTCGCCATCATTTTGTTAATCTCTGCCATATCCGGCCGTCGCTCATTCAAACCATCAATCATGGCATCGGCTTCGTCCATAAAATCGCTGGTCTTGTTCAACCAACTGGAACTCCGCAGATACTCCATGACATTGCCACCGGCCTCAACATTCAGGAGCGACAAATTCCAGCCGTCCGGCTCCAAAGCCGCGTTGGCCGGGATCTGATTGTCCAGAGTGAGGTCTAGGCCGCCCATGGCCCGGTGAGCCAAAGAATTGACCTTGCGCACGTGGCCGAGATCGGCCCGGGCCGGTGAAGCCAAAAAAATCAACATCAGAGCCACAAACAGCCCCATCATCATTCGCTTCATTGGGTGCTCCTTTTTACCCCGTCCCTTTGTGGGCGGGGTGCTTGTTTTTTGTGTATTTTTAATGAACTAATCTATTTTTAGATTACCCCCCCAACCTCTTTTTGTCAATCAAAAAAGAGCAGACCATTATAGTCTGCTCTTGCGTTCTTTTTTGATTTATTCGTTTACGACTTAATTTTCTTTGGACTTGATGCCACGCTTCATAATCCAGATATCCAAGGCGCACCCGATGGTAGCGGCAAAACTCACCGCCACACCTAGGGCCATTGCCCGGTCGGCCGAACGCAGAACCAGGAAAATCGCGAGGGCTTCGCCCATCACCATACCGATGACGCCTTGAAGGGCAATAGCCGGATCTTTGAGCGAATTGAAATCGCGCGACCAGCCGGCAATACACACGCTGGCGATGAAAGCGCCGGCCCAACCGCCAAAAATGAAACCGACCAGAAGCGGTGACAAGCCGGACCACGACTCAAACAATCGCGGCACGTAAAAAGCGTTTTTGGCGCCGAGCACCCAACAGAACAGGCTCATGATCATCAGTCCCGGAATCATCCAAAGAATCATCCACACCACGCCGACCAACCCCTGTTTCAGAGCCCACTTCAACGCGTTGAACATCTTCGTCTCCTTTTATATTAAAGAACGTTATTGATATTAAACTAACCTTAACTTAAAGAGTCATCCAAGTCAAGGTGTTGACAACAATCTCTTTCTATATTATACTGATTTTAGCACTCGCCTTATTTGAGTGCTAACAACTCACATTAGCTCAAATTAGCCTAAACCAGCTTTTTATCACAGATACACAGATTTAATGCGACTACACAGATCGCAGATCTGTGATCTGTGCAAATTCGTAAAAATCTGTGTTAATCTGTGTTTTTTCAATATGAATCCACAAAACTTCACTACAAAATCGCAAGAGGCTTTGGGTCGGGCGCAGGCCATCTCTATGGAATACGGCCAGCCGACAGTTGAGCCGCTTCATCTTTTAGCTTCCCTGACCGAACAAGAAGAAGGGGTGGTAGTTTCGGTTTTTGCCAAACTCGGCATCAACTTGAGCGTTTTAAAAAATCAAATTATTGAAGCGGTTGAGCGGTTGCCCAAAGCGCGCGGTGAGTCCCCTGCCCAGGGCCAAATAATGTTGAGCCAAGAGATGGCGGGCGTTTTAAATCAATCGGCCAAAGAAGCGGCCAAACTCAAAGATGATTATATTTCCACCGAGCATTTGCTTCTAGCCATGCTGGAAATTAAAAGTGGGGCCAAAACTATTTTGACCAACTTGGGTGTGAGCTACGATGAAGTTTTGAAAGTTTTAGCCACGGTGCGCGGCACTCAGCGCGTAGACTCGCCCGAACCGGAATCAAAATACAACGCTTTGGAAAAATACGGTAAAAATTTAACCCAGCTGGCGCGTCAGGAAAAACTGGATCCGGTTATCGGCCGCGATGAAGAAATCCGCCGCGTGATGCAAGTCCTTTCCCGCCGCACCAAAAATAATCCGGTTTTGATTGGCGAACCGGGCACGGGCAAAACCGCCATTGCCGAGGGTTTGGCTCAGCGCATTGTCTCGGGTGATGTGCCGGAATCCCTCAAAGATAAAGAAGTGGTTTCACTGGATATCGGCTCGCTCGTGGCCGGCAGTAAATTCCGCGGTGAATTTGAAGAACGGTTAAAAGCTGTTTTAAAAGAAATCACGGCCGCCGCCGGCAAAATTATTTTATTTATTGACGAGCTCCACACCATCGTGGGCGCGGGCGGATCTGAAGGCGCGATTGACGCCTCTAACATGTTGAAGCCGGCTTTGGCGCGCGGCGAACTTCATGCCATCGGCGCCACCACCATCAAAGAATATCAAAAATATATTGAAAAAGACGCGGCCTTGGAACGCCGCTTTCAGCCGGTCATGGTAGTTGAACCGACGAGCGACGATGCCATTGCCATTTTGCGCGGCATCAAAGAAAAATACGAAGTCCACCACGGCGTCCGCATCACCGACAACGCCATTGTGGCGGCTGTTCAACTTTCAGAGCGCTACATTACCGACCGTTTTCTGCCGGATAAGGCCATTGATTTGATTGATGAAGCCACCTCCGCCTTGCGCATGGCCATTGACAGCATGCCAGCGGATTTAGATAAAATGAAACGCGAAATGATTAAAATTGAAATTGAAAAACGCGCCCTGGCCAAGGAAACCGACAAAGAATCTAAAGAGCGCCTGAAAAAGCTGGAAAAACACCTGGCCGATCTTAAAGAACAGTCGGGCGAAATGGAAATGAATTGGAAAAATGAAAAAGAAATTATCACCAAAATCCGCGAACTGAAAAAAAATATTGATACGTTAAAAAGCCAAGCGGATATTGCCGAACGCCGCGGTGAACTGCAAAAAGTGGCGGAAATCCGTTACGGCGCCATCCCCCAGACGGAAAAAGAAATCAAAACCCAAGAAAAAAAGTTGACCGAACTGCAAAAAAATCACCGTCTTTTAAAAGAAGAAGTGACTGAGGAAGATATCGCCGCTGTGGTTTCGCGCTGGACGCATATCCCCGTTTCCAAAATGTTGGAGGGCGAATCCAGTAAACTGGCCAAACTGGAAGACGAAATCAAAAAACGCGTGGTCGGCCAAGACGAAGCCATCAAAGCTGTGGCTAATGCCGTGCGCCGCAACCGCGCCGGTATTGGTGAAGAAGGCCGGCCCATCGGCTCATTTATCTTTTTGGGGCCGACCGGCGTGGGCAAAACCGAGCTGGCCAAAACTTTAGCCAAACAAATGTTTGACGACGAAGACGCTCTGGTGCGTATGGATATGTCCGAGTATATGGAAAAGCACAGCGTGTCCAAAATCATCGGCTCACCGCCCGGTTATGTGGGTTACGAAGAGGGTGGCCAGCTGACCGAAATTGTGCGCCGCCGGCCGTATTGCGTCATTCTCTTGGATGAAATTGAAAAAGCTCATCCGGATGTTTTTAATATGCTCCTCCAGATTTTAGATGATGGCCGGCTGACCGATGCCAAGGGCCGAATGGTCAACTTCAAAAACACTGTCGTGATTATGACTTCTAATCTGGGCAGTGAACTGATTTTGGAAGCCAACCGAAAAGGCGCGTTGGGTTTTGCCGAAGACCACAATAAAAAGAAAGACCCCGACCAAATTATCAAAGACAAAATTATGGAGGCTTTGCGCGAACATTTTAAACCGGAATTTTTAAACCGCGTTGATGAAATTATCATTTTTCACTCGCTCCGGGAAAAACAGATTGAAGCGATTGTGGATTTGCAATTGGCCAAAGTGATTGCCCGACTGACCGGAAAGAAAATCAAACTGGAAATTGACGCCAAAGCCAAAAAATATCTGGCCGAAAAAGGCTATGATCCGGCTTTTGGCGCCCGCCCGTTAAAACGCGTCATCCAAAACGAACTTTTGGATGAGCTGGCGCTCCAAATAATTGAAGGCAAAATCAAAGACGGAAATAAGGTTGAAGTGAGCGTCCAGGCCGGTAAAATCAGCATTAAAAAAATCTAAAAACTTAAGCCCCCGCAAGGGGGCTTTAAGGTTGAATTTTTTATCTAAATTTGCTATACTGAAATAGCTCTTATGATTAAAAAAATCATTATCTTTACCGCTCTTCTGAGTTTGTTGGTTGCCCCAACATCTGTCTCCGCCCAAATCCCGGCCTTGCCGGGCGTATCGGTTGATCCTATTTTTAATCCCAACTTCATCATCTCTGATAATGACATGCTCAATCCCAATGCCATGACTTTAGCAGAGGTGCAGGAATTTTTGGCCGCCAAACCCGGCATCTTGGCCAACTACAAAATTTTCAAACCGCAAATCGCCATGGAGCAAACCGCCGCCGAAATCATTTACCAAGCGGCCCAAACCGAGGGTATCAGCCCTAAAGTGCTTTTGGTCTTACTGCAAAAAGAACAAAGTCTGGTTGAAGACCCCACGCCTACCCAATATGCTTTTGACTGGGCCACCGGCTACGCGGTCTGCGACGGCTGCAGTTTAAACGATCCGAACGTTTTAAAATTCAAAGGGTTTCAAACCCAGGTGGAAAAAGCCGCTGGCGCCCTGAGTTACTATATGGAAACCACCAAAAACTGGCTCAAGCAAGCGGGCATTATTTATAATATTGATTCCATCCCCGTCATCCCGGCCAACCGCGCCACGGCCGGCCTTTACACCTATACTCCCCATTTTCGCGGTAATTATAATTTCTGGAGGATTTGGCAAAGATGGTTTTCCCAAAAATATCCGGATGGCTTGGTGGCGCAAGTTAAAGACGCTGATACAATTTATTTAATTCAAGATGGACAACTCTTGCCTTTTAAAAACCGGGCGATTCTTTATTCACGCTTCAATAAAAAAAATATAATTCTGGTTGATAAAAGCGAACTGGAGTCGTACAAAATCGGGCCGGAAATTAAATTCATCAATTTTAGTTTAGTCAAAACAGAAAAAGGCAAAACTTATCTTTTGGTCAACGATCAAAAACGTTTAGTGGACAAAGCGGCCTTTCGTTATTACGGCTTTGGAAACGATGAGGTCATCAAGGCCAAAGAGACGGATTTGGCGGCCTACACCGACGGCCCGCCCGTGCCGACCAAAGCCAAATATCCTTTGGGGGCATTAATGCAGGATACTAAAACCAAAAATTATTACCTGGTGACCGACAGTATTAAACACCCGATTTTTGACAAAAATATTATTACCGTCAATTTCCCCAGCCGCCAGTTAAAAAAAGTAACTACCGCCACGCTGGCCAAATTTAAAGAAGGCGAGCCGATTATTTTTCAGGATGGCACGCTGGTTAAAACCAAAGATTCGCCCGAAGTCTATCTTATCTCCAATGGCCTGCGCCGCCCGATTGCCGATGAAACCACTTTTGCCGCTTTGGGGCTGGAACAGGAAAATATTATTATCACCAATGAAAAAACATTATCATTGCATCTGCTGGGCGAACCCATTAGTCTGACCGCGCCGCAAGCTTCGCAAGCAGGCGGGCAGGCCGCGCCGCAAGCTAACACCCTGACCCAAGCGGGACAGTGATGAATTATGAATCAGGAATTAGGAATCATGGGCATGAACGCTTTTAATTTGTAATTCTCGGCCCATAATTCTTAATTCTTACTTCCTAACTCAACCGTATGTCACTCGTTTTCGCCGCCCTATCCCCTCACCCGCCGCTTTTGATTCCCAATATCGGTAAAGAAAATATTACTAAGTTGGCTGAAACCCAAAAAGCGCTGGAAAAACTGGAAGAATCGCTTTACGTTTCTTATCCGGATACGATTTTAATAATTTCACCGCACGGCCACAGCTTCCCGGATGTTTTTGGTATTAACGCCAGCCCGACGTTTACCACGGATTTCGCGCGGTTTGGCGACCTGGCCACCACCCACAACTTCAAAGCCGATCTGCCTTTTATATCGCAAATCACCGCGGCGGCCAAACGCAAACATTTTCCATTTGTTTTGCATCTTGACCCCGGCTTGGATTACGGATCTTCGGTTCCCTTGTTTTATTTAACCCGGCACCTGCCCAAAGTTAAAATTATTCCGGTGAGTTTTTCTCAGCTTGATCACAAAACTCACATGGATTTTGGTTATTTACTTAAAGAAGAAATTATGAAAACCCCCGAGCGCGTCGCGGTTATTGCTTCGGCTGATCTTTCTCACCGCTTAAGCGACAAGGGGCCGGGCGGCTTTTCGCCTGACGGCGCCAAATTTGATGAAACCGTAATCGCGGCCTTAAAAAACTTAAACAGCGCGGCACTTTTAAACATGGATCCACAAATAACCGCCAATGCCGCCGCCTGCGGCCTGCGCTCAATTCTGATTCTCTTGGGTATTCTGCGGCACGTCAATTATGATCTGAAAATACTTTCTTATGAAAAACCGCTAGGCGTGGGTTATTTAACCGCTGAATTTGCGCTAAAATAATAAGCTATGCAAGGCATCGGTAACATTTTAAAAGGCAAGGCCGCGATTGAAAAAAATAAAAATATCCATTCCGATATTCATTACTGGGCCGACACTATTTCTACCGCCTTTGGCGAAAGAAAAAAATTCGGCATGTACCTGGGTATTATTAAACGGATTGGCGCGGCCGAAGCCAGCCGGGTTTTTTCTGAAATCAAACAATCCGATTGCACCAATCCCGGAAAATTATTTGTCTGGAAAACCAAAAAAAATCCACCCGAAAATAAACCTAAAATATGAAATTAGAAATCATCAAGGTACCCGATCCGCGATTGCGGCAAAAATCCAAAAATATCAAACCCGAAGAGATTAAAAAAATAAAATCTCTGATTTCTAATATGGTGGAAACCATGTATGCCAATGACGGCATCGGTTTGGCGGCGCCGCAGATCGGCCAAAATATCCGCCTGGCCGTTATCGGCAAACAAGCCTTGCCTACCGGCAGGCAGGCCCTGCCGAATAAAAAAGAGCTAGTTTTAATTAATCCCAAAATTTCTAAACGTTCCTGGCGCCAAATTAAAGATTTTGAAGGTTGTTTGTCGGTGCCGGGCGCGGCCATTGAGGTCAAGCGCCACAAAAAAATCACCGTGACCGCTTTAAACGAAAAAGCCGAACGAGTTTCTTATGTTGTCTCGGACTATTTAGCCCGCGTTTTTCAACATGAAATTGATCACTTAGACGGCATTTTAATTATTGACAAAAATGAAAAAACAAACTGACAATTCCATTGTCTTTTTTGGCACGTCGGAATTCGCCGTGCCGGCTTTAAATTTGCTGGTGAGAGAAGGCTACCGGATAATTTTAGTCGTGACTCCGCCGGACGAACCGGCCGGACGTTCCCGCGCGCTTCAGCCTTCACCGATTAAAATTGCGGCGCAAGCGCTCGGCCTGACCGTGGCCCAACCGCCAAACCTAAACCAAGAATTAGGAATTATGAATTATGAATTAGGCGTTGTCTGTGCTTATGGAAAACTAATTCCGAAAAAATTGTTGGATATTCCAAAATACGGCACGCTCAACATTCACCCGTCCCTTTTGCCCAAATATCGCGGCGCGTCCCCAATCCAGGCGGCCATACTTGGCGGAGACAAAGAAACCGGCGTTTCAATTATGAAACTGGACGCTAAAATGGATCACGGACCGATTGTGGTTCAGGAAACAATAAAAATTGATCCGGAAGAAACCGCTGTTGAATTAAATAGGCGTTTGGCCGAAGTGGGCGCCAAACTTCTCATCAAAATTATTCCTCAATATCTAAACGGCGAGAATAAATCGGAAAAACAAGACGATGCCAAAGCCACTTATACCAAAATTCTCAATCGTGAAGACGGAAAAATTAACTGGACCCGATCCGCTGATGAAATTTATAACCAGTGGCGGGCGCTCCAGCCGTGGCCGGGGGTGTACTGCGAATCAAGAATTAGGAATCAGGAATTAAGAATTAAGTTTTTGAAACTGCGACCGGGAGAAAAAACTAAACAAGAACCCGGCGAGTTTATTATCCTGGACAAAAAAAGACTGGCCATAGCCTGCGCTAAAAACCAGTCAATTGAAATTTTAGAACTCCAGCCCGAAGGTAAAAAACCCCTGACCGCCGAACAGTTTATCAATGGCTATCTAAAAAATTAAAACCTGTTTCTCTCTAAAAATAATCCCACAAGTATCAACCACCCCAAACCCAAGGGGTGATTGAGATAGGGAGTAAATGTGTGAACTATTATAAGAGCGAACAGACTAAATAATAATCCGTAAGTTTGGAAATTGGAAATTGGAAATTGGAAATTTGCCACGCCCATTTTGACTACCTGATATAGTAAATTAAAATAGGCCACGAGTCCGAACAAACCAATCTTGAGCCAGACATCAAGCCAGCCCCATTCAAAGGCGTAAGTCGTATAATCGCCGGTTGGGCTGGTTTTAAGTATGCGCGGGTCTTGAGTTTTAAATGTGACGGTGGTACCAAAACCCGAACCAAAAAATAAATGATTTTGAATGCCCGACCAAAGCGGTTTTAACTCCGCCCAACGCGTGGCCGAGGCCGCATCGCTGGTTGAAATCCGGCTACCCAAAACATCAATAAAAGAAAACGTGGTCCGGGCCGGAAACGGAAAGTAACCGACGATGTAAACCAAAAGCAAGCCGCCCAAGGCGGTGGCTACGAGCCAGCCGACGGTTTTCCCGGTTTGTAAGATGGGGGCGCGCAAAAAAATCATCGCCACTACCAACAAAACAAACGTTGCTGCCGCCAATCCCAGCCAAAGGCTGCGGGAAAAACTTAAAAGCACGGCCGAAAATACAGTGATTGAACCAGCCAGACGCAAAGATTTTTGTGAAGAGAAAATGCGTTCCGCCGTGAGTAATATCAAACCCAAAACCAAATAAATCTGCGACTGAAAAAAGACTCGATAAAAACCGCCCGGCGCCGGCGTTATTTCACCCACGCCCGTGTCGCGAATCCATTTGTATAACCCGGGAATAATACTGACAAAACCGTGCGTAAAGATAAAAAACACCAGGAGCGTTTTTATCGCCAGCCAAACAATGGCCGCCCAAAAAACCGGCCAAATTATTTTTAAGTCTTCCTGCTTTTTAAAGGCCTGAAAAAAAACCGGCACATAACCGAAAAAGAAAAAGGCATTGCTGTCAAAAAAGATGTACGCCGGATTGTTACCGTAAAAATAACCCAAAACCAACCCCAAAAACAAAAATGCGGCCAGCACAACATACGGCCCGAAAAGTTTTGATTTAAAAAATTCTATGTTATGTTCCTTAACCGCCTTATAAACAAAGACCGCCAGTAAAATCAAAAATAAACCCATTCTAACAGATAAATGCAGACCGCCTTGTTCTAAAACAAACAAATAGCCCATGCCGCCCACAAAAAGCTCGGCCAAAGCGACTAAAACACCGTATCGCAAATCCCAAAGGGAAATGAAAAAAACTGCCAGGCAAATTAAAACAAAAGCCGCTGTCTCCACCGTCGGATTAAAAAAAGCGACCAAAGATATCACTTCAGCTAAAATCAACAATATAAAAATTTTCTTAATTTGAATCATGTTACTTTTTGACACAATGGCGACCAACCCGAGTCCCTCAACATTATCTGACTAATCCGTGTTTCTTGGCCAAAATATTTTTCCAATAATTATATTTTTTAAGCGCCGGAATGGGCAGCCAGGGAAAATGATAAACAAAAGACGGCAACCAGGAACTGATGCCCTGACGCCGCGGCCGGATATGAAAAAGCGTCTCGGGAATCCAGCGGCCGCGCCTCCCCTGCTCCAGCATTGTCAGCCACAAATCCCAGTCCTGAAATTTTTTAAGCGACTCGTTAAAATACGGAAAATGTTCGCGCCGAATTAAGGCACTCGTGTGCACAAAATTTACTTTCTTGATTTTGACCGGATCAAAATGACCGCAACGAAAATGTTTCCAACCAAATTTAAAAGACGGATAAACGTAAGAAGCCTCCGGATGATTTTCCAACTCCGCCAACTCTTTTTCAAGCATCTCCGGCTTGGCCGTCATATCGGCATCCCAAAAAATCACATACTCGCCCCGCGCCTCTTCAAAACCCCGGTTACGCGCGGCCGGCGCCCCCCGATGGGGCTGACTTATAATTTTCAGATTGGAATATTTTTTTCGCCATTTAGCCAAAACCAACTCGATGTTGTCGCTTGAACCATCATTGACCACGATTACCTCAAGATCTCCGCCCCTGGCGGAAAAAGTCTGCCCAAAAATACTCTCCAGCGTCGCGGGCAGTTCTTCGGCATGATTATAAACCGGAACAATAACACTGATTTTTGATTTCATAGCTCTTTCAATTTTTCTTCCAATTTTTTAATTTCATTATTCCACTGAAAATTTTTCTTCACCCACTCCTGCCCGTATTTACCCAATCTGGCGGCAAAACTATTGTCCGTCAAAATTTTCAATAACGCCTGGTACAAATCGTCTTCGGAACTGGGATCAATGACAAATCCGCCGTAGCCGTGTTGGGTGGCCTCGGGCGCGCCGCCGGAACGGCCCACCACCACCGGCAAACCGTAACCGGCAGCTTCCAAAAATACCAGGCCAAAACCTTCCACGTCAGCCCCCAATTGTTCGCAAGGCATCACGAAAACATTAGCGCGTTGGTACCACTGAATGAGATCGGTGTCACCGACATCAGTCAAGATTAAAACGTTATTATCCAATCCCAACTTTGTAACTTGTAACTTATAACTTGTAACTTCTGGACCATTGCCGACAACGACATATTTCAAGCCCGGAACGCGTTTTAACAATCGTGGCATAATCTCTATAACCTTTTCAAACCCTTTTCTCTTCACTAACCGTCCAACAGACAACACAATCTTCTCACTGGCTTGTTCTTTGTTCTTTGTTCCTTGTTCTTTATTCAATGATGGACACGGATAAACTATCACGATTTTCTCTTCCGGCACCCCCAATTTTAAAAGCTCGCTTTTGGTAAATTCACTGTTGGCGACCACAACCGCGGCTTGACCTAAAATGCGCTTTAGCCACCCCTTTTTCCACCAAGAAGCTTGGGGCAACAAAATGTCCATGCCGTGGGTAAAAACCGCGTAGGGCGTCTTATAGCGCTTTTTAAGCCATAAAGCGACGTAACCTAAGGGCAGAACCTGCCCGACCCAAACCATCTCAAAACCCTCTTTTTTCACTCTTTTACCGATCCGCCAAAGCAGAGGTAGCCACTTAGGCCACAACCACCAAAACAGCTCGGATTTTTCCGATACCAGCGTTATCGGCTCCAGCCAATGGTTAACCAGCCCGCTGTAATAACGGGCCACACCGCCGCGCGTCGGCGGATACTCCAAAGTTAAAAGCAATGTTTTGGGCAATTTTTCTGTCATATACTTTCTTCAGCCGAGGGATCTTCTTTTTTTAAAAGTCTGATGAAATCTTTGATCGTGGTTTTATCAATAACTTTAAATATGAAAAGCAGGCCGGCATAAATTGCCATACCGCTGCCGATAATCAAGACGAAATTAATTGCGGTTTTAATAAATCCGACTGATCCAAAAATATTCTGAATAGGCGCCTGGATAACTTTAACCACGAGCCCCATGAGCGCGGCGGCGACAAAAATACGCAACATCTTCCACCAAAATAATTTACCCGGCGCCGGTATAATTTTAGGCACCCAGAGATAACCCAAAAAAGGCAGCAAAAAATTCCCCGTCAGAGCGGCAATGGCCGCGCCCACCACGCCGATTTTGGGAATCAAAATTATATTCATAATAATATTTATGGTCATCACCGCGCCCATAGCCGCGGTCTGAACCGTTTGGCGATGACAGGCGTTAAGAAGCGCGCCGATGGGAAAACCCAAAAAAGCAAAAACCAAACTGGTCAAAAGAATCTTGAGCGGCAAAACCGACGGCAAATACGCCGGCCCGTAAATTTTCATGATGACTAACTCGGCCAGGGCGCCAATACCAAAAGACAGGGGTAGAGCGAGCATGGCCAAAAAAATCATCCCCTTTTCAAATAAACACTCCAGCTGAATTTTGTCTTGGACAAAAAACTTACTCATGGCCGGAAAAAGCGCGGCGGAAAAAGCCATAGGAATAAATTGAAAAGCAAAAGTAATTTTGGAAGGAATACTGTAATACCCCACCGCCTTGGAACCCAAAAAAGAAGAAAGCAAAACTGTATCAATATAAGAATAAACTTTGGTAAAAATACCGGCCAAAGCAAACGGCAGGGCGAAGGCAATCATTGTTTTCAACAGCTTTTTGTTAAAAATAAATTTGGGGATAATTTTATACCGGCGGCTTAAAACAAAAAATCCCCAAAAGATATTAAACAAACTGCCGGCGGCCAACGACAGCAAAAGCAAAATTACCGGCCCGTGAAACCATAAAACCAGACTGCCGAAAAGAATTGTCGTGATCTGGCTGCCTACCACGCCCATCGCCTCATAACGTAAATTCTGGTGCCCGCGCAACACGCCGTAAAAAGTCAGACTGCAGGCATCCAAAACCATAATCACGCCGGAGATAAAAATCAACTGCCGGAGTGGCGGCGGCAGGCCCAAAAGAAATCCCAAAACCATCAAAATGGCGTAAGCAGCTAAAGACAAAAGAACTTTGGCGGTCAAAACATTACCCAAAATTTCCTGAGACGAGTGTTCGCCGCCTTTGGCGGTTTCCCGGATTAAAACCGGTGTTAATCCCAAATCCGTAAGAATGGAAAACAAACTGGAATAAGACAGGGCCGTAACATAAAGACCCACGTTTTCTACGCCGATAAACCGGGCAATGAGCGTAAAATAGATAAAAGAAAACGCTTTCTGGGCCACAGAAGCGGAAACAAGATAAAGCGTGTTTTGGGCAACTTTTGAAGACATGGAACCACTAATTTTGGCTGTCATCTTGAGTGGAACGAAAGATCCCTTTTGGCCATTATTTATTGAACTGAAAAGGGATTCTTCGGTCACCTTAGGCGACCTCAGAATGACAATTGACGAAACCCCAAATAAGTTCTACACAGTATCATTTTACCTTAAAATATCCATAAAGACAACAAAAAAGACCCCGTGTTGTTTTACACGAGGTCTGAGAGTGCTAAATTACTTCTGTTTACGCTTGAGGACGAGCCAACCGCAGTGTGGACGAAACATGCCGGCGGTGTTGAACAGTCCAAAACTTCGCTTTCTGATGTCAAGCCAATTTCCGAAAACTGGCAGACACCAACAGTCAGACGGGTCCAAAGCGCTAATTGGAAGAATGACCATGTGATCCAACTGGGCATCCGGGTGCTTGGCAATGTATTCCATTGCCAGACGCGACCCAGCCATTAATCGAAACTGCCCGTTTGACTTGGCTACCATGTCCTCCAGATGTTGCAAAGCCTTAAACCCAGTCACGGAGTGATCATTGCGATATTCTGTCACTTCCCAACCAGCTTCATCTGCGGCGACTGGTCCCAGTGGCCAGCGTGACTTGGTAAAATGGGGCTCGCCACAATCCTGCCGACAAGCCTTCAGAAGAGTCTGCCATTCGCTTTTTACAGCCTCGGCCGTCTTTTGCACGATATCCTCCAGCATCAATCGTGCCTGGCCGGACATCAGCCGCTTCATGCCGACTTCGCCGGTTTCACGACCGCCCAGAGTGGCCCAGACTTTCATTTGGAAAGCCTTAAACTGTTTGACTGTCATCTCATCCAAAACCTCTTCGTAACTCTTACCCATTACTTCCTCCTTTCGGACGCATGCCCGAAAAGCATTTAGCCTCGCCCCGAGGCTAGAGGACCCTCCCCATTATGAGAAGAGTTTTCAAGGCGGTTAAAAATCTGCCCTCAAAACTCTCCTCATCTATTTTAAAAGAACTTGATATCACACCTTACAATATATTCAACGCCTTGTCAATAGCCTATTATATCATAAAACTATTCTCTTAGTCGCACGAATAAGAGAATAGTTCTCTGCTCCTATTCGCGCGAGGGATTAGTTGGTTAATTTGGTTGGTTTTTTCCCGTTACATTGAATAGTTTTTTTAAAGATGGACACTGCGGTGAGCCAGCATTTTAAAGTTGTCAAACTTCTGAAGCCTCGGCCACGATACATGAGGTCTCGGATACATTGGATAAAAGATTCGGCACTATTGCTGGTCGTGGGTAAATTTAATTGAGGATGTTTCAGATAATTGTGGTAATCTGGATAATTCTGTAACAGTCCGCCCAAGACTCGTCGCAGACCCCGAGAAGTGCTCCGGCGGCGAATCTCAGTTAATTCGGTTAAAATCGACAATAATTCCTTTGGTTTGTTGGTTTTCAGCAACCGTTGAGCTGTCTGCAGAACGTGGAGGGCATAAGCTCGTTGAGCGGAGCGAGGACCGGTGGTCAGATAATTTTGTACAGCCGAGAGTAAATGAAAATGACAACGTTGAATAATCCAACCGTGAAATCGAGCAGTCAGGATTAAGCCAGTGCCGCCATCACAAATTAAGGCTAAAATGCGGGTTTTAAAGTTTAGCGGCAAGTTGTCAAAAGCCTGTTGCCAACTTAAGTAATCTTCGTGGCCGGGCAAAATCAAAGGCGGACAAATAACGGCGCGGGAAGATTGAACGGGACGTAAAAGAATGATATAGATGGTGTGTTTTTGACCGGCCACTCGGTACCAAATCGCGTCGGCGACAGCAATCAAGTCACCGGACCGAGGCAGCGCTCTTTTCCACCTTTCTTGATTCTTTTGAACGTATATTTTTAAACTGCGTTGTAATCTAGTCTGTAAAACAGATCTTCCGTAATTTCTCTGTTGAGCCAAGACGCGGAGTGGCGGCAGTTGTCTATTTAAATACTTAATTACCATTCTTTCGTCTGTGCGTTTTGATTTTCGACCTCGCTTCTTTCGTCGGATACGCCAAGTTTTATGACATCGGACGCAACAACGCCTTCGGCTTCCCCAATGTTGAATTGTTGCCCCACAGCAGGGACTTTTGGTGTGTTTTATATTCATACACACCAATTATCCCTCAAAACTTCTGTTTTACCGCATGGTTAAGATTAAAATTAAAATCAGTACCAACCAAATTAACCGGACAATCTCTCGCGCGAATTAGAGCAGATAAAAAACAAAAAAACACCTCCCTGAAAAAGAGAGGTGTTCCTGCCCACCGAAGAGGCGGGTTGATTTTTTAACGCTTGGACCACTGCGGGGCGCGACGGGCCTTTTTGAGGCCGAACTTCTTGCGTTCTTTGGCGCGCGGATCGCGGGTCAGATAGCCTGATTTTCTTAAAACCGGTCTAAATTCAATGTTCCATTCAATCAAAGTGCGAGCAATACCGTGCCGAACCGCTTCAGCTTGAGCTTCTTTGCCGCCGCCCCTAACAACGATTTCTATATCATGATTGCTTTCTTGGCCGGTGGCTCTAAGCGGTGATAAAATCTTTTCCATCTGAATAAAAGTCGGAAAATATTTTTTTATGTCATGACCATTAACGGTAATTTTACCGCTGCCGGTTTCAAATAAACGGATTCTGGCGGTCGCTTCTTTACGGCTGCCAACGGCAAAAATATATTTGCCGGCCCGGGGAGCAGCTGGCCTGCCTGCCGGCAAGGCAGGTTGGGCCGGCGCATGGCTGGCCTTCACCGCTTCCACCGCTTCCAATTTCAACTGAGAGGCGGTTTCAACTTCTTTTACTTCCGCTTTTTTAGATTTGGCCGCCGCCACCGGTTTCTTTTTTGGAGCGGCTTTAACCTTAGAAATTGTCTTTTTAACTTTTTCTGGCGTCATACCCAGTATATCAACCCCGCATGATTTCATCACTTGGGGAAATTATTTAATTTAAATAAAGTCTGTTTATTTTTTGATGACCCAGTTTTCTAATCCGCCGCTTCTTTTTTGTTCTGCCGAGCAGAACTTGCGGGGTTGTATTACTGGGCATATTTTACTTTTCTATAGTCAAGCGTTTTAATCTTTCTTTTCTTAATTTATTTTTGGGCAACATTCTGTCAACAGCGGAGTAAATTACTCGAGTCGGATCTTTGGCAAAAACTTCTTTATACTTTAATTCTTTAAGCCCGCCCGGGTGCATGCTATGATGACGATATAACTTATCATTAGTCTTGTTGCCTGTCACTTTTATCTTTGAGGCGTTTTTGATAACTATAATATCGCCCGCATCTATGTTGGGCACATAAGTAACTTTGTGTTTACCTATTAAAAGATGGGCGATACGTGAAGCCAAACGGCCTAAAATTTCACCGCTGGCGTCAATAGTCTGAATTTTCCGCTCTATTTGTTTCATAAAATATTAGACTAATTCAATTTGCACTATGGAGGCTCCGTCGCCCTGGCGCTCACCCATTTTTATAGTGCGGGTGTAACCACCGCGTCTGTCGGCGTACCGCTTGCCCAAGTCTTCAATAACTTTTTTGACCGGATTTTCAGTATGGAAAAAAGCCAACAATTGGCGACGAGTAGTTAAAGTCGGCTTCTTGCCCAAAGTAATCATCTTTTCAACTAAAGGCCGGACGGCCCTGGCTTTGGCTTCGGTGGTTTGAATTTTTTCGTATAAAATTACGCTGGCCGTCAAACATCTAAGCAGAGCCCGGCGAGGGGCTGTGGCGCGATCTAGTGTAACTTTTTTCTTTCTGTGTCTCATAAAAATTTACTTCGTCTTTTTGGGTCTGCCTTTTTTAGCCGGCTTTTTAACCGCTTTATTTTCAGTTTTTTCTTCCTTTTCTTCAATCACCGCTTCTTTACTTTCTTCGGGCACAATGTTCGCCTCATCTTGAGAGATGGCGGCCAAGACCGGCTGTTCTGCTTTTCCGCCGTAACCTTCCAAAATTAAATTAAAGTGATCCAATAAAATTTGAGTTGACTGGTTTAAAGCGCTGACCGGGGTAATGGTGCCGTCAGTTTCAATCGTCAACGTCAGGCGTTCGTAGTTGGTTGTCTCGCCCACGCGGACAAAATCAACTTTATAACCCACGTTTAAAACCGGGGTAAAAATTGAATCAACAGCAATGCACCCTAATTCCAATTTTTTGCGGTCTTTTTCTTCAACCGGCACATAACCGCGGCCCTGAGAAACAAAAATTTCCATTTCCAGCTTGGCCTTGGGGTCGGTTAAAGTGGCAATGCGCAAATCAGAATTGACAATTTCCACATCCGAAGTGGCTTCAATTTGGGCGGCTGTCACTTCGCCTTCACCGCGGGCTTCTAAAACCAGCCTTACTTCTTCCTGTGAAAAAACTCTTAAACGTAATTTTTTAAGATTTAAAATGATTTCCACCACGTCTTCTTTAACATGTTCCAAAGCGCCGAATTCGTGCGGAGCACCTTTAATTTTAACGGCGGTCACGGCCGCGCCCGGTAAAGAAGAAAGCAAAACGCGGCGCAAAGCGTTGCCCAAAGTGGTGCCGTATCCAAAATAACACGGCTCAATCACAACCTGAACAACGTTCGACTTGTCTGTCTCTTCTATCTTAAAGGTTGATGGTAAAAGAAATTTATCCATCATACAAATTTTCAATTAACGTGAATAAAACTCAATTATTTTTTTGAAGTCAAAGTTCACCTGAGTATCCGCCATATTCGGATAAGCGTTTACTTTACCAACGAGAGTCTCGGCGTTCACGCTCAGCCAGGGCAATAACTCCTTCTTGGCTAAAGACGCGCCCAAGTTTTCAAAAACCTTGCTGGCTTTACTTTGAGATCTTAAAGTAATTTCTTGTCCGGTCTTAACCTGATATGAAGGAATGTTGACTTTTTTGCCATTGACCAAAAAGTGACCATGGTTGACCAGCTGTCTGGCGGCTTGGCGTGATTTGACAAAACCCAAACGATAAACAACATTATCAAATCTTGTTTCCAATAATTTTAACAGATGTTCGCTGGTATTGCCTTTTTGGCCCGAAGCTTTGGCAATATAATTACCAAAAGATCGTTCACGCAAACCGTAAATTCTTTTGGCTTTTTGTTTTTCTTTTAATTGCTCGCCATAACCCGTTAAACGACCGTGGCGGCCCGGACCATGCATGCCCGGCGGATAATTACGTTTTATAATCGGACATTTGGGACTAAAACATTTTTCTCCTTTCAAAAAAAGTTTTTCTCCCGCCCGACGGCATTTGGCGCAACTGGCATTTCTTAAAATCTTGACCATAGATATTTGTAATTTGTAGATTCGCCCCGTCATCCGACGGGGCGTCCTGTCGTATGACAGGACGTAATTCGTATTATCTTAAACTCTCCTTACTTTTGGCGGACGGCAACCATTATGAGGAATGGGTGTAATGTCCTTAATTGATAAAATGTTTAAACCGTTGGCGTAAACAGCGCGGATAGCCGCGTCGCGGCCGGCGCCGATACCCTTGACAAAAAGACTGGCTTCTTTAAAACCATAAAGCTTTACTTTGTCCACCACATCTTTAACAATAATGCCGGCGGCATAAGGAGTGGCTTTTTTCGGACCCTTAAAACCCATCAAGCCGGCGCTGGACCAGGCTAAAACATTGCCCGAAGCATCGGTGATGGTAACTAAAGTATTATTATAAGTCGCCTGAACATAAACCCGGCCGGTCGTGACCGCCTGTTTAATCTTTTTCTTGCGGCTGCGGGGCTTAATATCTTTTTTCGCTCCCTTTTTGCCTTTTACAGCGCCTGCCTGTCCGGCAGGCAGGCCAGCTTCTTTTACTGCTTCTGCTACCGGCGCGACGGCGGCCGCTTCTTCTTTTTTGATATCATCTGCCATATATAAAATTAATCTTTAAGTCTTTTCCGAGGCGTTCTTGCGGCCTGAACCCATGGTGCGACGGGTATTGCCGC
>CAZQSS010000003.1:0-4768 GCA_964596405.1 uncultured Gammaproteobacteria bacterium | reverse complement strand
GTCTTTTCCGAGGCGTTCTTGCGGCCTGAACCCATGGTGCGACGGGTATTGCCGCGCACGGTGCGGGAATTAGTTTTGGTGCGTTGGCCACGAACCGGCAAACCCCGACTGTGCCGAGTACCGCGATAACAACCAATTTCCTTTAACCGCTTAACATTGGATAAAATTTCGCGTCTTAATTCACCCTCTACTTTATAATTTTTTTCTACCGCTTCGCGGATTCTGTTGACTTCTTCTTCAGTCAGATTCTTGGTGCGAGTATCGGGATTAATATTTAATTTTTTTAAAATCTTCTTTGATAACGTTAAGCCGATCCCATAGAGATAAGTCAGGGCGATTTCTATTCTTTTGTTCGGCGGTAAATTTAAACCGGCAATTCTAGCCATACCCAGTATATCAACCCCGCATGATTTCATCACTTGGGGACATAAATTAAATTATTTTGTATTTGACTCGCTTGTTTGCCAGTAGCAATCCCTTACCCCACGTGTTTCGCGAAACGAAACTTGCGGGGTTGTATTACTGGGCATAAAAAATAAAAAAATTAACCTTGTCTTTGTTTATGTTTAGGTGTTTTGCAAATGACTCTCACCACTCCGGCGCGACGAATGACTTGGCAGTCTTTACAAATTTTTTTTACAGAGGCTCTTACTTTCATAACGAAAACATCTCCTTTTTTAAGATAACAAAATTATTATACGGATTTTTGTCCGTTATTTTTTAAAAACGATAGACCACCCTGCCTTTGGTTAAATCGTACGGGGTCATTTCTACCTTGACTTTATCACCGGGTAAAATATGAATCTTATTTAATCTCATTCTTCCGGCCAGATATCCGATTATCGCCTGTCCGTCCTCTAGTTTTATTTTAAATTTCGCTCCCGGCAGTAATTCTTCTACAGTCCCCTTGAACTCCAAAGTTTCTTTAGAAGCGCTAATACCTCCCTGTTGATTTTCTACCATAAATTAGCCCAAATTCGCGAGTTTTTTAAAACTACAAATATTATACTCTATTCTTATTTTTTTGTCAACCCCGTTTACAGTTTTAAGAAAATCTATGCTTATTAATGACAAAGCCGTGAGGCGGCTTCGTCCCGTTAGAGGCCAGGCCTCTAACGGGACTTCGCCTTACGACACTTCTAATTAAAGAGTCTACACTGAAACTGTAACGGGGTCAAGCGGGGGTGTGAATAGCCTTAAAACGGCCTTAACCGCTCAAAACGACCGCCCCGCGTCACCAAAAAAACCATGGCTTTATTTTCATTTTGCTTTCTGAACTGTGGCGTAAAATTAAATTCTATGGCTCTACCGCTCAAGATATCTTTTTGATAATTTTTAATTATCATATGATAATCCAGCGATTCCAAATTTTTTGTTCCATAAAAAATCGGCTGGACGCTTTCGCCAATAAACCCCTCCGCCGTGGTTTGCCAATTGATAGCCGCCGCATCGCTGTCGGAGACAATATTCAATCCGGCTTTGACCGTTAACAAATCGGGCGCGTAAAAAGGATAATATAAATCCAAAGCGGCCAGCCAGCCGTTGCGGAAAATTTGCGCGCCGCGAAAATTGTCCGGTAATCCCAAAATAACCACGCCTTGATTCGGTTTGGTCAAATCCACTGTCTGGCCAAAATTAAAAAGCAATGACCGGCTCAACTCGCCCGCTCTCTGCCAGCTAGTATTTTTATTCCAAAGCGACCAACCAAAATAAATTGATATAATCAAAGCGGCTGATATTGGTAAAAGTGCCTTGGATTTCCGGCCCAACAGGTCGACCGCTAAAACCGCCGCCAGAATAGAAAATCCGACTGATGGCAAATAAATAAATCTTTCACCTTCGCCGGTCAGATGGTTTAGTTGCAAATAGACAACCGGTGCCAGCGTCAGAACAAAAAGTATCGCGCCGAAAACATAGGCCTTCCGTGCTTCGGCGCGCAACAGAGCGCCAACAAGAATACAAAGACTGATAACGGCCAACGGCAAAATGGGCCAATAAACCAAAACCCGGGCGCCGTTTAAAAAATTACTCAGCCAGCCCCCGCCTAGCATTTCCCAGGCGCGCTCTAAAGAAAAATGTAAATTGCTGTTGCCGTAAAATCCGTAAAATAATCCGGTGGCAAAAAATCTCAAAATAAAATATCCGGCCAACACTATTATAAACGGCAAAAGATAAAAAACCACTTGCTTAATCTGTTTACCCCGCGGAAGGCGGGGCCTAATCTGCCAAATGGCCTCATAGGCAACCAAGACCGCCGGCAAAGTTATGGCCATCTCTTTGGAAAACAAGGCCAAAAGAAAACAACCGAGCGAAACCGCCAACCGCCAGCCACCGCTCTTTTGTCTAAAGGCAACGTAAAGAATAACGGCCAAAAGATAAAAAAATGTTGCCAGCACATCACCGCGGCCGGAAATCCAACTCACGGCCTCCGGGTGATTAGGCAAAACGGCAAAAAACAATCCCGCGATAATGGCCGCCGTGTCAGATTTCAAAATCAACTTCAAAAGATAAAAAACCAAAAAGGCGTTGAGGGCGTGGAGAATAATACTAAACAGATGAAAAAAATCCGAATTCAAACCAGCCAGCCAGTAGTTCGCCCAAAAACTGATGATGGTGAGCGGGCGGTAAACGCCGCTCTCGCGCGCGCCGTCGGCATTACTCAAAAAATAATTATGGGTCAGGGGCGACAAGCTCCTCACCCGATTGACCCAATCAAAATCGTCCGAAACAAAAAAAGCCTTTATCGCAGGGCTAAAAAGAAAAAGGACAACGACGAGATAAAAAAAGAAAACTAAAAATTGATTCCTCTTAGTCATGGTTATTATTCTAAAATGGCTTTAATGCGCCGGATGCCGGCCGAAGACGCTTCTTCTTTAATAATTTTAAACACGCCCAGCTCCCCGGTATTTTTAACATGCGGGCCGCCGCAGATTTCCATACTAAAAGTCAAAGAATTAACATAAGCGCCCGGCGGCGTATTCGGGTCGCCGACCGTGTACACTTTCACTTTATTGCCGTATTTATCTTCAAACAGCCCCATGGCGCCCTTAGCTTTGGCCTCGGCCACCGACATTTCTTTAAAAGAAACCTGATAAGACTGTTTGATGGCGTAATTGACCAACTCTGCCACTTCTTGTTTTTGTTCTTCAGATAACTTTTCCGGATGCGAAAAATCAAAACGCAAACGTTCAGCCGTGATATTACTGCCCCGCTGTTCCACGTGCGCGCCCAAAACTTTGCGCAAAGCGGCGTGAAGTAAATGCGTGGCGGTGTGATATTTTACCGACATTTCGCCCTGGTCGGCCAAGCCGCCTTTAAACTTGGCTTCGGCCCCGGCGCGCGACAAATCCTGATGATGTTTCATTTCATTTTCAAAACCCGCCAAATCCACGCGCAAACCCTGCTCGCGGGCCAACTCGTCAGTCATTTCAATCGGGAAACCATAAGACTGATATAAATCAAAGGCTTCTTTGGCGGGAAACACTTTACTGTCGCCCAAATTCCTAATTCTTAATTCATAATTCCTGATTCCCGATTCAATCGTATTTCTAAACTTGCATTCTTCTTTGGAAATTTCCGTTAAAACAAAATCCCGGTTGCGGACCACTTCCGGATAAACATCTTTAAAAAGATTAATCACTTTTTCAGCTATCGGCGAACAAAAATTTTCCTTAATCCCCAGCACCCGGCCGTGGCGCACGGCACGCCGAATCAGCCGGCGGACAATATAACCCTGGTCGGTGTTAGACGGCGTGATACCCCTGTCGTCGCCCATAATCATGGTGGCTGTGCGCAGATGATCGGCAATAACACGCATAGATTTTGTCACTTCAATATTTTCAATATATTCACGCCCGGAAATTTCTTCGATTTTTTGAATCAACGGCCAGAGAGTATCAATTTGAAAAATATCAACAAAACCATTAAGTACGCGAATAGTCCTATCCATGCCCATGCCGGTATCTACGTTTTTTTTGTCTAATAATACAAAAGTTTGGTTATTTTTTTTATTATACTGCATAAAGACGTCATTCCATATCTCTAACCAATTGTCTTTATCTGTGCCTGGGTTGCTACCGACGGGCGGAAATTCGCCATCCCCTTGCCAATAGAAAATTTCAGATGATGACCCGCATGGTCCCGTTAAACCGGCCGGACCCCACCAATTGTCTTCGCTCTCCAATATTCCACCTGGCATGTAGGCAATTTTATCCTCCGACATCCCGACGCTTTTCCATATATTTGCCGCTTCGTCATCTTTAGGAATATGCGGGAACCTGTTGTCACCGCCAAACACGGTAGCAGATAATTTCTTCTTAGCTAACCCGAGCCACTGCGGAGAAGTTAAAAATTCCCAACTCCATTCAATCGCCTCTTTTTTAAAATAGTCGCCCAGTGACCAGTTCCCCAACATTTCAAAAAAAGTCAGGTGGCTATTATCTCCCACTTCATATATATCTACGGTCCGAACACATTTCTGTACATCAGCCAGCCGCGTTCCTTCCGGATGTGTTTGTCCAGTTAGGTACGGAACCAGGGGCTGCATGCCGGCGATATTAAATAGCACAGTCGGATCATTTTCCGGGATCAAAGAAGCCGAAGGGATAATGGCATGCCCTTTGGATTTGAAAAAATCCAGATATTTTTGCCGCAATTCAATTGAAGTAATCATGGTTAAATTATAGTAAAAACCAGTCAAAATGGCAAGGAGCGCGTTGTAGATAAAAATAACGGTTACCGAAACCTATCGGGTAGATAATAAATCGGT
>CAZQSS010000002.1:0-57830 GCA_964596405.1 uncultured Gammaproteobacteria bacterium | reverse complement strand
CAGCTTTCAAATTACAGTATCACGAATAAACGAAAATGGCAAGATGATGATTTGGCCCTTGGTTGCGGATATTGACCCCGCCGCCTGTTCAGGTATAATTATCGCTCCCCAGCCGCGCAACCAAGATAAAAATATAATCCAAGGCTTCCCAAACAAAGAACCGCTGCAGGCGGCTGGGGTTGACAAAACTCCCAAAAAATGGTTAGGTTAAGGTAGTTCACCCTGTTAAATAATCCCGCTATGAACGGGATTGCCGCCCCGCGGCATTTAACAGGGTAAAGTTCTTTAAACTTCAATTGGAGGTGCCAGTGAGCAAGAGAAAAAAGGTAGTGGCTTATCGGCAGGTTGTTTGCCCGGAATGCCGGGGCTATGGAGGTCACGATATCGCCCAGGTCTGTCCGGTCTGCGACGACAACCGTTACATTGTTCATGAGATGGTTTATTGGAGAGTTGTGCGAGTCCGTCAAAAAACGAGAAAGAGGAGTAAGCGATGAACAGGAAAGAAGTGTTGGCGGCGGGGATCTTTTTGGGCATACTGGCAGTACAGATTTTGGGTCTGCCGGATTGGCTGATTGGGGCAATCTTCGGCGCCTGTCTGGTCTATGCTTTTGGCACGGCCATGGTGGTGCTTTTTGTGGGAGCGTTGGTCAGCGCCATTTTTGGCGGCGCGGCCATGCTCATCGCCCGCATCTTTGTCGGTTGGGAATCGACAATTCTGCCGGGCTTGATTACCGCCGGGATTGTCGGCGCTCTCTTTGCGCTTGTGGCCATTGTCTTCATGATGGGCGCGTTGAGCGATGGTTTAGAAGAGAAGGCATCAGCCAAACCGGAAAAGTAGGGTTTTATCAGCGGTCTTTCAACAAACACCAAAAGTCCCGCAAGGCGTGGCAAGCCGCCGCAAAGCGGGGCGAGGAGAAAAACGTGACCAAGAGAACAGCGCTCGTAATGATGGTGGTGGCCCTCGTGGTGAGCGCGGTGATGGCAGGCGGTTGCTCAACGCATCGTCTGGAAACAAACGTTATGAAGACCGGCTCCGGTCTGCAGATTGTCTCTTTCAATCAGGATCTGACGACCCTTGAGGTGCTCCAGAAGATGGATGCGGCCATGCTTGAGCCAGCGGCCCTTGAAGAGATCATGAAAGAGCCCAAGCGGGCCACGGCCGATGGCGGGCTGATCTATGCCCTCGGTTCGGCCGGCACTATTTCCCTCAACACCCGCGTTTGTTATATGGTACCCGGCTGCTCGGATCGCGATCCGGTGATGGGTATAGTCATCAAGATAGACTGCGACCCAGAATTCAAGTGGCCGGCTGGCGCCAATTTTGGCGCCATGCCCAAGTAAATCTTGAAACTCCCAATCTAACGGTTGGGGGTTTTATTTATTATTTGTTTTGTTTGCATTTATCCACAAAAACGTCTCTTGACCTTCGTGTTAGAAATAGTTAACATGGATTTATCAGGGTTTTATTTATTTTTTATGTCTTTATTCGTTTATGCGTAATAAGATTAGAGAATACAGAACCAAGCGCGGGTTGACTCAACAGAAGTTGTCTTACGCGGTGGGCGTGCGGCGCGAAACAATTGTATTTTTGGAACAATTCAAATACAGTCCCTCACTGCGGCTGGCGCACAAGATTGCCAGAGTTTTTAAGGTTGGCATAGATGATTTATTTACGTTCTGATTTACTCCGGCGCTATGTTAGAAATATTTAACATAGGATTAAAGGAAGTTGTAGAGTAGAATGTAGAAAATAAGAATAGAATAAAAGAATATATGATGAAGAAATGGGTGGTGATTTTTTTGGTTAGTCTGATAGTCCAAATTTTTGGGGTGGGTTTGGCGTCGGCCGAGAGCGGCAATGAGGCCTATTTAAAATATTTTTACAATCGTTACAGTAAACAGTTTGATAAAATCGGCCTAAAATACGCCGCGCCGGATTATGGCGTTAAAAATTTCAGCGCGCCCAAAAGCGGCCGCGAAATTATCAGCTTGGCCGGCTATTACAAGTATCGGGCCATCGCGGGGGAAAAAAAACCGCGGCAAATTTTGCGTAGCAGTATCTTAAAAGCAATCAAAGAAATCTCCGGCCGCCCGGCCAAAACTTTATCTTTTAATGACGCCGAAGCGTTATTTTTAGCCGTCCGCTTGGCCGAAGAAGTGCCGGATTTATTAAATCAAAAAGAAACAGCCGATCTGTTCAAGGCGATGAAGGATTCTCTCCAGCCCGGTATTGCAATCGCGGATACGGAAAATCGGGCGCTCATTGCCGGCGCTCATTGGCAGTATCTAAATAATTATTTGTTGGAAAAAAGTTTAATTACAGCCGAAGAAAAATCCGCCAACGACGCGGCTATCAAAAATAAAATCGCCGCCGCCGTGAAAGAGAGCATCAGCCCGGCCGGTTGGTATCGCGAAGGGGGAGAGATTGTGCCGCACTATCAGGCCGTTTCGGCGTTTATGCTTTTGGCCTACGGCCAGTTGACCAATCAAAAAGAATATCTGGATTTGGCCGAGCGGTTGTATCAGAATTTGAAAAAAATAACTTTTAGCAGCGGTTTGGTGGAAGCGCAAGCGGGGCCGCGGCCGGTAGGTTTGGGCGCCCAGTTTTATTTGATGATGGGGGCGCTGGGCGAGGCCGCCGCTGACACGGACGCGGCAGTTTATTTTAATTATGCAGGCATCAATCGGTTTTTCTCTGATGCCCGTTATCCCAACCGGCTGGAATATCACCGCACCTCGGTGGAATACAAAAGGCAGACGTATAAAGTTTGGGTTCGCAAAAAATTAGTGACTAGAGTAAAGTGGACACCGCTTCCAGCGCGCGCCAATTATCACGATGATTACGCTTTTATTGACGCGGCTGAACTGGGGTTGGCCGCGGCGTTAAAATTAAATACAGACAATCCCAAAGCGACGGCTTTACAGAATCCCTTAAATTACACTGACGACGGCGAGTTGCAAATCCAAAATGACGGCGTCGCCATCAAGATTTACGATTTGATAAAAAAACAGCTGATTTCACTGCAATTTAAATCCGGCAAAGTGCATATCAAGCCGGAGGCGGGCGCGCCGCTCAAGGCGCCTTTGACCGGGGTTAATTTGGTGCCCGATGAATTTGTCGGGCCGAAAATTACCACGGCGGTGGGCAGTTATGTGATTGCCGATGCGGCCGGCACAATCGTGGCTGGGAAAAATTTAACGCGGCAGCTACCCCTGGCGTCGCTCACCAAAATGACAGCCGCTTTGGTTTTTGTGGAACATCGCAATAAAGATTGGACCGAAAAAATTGTTTACGACTCCAAAAAACATTTTGTTTACGGTAATTATTTGCGTTTGCAAAACAACGACGCGGTGACAGTCAAGGATTTATTTTTTTCGCTCCTGGTGGGGTCGGTCAACGAGCCGGCCGAGATGTTGGTAGAGGCGACCAATTTAAGCCGCGTTGATTTTATTCTGGCCATGAATCAAAAAGCCCAGGAATTGGGCCTGGCCGGCACGCGTTATGTTGAGCCCAGCGGATTTTCTACGGAAAATATCACGACGGCCGCCGATCAGCTCAAAGTTTTGATGGCGGCTTACAAAAATCCGGAAATTAGCCAAGCTTTGGGCACACCTCATTATGAATTTAACCGAGTAAACAATCGCGGTAAAATCGTTAGACACAGTTTTAATCACACCAATTCATTATTGCTTCAAAAGCCGGCCTTTACAATTTTGGCGTCTAAAACCGGTTATCTGGACGAAGCGCAAAAATGTTTGGCCATGGTCATTGAAAAAGACGGCCGGCAGTATTATTTTATCAGTCTAAACGATCCCAGTCTTAGTAAAGACAATACCAATCCTAAAATTTTAATTAGTCGGTTGATTTCTCCTGGAAATTTAGCCGCTGACAGTAATCAATGAAATAAAAAAACTGGTCACCCAAGGCGACCAGTTTTTTTATTTGTTTATTTACTTTTTTTAGCCATGGTCTTGATGCACTTGGTGCAGATTTTAATCCTTTTGCCGTTGACCACTTTTGATTGCAGGTTAACGTAGACACGGCGTTTGGATTGAATATTGGAATGGCTCCGAGTGGCGCCAGCCCGAGGGCCACGGCCGCATTTTTCACAACGTCTAGACATATAAAAGAATTTTTAATTTTTAAACTCGATTTGGTTTTTGTTCAATGCTCATGACGATGTTAAGATGATAGCAGATAATTTGAGAAATAGCAAGAGTCAGGAATTTAAGAAGCCCAGAAATTTCAAAATGCGTCAGCATTTTGTCTTTCTGCTGTGGCGCATAATGTCCCAAGGACATACGAAGTTTGACTTACTTTTCAAAATCGCTCTGCTGTAATTTCGCTTGGCGCAAGATAGACCTAAAAGTTCCAAATTGGATTTCATTACCGTGTATTGGCACGATGACTGTAAGTATCGGATTGCCATCTTTTCTGTATTTAACATGCGAACCTGTCTGTGAAACAAAAAAGAAGCCCTTTTCTTTTAGGACTTTTAGCACAAGTCGAAGTGGAAAGGGCTTAGGCATGTTGAAGGGTGACAGAGGCCAGAAAAGGATGTTTTATTTCTGATTTTTTGGGAATAGGCTTATCTTCAAAGTATAACCCCAATGCGTCTTGGAGCATCACTAGCGCTTCTTTTTTGGTTTTTCCACAGCTAGAAACATCTACCTCTAAACATTGAGAGATGTAATACTTGCCTTCTTTCCAAACTACGGATTTTAGGTCTATTTTGCGCATATTGGATTGATTATGCTTACATAATATCATCAAAAAAAAAATAAGTCAAATCTGGGGGTATAGTTAACACCGCGCAGAAGATTGCTTAAAAGCCGGTTTTTTGTTATGATAACGCTGTAATTATGAAAATTCTATAGATTTTATGAGTATTGCCACACTTTTATTCTATTTTATAATCATCGTGCCGTCGGCCATCATTCACGAGTACGCGCACGGTTGGGCGGCGTATATGCAGGGCGACCAGACGGCCAAATATGCCGGTCGGTTGACCTTAAATCCGCTCGTCCACATTGACCGGTGGGGCACAATTTTAATGCCTGTTGTTTTGTATTTTATATCCGGCGGCACTTTTATGTTTGCCTACGCCAAGCCCGTGCCGTTTAATCCGTATAACCTCCGGGATCAAAAATTGGGCCCGGCTTTGGTGGCCGTGGCCGGTCCGCTTTCCAATTTTTTGGTGGCGGCGGTTTTTGCCCTGTTTGTCCGGATTTTGGCCAGTGGCGTTATTTCTCCGGCGGCCGGTCTGGATTCTTTTTTGGGCAACCTGACGGGCTTTTTGTCGCTGATTGTCTACGCCAACATTATGCTCGCCGTTTTTAATCTTTTGCCGGTGCCGCCTTTGGACGGTTCGCATATTCTCTACGCGATTTTGCCCGCGCCGCTCTCCGACAAACTGCATGATTTTTTTGCGCGATACGGCTTTATGATTTTGTTGGTTTTGATTTTTTTCGTTTTTGATTTGATTTCACCGATTATCAACCGGCTTTATCAATTATTTATCGGCGGCGTTTTATAACGCATATTAGAAAAAACCCGCCTGTGTTGACAGACGGGTTTTTATTGGTTAGTTTAGCCGATGAAGAGTTTTATATGGGGGAGCAGGAGTTTTGTGGTGGGGCCGCTGAAGAAAAGGCTGGCTGTCAAAATAAAAATTATAAACACGGCAATAGCGCCGATGACCAGGGCGATGATGAACGGAATTTTTCCATAAGAGTAGGCCTTGGTTATGGCTTCGGTATCAATGTCTTCCGCCGTGATTGCTTGTTCAAACAGTTCATTCTTTCTTTTCACAATGCAATACATCACCAGTCCACAGATGGCGGCTATCACAGCGCAAGTAAGCATCACTGTTTCCGTTTCCATTGGTTTCTCCTTCTTGCCCCGTTCCGTAAGGGCGGGGTTTGTTTACGGTTTTAGGTTTGCGATCCAGAAGCCCACGATGATAAAAGTGGTGATAATGGCGATTACACAGGCGCTCAAACTAAGAGCGCGAAAGATGCGGCCGGGCAGAAGATAGGGTTTTAGCGAGGCGATAATTTCGTTGGCATTCTTTTCCGCGGCAATCGCCTGCCACATGGTTCGATTGTGCTGAGCGTTGAGGACAGCTTCAATAAACGTCGAAACGACAAAGACAAGGGCGCTAATCAGCCAAACGGTGACCATCATACTCACCTTACCTCCTTTTTGCCTGCCCCGCCTTGCGGGGGTTAGATTTGGAAAGTACTGGTTTCATCTTAGTCTTTTTTAGACAAATGTCAAGAGGTTGACAAATTATTCAGAATAGATTAAGAAGTAAGGAGTGTTCCTTCAAAAACCAACTAAACCGGAGAAAGGAAACTTAATGGCAAAAAAAAGAGGAGCCGGCTGTGAGTCCATCAGGGCTTTTTGCGGCGCATCACTTAATTACAAGGCCGTGGCTGATGCCGTGCTGGCCTTGGGCGGGGGAGACGCGGAACTGAACCGTCTGCGCGCCGATCCCGAGCTGGCCAAACAGATTGCCGTCCTCATTGTCGGTGTCGCTCGGAAAGTGGCCGACCCTTTTTATCTTCTGCTTTTTGAAGATCAGATCAAAGCCGGTCACTATGACTTGCGTGACATTCCCATTACCGCCGACAAGTTTCCTCAGCCTTCGCGTGGCACACCTTTCAGCGAACTCCGGACTTTTAATTTCGGCCGCGATGTTGATCTTTCAGAGATTCCGGTATTGCTGGCCACCAAGGGTTATGAGTTGGCGGACCCCATCGAGCTCATGAACTACGGAGCCAACAATCCCGAGGAACAGAGAGATCATCCGATTGTAGCCTTGGGCGCTGTTTATGTGGCGCCGGACACCAACCGTTTTGTGGTTGAGATCCGTCGCCGGGGCAAGGCGCGCGTTATCTCCCTGCGCGGGTATGTCAGCCGGTGGAGCGATTATTACTATTTTCTCGCCCGCCCCCTGCCGCCCGCCACTTTGTAATCTAACCAAACAAGACACTGGAAAATTTTGCGTCAACACGCAAACATTCCAGTGTCTTTTTTTATCCTCCCGCCAGGTCTTGACTTATTTACGGTTTTTTTGTATACTATTTTCCAGTATTGTGGAGTCAATAGCTGATCCACAAAAGAGTTGTAAATATTCTTTTGTTTTTTAATTTAATTTTAAGATTTGAGATTTTAAATTTTAGTTTGAAATATGCCAACGATTCATCAATTGATCAGAAAAGGACGCAAAAGTATCAAAAAGAAAAGCAAGGCTCCGGCCATGCATTGGGGTTTGGATGTTTTACACCGCCGCCGCACTAAAATCGCGGGCGGCCGGCCGTTTGTCCGCGGCGTTTGTGTTAAAGTAACCACCATGACCCCAAAGAAACCAAACTCGGCCTTGCGTAAAATTGCCAGGGTGCGTCTTTCCAATGGGATGGAAGTGACCGCTTATATTCCGGGTATTGGTCATAATTTGCAGGAACATTCAATTGTGATGATTCGCGGCGGCCGCGTGAAAGATTTGCCGGGCGTCCGCTATCACATTGTTCGCGGTGTTTATGATACTCAAGGCGTGGCCGAACGTCGTCGGGGCCGCTCAGTTTATGGCAATAAAAAACCGAAATAATTTATTTTAAGATACGAATCAACGAATATAGTATACAAATCTACGAATAATTCGAATAATTTGTAGATTCGTATAAAAAATTTGTAAATTCGTATCATACTTACATTTATGAGAGGAAAGAAAGCATCTAAAAGAAAAATTTTGCCGGATATGATGTACAACGATTTGGTCGTGGCCAAATTGATTAATTGTATTATGGAGCGCGGCAAAAAAAATGTGGCGCGCAAGATAGTCTACACGGCTTTTGATATAATGAAAGAAAAATCCAAAAAGAATCCGGTAGAAATTTTTGAAGAGGCCATGAAAAATGTCGGTCCGACGGTGGAAACCCGTTCTCGTCGCGTGGGCGGCGCCAACTATCAGGTGCCCATGCCGGTGGCACCGGAACGTAAAAACGCCTTGGCTTTCCGCTGGATTATTGGCGCGGCTCGTAGCCGCAAAGGCAAGCCCATGGCGGAAAAATTAGCTGAGGAGCTTTTGGGCGCCTCCCAGAATCAAGGCGATGCGGTGAAGAAAAAGATGGATGTGTTGCGTATGGCCGAAGCTAACCGCGCCTTTGCTCACTTCGCCAAGTTCTCCAGATAGGCTACAAGATTACGAATTTATACAAATATACAAATTGAGTCAAAGTGGCTACAAACCAGTAGGCCACGAATTACCAATAAGCACAGACATACAAATTGAAACTATGGAAGAGAGCGATGAGAAAAGTGATGAGCGGGGAAGTAAGAATAAAGTAGTCTACCCGGAATTGAGTTATAAAATTGTCGGTCTATTATTCGAAGTCTGGGACGAGATTGGCTGGAGTCATAAAGAAAAATATATTCAAAAAGCAATCGCCCTGGCATTTAATAATCATGGCATTCGTTTTAAAAAAGAAGTTAAGACAGATTTGAAGTATCACGGTGATAAAATAGGTGTTTATTTTCTGGATTTTTTAGTAGAGGACAAAATTGTTTTAGAGATTAAGAAGCGGGAATTTTTTTCTCAGCAAGATATTAAACAAATTTACAGTTATTTAAAAGCCACCGATTTAAAACTTGGTATAATTGTACACTTTACAAGCAGAGGCATTCGTTTTAAAAGAATCCTTAATCTAAATTAAGTCAAGTCAATTTGTATATTTGTATTCATTTGTAATTTGTAGACATTATGCGTGAGTATCCAATAGAGAAAACCCGTAATATCGGCATTATTGCCCACATTGACGCGGGCAAAACCACCGTGACTGAACGGGTGCTTTTTTATACCGGCAAGAAACATAAAATCGGTGAAGTGCATGAAGGGGCGGCCGAGATGGATTGGATGGAACAGGAGCGCGAACGCGGCATTACCATCACTTCCGCCGCCACCACCTGTTTTTGGAAAGATTGTCGTTTAAACATTATTGATACTCCCGGGCATATTGATTTTACCGTGGAAGTCAAGCGTTCTTTGCGCGTTTTAGACGGCGCCGTGGTCATTTTTGATGGCGTGGCCGGCGTGGAACCGCAATCGGAAACCAACTGGCGTTATGCCGATGAGTATCGCGTGCCACGCATCTGTTTTGTCAATAAATTGGATCGCATGGGCGCGGATTTTTTTGCTGATGTTAAATCTATCAACGAGCGTTTAACTAAAGACGCTATTCCGCTCCAGTTGCCCGTCGGCGTCGAAGCTAATTTTAAAGGCATTATTGATCTCTTTACGCGCAAGGTTTTTATGTTTATGGATGATCTGGGCAAAGACATCAAAGAAGAAGAAGTGCCGGCTGAGATGAAAGAAATGGTTGAGGAGTATCGGGCCAGGTTGATTGAAAAAATCGCGGAAAACGACGAGGTCCTTTTAAATAAATTTGTGGCCGGTGAGGAAATTCCCATCCCGGATTTAAAAAGAGTGTTGCGTCAGGCGGTAATTAATTTTGATATTGTGCCGATTCTTTGCGGCAGCGCCCTGAAGAATAAAGGCGTGCAATTTATGTTGGACGCGGTGGCTGATTATTTGCCGAGCCCGATGGATATTCCACCAGCTAAGGCTCATGATGTCCGCGATCCGGAAAAAATTATTGAATGTCACGCCTCTGATGCTGAGCCGTTTGTGGCCCTGGCTTTTAAGATTGCCACCGACCCGTTTGTGGGTAAAATCGCTTATTTTCGTGTTTATTCCGGCGCCCTCAAAGCCGGCAGTTATGTGTTAAATGCCGCCACCGGCGAGAAAGAACGCATCGGCCGTATTTTGCGCATGTATGCCAATCACCGTGAAGATATTGAAGAAGTTTTTGCCGGTGAAATTGCCGCCACCGTTGGTCTTAAAAATACTTTTACCGGTCACACTCTTTGCGATCCTAACCGTCCGGTCGCGCTGGAAACCATTACTTTTCCGGAGCCGGTTATCTCCATCGCCGTGGAACCCAAAACCAAGGCTGACCAAGAAAAGATGGGTGTGGCGCTTCAGAAATTGACGGAAGAAGATCCGACTTTCAAAGTTAAAAATGACGAAGAAACTTCCCAGACCATTATGTGGGGCATGGGCGAATTGCATTTGGAAATTTTGGTTGACCGCATGAAACGCGAATTTAAAGTAGAAGCTAATGTGGGTCGGCCGCAGGTCGCCTTCAAAGAAACCATCAAGGGTAGCGCCGAAGCCGAAGGTAAATACATTCACCAATCGGGTGGCCGCGGTCAATATGGCCATTGCTGGTTGCGGGTTGAGCCGAATGAAAAAGGCAAGGGTTATGAGTTTATCAATGAATTAAAAGGCGGCGTGGTCCCCAAAGAATTTATTCCGCCAATTCAAAAAGGCGTTAAAGAAGCGCTGGAAAGAGGCGTTTTGGCCGGTTATCCTTTGATTGATATTAAGGTGGCGGTTTTTGACGGTTCCTATCACGATGTAGATTCTTCTGAAGCGGCTTTCAAATTGGCCGGTTCGTTTGCTTTGCAGGCGGCCGTCAGGAAAGCCGGTTTGATTTTGCTTGAGCCGGTCATGAAAATTGAAGTAATCACTCCGGAACAATTTATGGGTGATGTCATTGGCAATTTAAGCTCCAAACGCGGCCAGATTAAAGAAATGCGTGATCGCTCGGGTATTAAAGTGATTGACGCGGATGTGCCTTTGGCCGAAATGTTCGGTTATGCCACGGATTTGCGTTCCATGACTCAGGGCCGCGCTTCTTATACTATGGAATTTTCTCATTACGCCGAGGTGCCGGCCAACAAAGCTCAAGAAATTATTGAGGGCAAGAAGAAATAAAATAACAATACTCTACAAATTACAAATGGATACAAATATACAAATTGGATTTGTATATTGGTAAAAATTAGTAATTCGTAGCCATGTGAAAATTAGTAATTAGTATTAGAGTATGGACGCGAGTATAAAAAAAATTATAGAGTTGATTCAAAAGACGGGGGATCGTTTTATTATTTGGGAAACCGACAGTAACACGCCGTACGTGGTGATGTCGCTGGCCGATTATGAAAAATTATTGGCCAAGCCGGAAAAACCCAAGGCCCACAGTGAATCCCAGCTTTTAGAAAAGATCAACAGCGATATCGCCCTGTGGCGGGCCAAGCAAGAGATGGCAGTGGCGCAAAAAGCGCCTCCGGTTGTTCCTCTCGCGCCGCCCTTGAGTCAGTCAACAGCAAAAGAAGAGGTTTTTTTGACCGAAGAAGCGCCGGCAGTCGCCGAAGCGGAAACCGCCAAAGAAGATGACAAAGATCAGTATAATTTTGAGCCGGTTGAGTCCTAATCCCGCGCCACTTGCCTTTTTATGGCAGGTGTGCTATAATGTTTTCTGCGTATAATAACTAACTAATTAAAATCTTAAATTTAATTAGAATCTAAATAAAAAATCGTATGGCAGAAAAATTTGAACGTTCAAAAACCCACGTTAATGTGGGCACTATCGGTCACGTTGACCATGGTAAAACAACTTTGACCGCCGCTATTTTGCAGGTGCTTTTAGCTCATGGCAAAAAGGCTCAAAATAAAGGCGTTGATCAGATTGATGCCGCGCCGGAAGAAAAGGCTCGCGGTATTACCATTGCCACCGCTCACGTGGAGTACGAAAGTGACGTTCGTCACTATGCTCACGTTGACTGTCCGGGGCACGCCGATTACATTAAAAACATGATTACCGGCGCCGCTCAGATGGATGGCGCGATTTTGGTTGTTTCGGCCACTGACGGCCCCATGCCTCAGACTCGTGAACACATTCTTTTGGCCCGCCAAGTCGGTGTGCCTTATATAGTTGTCTTTTTAAACAAAGTTGATCAGGTGAGTGATCCGGAATTGATTGATTTAGTTGAAGAAGAAGTTCGCGATTTGTTAAAGAAATATGAATTTCCCGGCGATACTACCCCGGTTATCCGCGGTAGCGCGCTCAAGGCCGTGCAGAATCCTAAAGATGAGGCGGCGGCTAAACCCATTTTTGATTTGTTAAAAGCCTTAGATGAATATATTCCGAATCCGGTTCGCGCCACCGATAAACCGTTCTTAATGCCGGTTGAAGATGTCTTTTCAATTGAAGGCCGTGGCACAGTCGCCACCGGCAGAATTGAAAGAGGCACCATTCATTTAAATGATGAAATGGAACTGGTCGGTTTGGGTGAAACCAAAAAGACCGTTGTGACCGGTATTGAAATGTTCAACAAATCATTAGACGAAGGCCTGGCTGGCGACAATGCCGGCTTGCTCTTGCGCGGTACTAAAAAAGACGAAGTGCAACGCGGTATGGTTTTAGTCAAACCGGGTTCAGTCACTCCTCATACCGAATTTGAAGGCAAGGTTTACATATTAAGCAAAGAAGAAGGCGGCCGTCATAAACCATTCTTTAAAGGCTACAAACCCCAGTTTTATATCCGCACTACCGATGTAACCGGCGAGGTTGAATTACCGGCTGGAACTGAAATGGTTATGCCCGGCGATACCGTGGAATTAAAGATTAAATTAATCGTACCGGTGGCTTTGGAAGAATCACAACGTTTTGCTATCCGCGAAGGCGGTAAAACCGTTGGCGCCGGCGCGGTCACCAAAATTACCAAGTAAAATAAAAATCCTGTCCCAAAAGGGGGCGGGATTTTAGTAAATTCTTAAATTAAAACACATGAGCGACGTTAAGTCTGTGAAAAAAACTGAAAAAGCCGAAGAGGTCCATTTACGTCTGAGGGTTAAGATTTGCGCTTATGATCACCGGATCATTGATCAGGCCGCCCAGACTATTATGGAAACCAGCCGACGCAATAACGCTACGCTCCTGGGGCCAGTACCGTTACCGACTGAAAAGAAGATTTATACGGTCAATCGTTCCACTTTTGTCCACAAAGACGCGCGCGAACAATATGAGATGCGGGTTCACAAAAGATTAATTGATATTATTGACCCGAATCCAAAATTAATCGACGCCCTGCAACACTTGAATTTACCGGCTGGCGTAGAGGTGGAAATTAAAATGTAATTAAATGCTTGTTGTTGGCCAGTAGAGAGGATCTTCGCCCACCCGGGGCAAGAAAACTTCTACCAACTGACGGTGAGCTTCAAGGAGAAAATTGACAAGCTAAAGTATAAAAAAAGACCTTAGAGATTTATAAGGTCGCCAACTCAACCCGGCTTTTTTACTGATAAAAAGCCATGTTGAGTTGGTGACTTTTTGTATAATATGAGATTCATTCTTGGTAAAAAAATTCAGATGTCGCAAGTTTTCAGGGCCGACGGCGAAGAAGTGCCCGTGACCGAAGTTCAAGCCGGCCCTTGTTATGTTACCGAGGTAAAAACTAAAATGCCGTTGGGTGGCATAGCCATTCAAATCGGTTTTGATGAGGTGGATCAAAAGAAGTTAAGCAAACCCCAAGTCGGCCATTTGAAAGATTTACCAATAGTCCGGCACTTGCGGGAATTCTATTTTAAAGATGCGACCACTCCGCCATTAGAACGCGGCGCCAAAATTACCGTTGAAAGTTTTAAAACCGGGGATAGAGTTGATGTGACCGGCGTTTCTAAAGGTAAGGGCTTCCAAGGTGTGGTCAGACGTCACGGTTTTCATGGCGGCCCCGGTTCACACGGCCAAAAAGATAACTTGCGCATGCCCGGCTCCATTGGTTCAAAACGTCAAGGCCCGGTGGCCAAGGGTAAACGCATGGCCGGACATATGGGCGATACGCTCACCACGATTAAAAATTTAGAAATAGTGGAAATAGACGAGGCAAACAATCTTTTAAAAATCAAGGGTGCTTTACCCGGCAGTCGGAACGCGGTCGTGGTTATTAAGACCGTCAGGGAATAATCATTTATGTCTAAAGTAAGTGTCTACAATTGGGAAGGAAAAGAAGTGGGATCGGTAGAATTGATGCCGGAAGTTTTTGGTGTTAAGGCAAAAATCGGTTTATTACATGAAGTCGTCAGAGGCATGACCGCCAACGATCGTCAGGTTTTGGCCCACACAAAAACCAAGGGTGAGGTTTCCGGCGGCGGTAAGAAGCCGTGGAAACAAAAAGGCACCGGCCGCGCTCGTCATGGTTCCATCCGTTCGCCAATTTGGCGCGGTGGCGGTGTCACTTTTGGTCCGCGCAAAGACCGTAATTTTAAAGTTAAAATCAACAAAAAAACCAAGAAGCTGGCTTTCCTTATGGCTTTATCAGAAAAGGTTAAAGATGGCGCCTTGCTTCTTTTAGAGAATTTCAATTTGGAAACACCAAAAACCAAATTGGTCGGCAGTTTATTGAAAAAGTTGCCAATCAAGGGCAAAAGAGTTTTACTGGTTTTCCCCAAACGTCAAGATGCGGAAAATATGGGTTTAGCTTCACGCAACATCCCTAATATTAGCCAGGCCGATTTGGGTTCACTTAATTTGATAGATTTACTGAAGAGTCACACGATTTTGACGGTTAAAGACACTGTTGATTATTGGCAAGAGACATATAAAAAATAAATATGGCATTCAATTGGTTTAAAAAACAAGAAGAAGCAAACCAAAAGGCTAAAGCGCCGGTTGTTAAGGTTGCCAAAAAAGAAAAAGTCAAGCCGGTAACGGTTGAGCCAATAGTTTCTGAAAGTCAGCCGACAGCGTCTAAAAAGAATCACAATGCTTTTAAAATCTTATTACATCCGATTGTCACTGAGAAAACCACTTATCTGGAAGGTGACAGCCAGTATTGTTTTGAAGTGTCGCCTCGCGCGAATAAAATTGAAATTAGAAAAGCGATTGAGGGAACCTTTGGCGTTCATGTTGAGAGCGTAAGGATTGTCAATTCCAAAGGTAAGCAGGTGCGTTATGGCCGCGTGTCAGGTAGCCGTAAAAATCGCAAAAAAGCCATTGTCACTGTTAAAAAAGGCGAGAGAATAGAACTTCACAAACAAGTTTAATATTTATGCCAGTTAGAGTATACAAGAAAAATTTAGGTGGCCGTCGGTTTTCTAGCGTGGATACGTTTGAAGATATTACTAAGTTTGAACCGGAAAAGTCATTGATCACCAAACCGACCCGTCGCAATGGCCGATCCCATGGTACCATTACCGTGCGTCATCGGGGCGGTGGCAATCGCCGTTATTATCGGCTGGTTGATTTCAAGCAAGTTAATAAATTGGATATGCCGGCCGAGGTGTTGGCGATTGAATATGATCCGAATCGCGGCGCCCGCATTGCTTTGATTAAATACGCGGACGGCGTCAAGAGTTACATTTTGGCTCCGCTCAATATCAAAGTTGGTGATAAGGTTTTATCTTCAAAAAATAAAATTGAAGCCGGTTTGGGCAACCGCATGCCACTAGAATTCATCCCGATTGGTTTTGTGGTTCACAATGTGGAATTACAGCCGGGCAAGGGCGGACAAATGGTCCGCGGCGCCGGCGCCGGATCCCAACTTTTGGCTGTTGAAGGCGATTTTGCCAGTTTAAAGATGCCTTCGGGCGAGGTTCGTCATTTTATTAAAAATTGTCGGGCATCTATTGGTCAGTTAAGCAACCCCGATCACAATTTGGTTCGCTGGGGCAAAGCCGGTCGCATGCGCCACCTGGGTTGGAGACCGGAAGTTAGAGGTAAGGCCATGAATCCGATTGACCATCCGCACGGTGGCGGTGAAGGCCACAATCCCATTGGTATGCGCCGCCCGGAAACGCCTTGGGGCAAACCGGCCCTGGGCATGAAGACCAGAAAAAAGAACAAGTGGACCAACAAGCTTATAATTCAAAGATCAAAATAACCTATGCCCAGTAATACAACCCCGCAAGTTTCGCTTCGCGAAACACAAGGGGACAGTCGTTTTTACTGGGTTATCAAGATTAAATAATAAATTAACTTAAAATCCCCAAGTGATGAAATCATGCGGGGTTGATATACTGGGTATGAGCCGTAGTTTAAAAAAAGGTTTTTTCACCGATCCGAAATTACTAAAGAAGATTTCCAAGCTGAGACCCGGCGATAAAACTATTATCAAAACCTGGTCTCGTGATTCCGCTGTTACTCCGGAGATGGTTGGTTTTACTATTGGCGTTCATAATGGCCGCGACCATGTATCGGTGAACATCGTTGAAAACATGGTGGGCCATCATTTGGGCGAATTTTCTTTAACGCGGAAATTTGTTAAACACGGCGGTAAGATGCAGAAAGATTTGGAAACAAAACAAGCTGATTCGGAAAAGGCCGCCAGCAGCGCCACTAAAACTGACGACAAGAAAAAGTAATTATTAATGTATGGAAGTAAAAGCTTCAATAAAATCTATCAGAATGTCCAGCCGCAAGGTGCGTTTAGTGGCAGATTTGATTCGGGGTAAGTCAGCGGTTCAGGCGGAAACGGTTTTGGCTTTCACCCAAAAAGGCGCGGCCACTCCTTTGCGCAAATTATTAAAGTCGGCCGTGGCCAACGCTACGCACAACACCAATATGACTGCCGGCAATTTATATGTTAAGGCCATTACGGTTAACCAGGGTTCACCACTTAAAAGAATGAGACCCAGAGCCTTTGGCCGCGGCTATACCATTAAGAAGCACAGCTGTCATATAAATTTGGTTTTGGCTGATCAGACTAAGAAATAATTTTATGGGACATAAAGTACATCCAAAAATATTTCGTATCGGCACTGTTTATGGCTGGGATTCCAAATGGATTTCGCAAAAAAAATATCCGGAATTTTTGCGTCAGGATATTTTAATTAAAGAGTTCTTGAAAAAGATTTGTAAAGAGGCCGGTATTGGCGCTATTCAAATTGAAAGAAATATTAAAGAAGTGACGATTACACTGCTCGTGGCCAGGCCGGGCGTGATTATCGGCCGCGGGGGAGCCGGCGCCGAAGATTTAAGAAAAAAAGTCCTAAAACAGTTTTTTACTAAAGACAAAATCAACGTAAAATTAAATATTCAAGAAGTCGCCCAACCCAATCTTTCCGCCCCGATAATTCTTCAGGGGATGATTGATGAGATTGAAAAACGCATGCCTTTTCGTCGGGTTTTAAAGCAGGCGATTGAAAAAGTGCGCCGCGCCGGCGGTTTGGGTGTTAAGGTCTGCGTGGCGGGACGTTTAAACGGCGCGGAGATCGCTCGCACCGAAAAATTGAGTTCCGGCACCATCCCTTTGCAGAATTTACGCGCTGAGATTGATTATTTTGGCGACACGGCCCACACTATTTATGGCGCTATCGGCATCAAGGTCTGGATTTACAAGGGTGAGGTTTTTTCCGCTAAAAGCGGATCCGCCTCTGGCGGAAATAAAAATTAAGATAATATGTTGTTTCCCAAGAAAGTAAAACACAGAAAATGGCACAAGGGGCGTCGCCGTCGCACCGGTATCGCGACCGCCAAAAATTTTGTTGCTTTTGGCAGCCATGGTTTGAAGTCCTTGGAATGTTGCTGGATTACCGCGCGTCAAATTGAAGCCGCCCGCCGCACCATCACGCGTTTTCTTAAAAAAGGCGGCAAGGTCTGGATTAGAATTTTTCCGGATAAACCGGTGACCAATCACGGCAATGAAAGCACCATGGGTGGCGGTAAGGGCGCCGTAGATTACTTTGTGGCTCCGGTTAAACCGGGCACAATTATGTTTGAAATTGACGGCGTGGACGAAGCGACTGCCAAAAAAGCTTTGAAGCTGGCCGGATATAAATTACCGGTTACCACCATAGTGGTGAAAAAAGTTTAAATATGAAAGAATTTGAAGAATTAAAACAAAAAACCGTTGAAGAGCTTAATATCCTCCTGGAAGAAGGCCGAGACGGCCTAACCGGTTTGCGTTTTAAAGCCCATAGCCGCGAGCTAAAAAATTGGTCGGAGATTACCAAATTGAAAAAGAAGGTCGCCAGGGTTTTGACCATTTTAAAAAATATTAAGAAAGCTTAAATATCTTAAGTGTACGGTATGCAACAAACTAAAGTAAAAAAAGTTTTTAGCGGATTGGTAGTATCGGCCAAAATGGCCAAAACTATTGTGGTTAATGTTGACCGGGTTAAGAAAAATGAAAAGTATTTAAAGCAATACACTGTCAGTAAAAAGTATAAAGTGCATGACCCCAAGGGGCAATATAAAGAAGGTGATTTGGTTAAGTTTGAGCCTTGCCGCCCCATCTCCAAAGATAAAAAATGGAGAGTCATCTATTAAGACGATACGAATCAACAAATTTAATATACAAATCCACAAATGCTACAAATCATATTCGTAGATTCGTTCACAAGATTTGTAGATTAGAATCATATTTTATATGGTGCAATTAAGAACAATGGTCAATGTCGCCGACAATACCGGACCCAAAATCATTCAGTGTATTGGTGTGTTGGGCGGTTATCGTAAACGCTATGCCAGAATTGGCGAGATTTTTAATGCCGTAGTTAAAAAAGCGGATCCGCACGGTGTCATTAAAAAAGGTGAAATAGTCATGGCGGTTTTAGTGCGTTCGACCAAAGAAATCAAGCGTAAAGACGGCACTTATGTCCGTTTTGACGATAATGCCGCTGTTATTATTGACAAAGAAAGCCGCGAGCCCAAAGGCACGCGTATTTTTGGGCCGGTGGCCAGAGAATTGCGCGAAAATTATATTAAAATTATTTCTTTAGCGCCAGAAGTATTATGATTAAGAAGTTTAAAACCGGCGACAAGGTGATTGTTTTGGCCGGTAAAAATAAAGGAAAAATCGGCAAAATCATTCAGGTTTTTTCGGAAAGCGGCAAGCTGGTGGTTGAGGGTGTGAATATTGTAAAGAAACACTTAAAGACCCGCAAGGCCGGACAAAAAGGGCAAATTATTGAATTGCCGGCGCCTTTTTATATATCTAAAGCGGCGTTATACTGTGAACGTTGCGCTCGCGGGGTCAGATCGGGTTTTAGGCAAGAAGCCGAAAATAAAGTTCGTTTTTGTAAAAAATGTAACGAAGTAATCTAAAATATGCCCCGTTAGAAGTTCTCAAAACAAAAATTTTAGAAAAATTTTTGTTTGAACACTGGCGGTGGTATTCAGCAATCTATCATTACATCAAAAAATTATTTAACTTGATTTATCTAACTTCTAACGGGGTATGTCTTTACAGGAATTCTACAAAAAATCAGTCGCTCCCAAAATGCAGAAGGATTTTAATTATAGAAATGTCAACCAAGTGCCTCGTTTGGTCAAGGTTGTGGTTAACGCCAGTTTTGGCAAGATCCGCAAAGAACCCAAGATTCAGGACATGATTGAGGATACTTTAAAACGAGTGACAAGCCAAAAACCGGTTTGGACCAAGGCTAAAAAATCAATTTCCGCTTTTAAAATACGTAAAGGCGAGGTTATTGGCGCCATGGTGACTTTACGCGGCCATCGGATGTTTGATTTTTTAGAAAAATTAATTAACGTGACCTTGCCCCGGGTGCGTGATTTTCGCGGTTTACCGTTAAAATCGTTGGGTCGGGGCAATTGTTTGACTATTGGTTTTAGAGAAAACATCGCTTTTCCGGAGATTCGTTCCGACGAAGTAGAGCGGGTTCATGGTTTGGAAGTTTCAATAGTGACGACCGCTAAAACCAAAGAAGAAGGTAAAAATCTTTTTAAGTATTTAGGTTTACCCTTACAAGAAAAATAATTATGACACTAGCGCAAAGAAATAAATCAAAGAGGACGCCGAAATTCAGCACCCGCAAAGTCAACCGTTGCTGGCGCTGCGGCCGCCGTCATGGGTATATGAGGGATTTTGAGTTGTGCCGTATTTGTTTTCGCGAATTAGCCAATCGGGGCGAAATGCCCGGCATTAAAAAAGCCAGCTGGTAATCAAATATAAAATTATGTTTACTGATCCAATTTCAGACATGTTAACAAGAATTAGAAACGCTTCAGCTGTGAGAAAAGCTGAGGTGGTTATTCCGTTTTCCAAAATTAAATTGGCTATTGCCAAGATTTTAGAGCAGGAAGGTTTTGTGGAAAAAATTGAAAACGAAGAAGAGGGCGTAACCGCGCGCAAAGATATCCGCATTCATTTAAAATATAGCGGCCGAACGCCGGTCATTAATGGTTTAGACAGAGTCAGCAAGCCGGGTCGTCGCCTTTATGTTAATCAAAATAATTTGCCAAAAGTTAGAAACGGTATGGGTTTTGCCATTGTTTCCACTTCTCAGGGCTTAGTCACCGAAAAAGAAGCGCGTAAGAGAAAGTTGGGCGGTGAGGTTATTTGTGAAGTCTATTAATTGTTTGTTATATGTCCAGATTAGGAAAAAAACCGATTATCATGCCGGCTGGAGTCACCGGTTCTCTGCAGGATGGTAAATTAACCATCACCGGTCCCAAGGGAACTCTAACCGTGACTGTTCACTCAAGAGTTAAAGTCAATATTGAGGGCTCGTCTTTATCTATTACTGTCGTTAATCCGGAAAATCTTCAAGATAAGGCTTTGTGGGGATTATTTGCCAGCTTGATTAAAAACATGGTGACGGGCGTGACTCAGGGTTTTGAAAAAAAACTGGAAATGAACGGCATTGGTTTTAAAGCCGAAGTCCGGGGTCAAAATTTGGTTTTAGACGTGGGTTTTTCTCATTCGGTCGACTTTCCTATTCCGGCCGGAATTGAAATCGTCATGGAAAAAAATATTATTAAAATCAGGGGCATTGATAAACAGCTGGTGGGCAGTGTCGCTGCCAATATCCGTTCAATTAAACCACCGGAGCCTTATTTGGGCAAGGGCATTAAATATGCCGATGAAATTATCCGCCGTAAGGCCGGTAAGGCCGCCACTGCCGCCAAAGCTTCTTAATTAAAAGATTAATATGGATTTAGTCAAACAAAAAAAAGATAAAAGAAAATTGCGTCATGCCAGAGTTCGTGGCCGGGTGAGCGGGACAGCGGTTATGCCCCGTCTTTCCGTGTTCCGCAGTTTAAAACAAATTTACGCTCAGTTGATTGACGATGAATCGAGCAAAACTTTAGTGTCTGTTTCGAGCCAAGGTCTTAAGGTTGGTAAAGAAAGCGGTTTGACCGGCAAAACCGGATTGGCTTATGAAACCGGTTTAGTTTTGGCCAAAGAAGCCGTAAAAAAAGGCGTTGAAAAAGTTTGTTTCGATCGCGGCGGTTATAAATATCATGGCCGGGTTAAGGCGGTAGCCGATGGCGCCCGCGCCGGTGGTTTAAAATTTTAAATTATGTTTCAGGCAAAAAATCCCGGTAGAGGCGGAGCCTCATTCGGGGGAAAAGAAAAAAGCAAAGACGGCGATCGCCGGGACAGACGCGGCCGCGACAGAGCGGGCTCTGATGGCGTTGATAAAGATTTAATTCAGACGACTGTTGAATTGGCGCGCGTTACCCGTGTCACCAAAGGCGGTAAAAGAATGCGCTTCCGTGCTTGCGTGGTGGTGGGCGATAAAAAAGGTAGCGTTGGTTTTGGCGTAGCCAAAGGCGCGGATGTGACGCTGGCTCTCAGTAAAGCCGCCCGTCAGGCCAAAAAGAACATGGTAAAAATTATTTTAGAAAAAGGCACGACCATTCCTCACGTTGTTTATGCCAAGTATAAAGCCGCCAAGGTGTTGCTCAAACCGGCCCCACCCGGTTCCGGTATTATTGCCGGCGGTTCGGTGCGTATGGTGCTGGAAGCGGCCGGCGTACCCGATGTTGTTTCAAAATGTTTAGGGTCTAAAAGCAAGATTAACAATATAAAAGCGACTTTTGAGGCTATAAAAAAATTAAGAGCCCGCAGAAAGTAAGGCTGTAAAGTTAAAAGTATGACTATAGGATTACACAATTTAAACCCCAAATTCGGCGCTAAGAAAAAAAGAAAACTGCTCGGTCGCGGCAATGCTTCGGGGCACGGTACTTATAGTACCCGCGGTTTAAAAGGCCAAAAAGCCAGAACTGGCAGCAAAAAGGGTATCTTGAAAAGAAAAGGCATGCGCCATTTACTTTTGAGTATTCCGAAAGCGCGCGGTTTTAAAAGTATTTATTTTAAACCCGCCACGGTTAATCTGGGCGAGTTGGATAAACATTTTAAAGATGGAGAAAAAGTGACACCGGAGGAATTGATAAAAAAAGGAGTTTTAGTTCAATCGGATGTTACCGCCGGGGTCAAAATATTAAACAATGGCGAATTAAGCAAGAAACTGGAAATTAGCGGTTGCCGCGTTTCCGCCGGCGCTAAAGAAAAAATAGAAAAAGCCGGCGGCTCAATTATAGAAGATACGAATCAACGAATATAATATACAAATCTACGAATATTACAAATTATATTTGTAGATTCGTATATAAGAATTTGTAGATTAGCATCATATTCAATATGTGGGAGAAGATACAGCAAATTTGGAGAATAAAAGATCTGCGCAACAGCATTCTTTTTGTTTTGGCTATGTTGGCCATTATCAGAGTGGCCGCTCACATTCCGGTGCCGGGTGTTGATATCGTGGCTTTGCGCCAATTTTTTCAGTCTAATCAAATTTTGGGTTTGATGAATATTTTTTCCGGCGGCACCATGGAAAATTTTTCCATTGTTATGTTGGGTGTTGGTCCTTATATTACCGCTTCCATTATCTTTCAGTTGTTGGCCATGGTGATTCCCAAGCTTGAAGAGATATCCAAAGATGGGGAGTCCGGCCAGCGCCGCATCAATCAATATACCAGATTTCTCTCCGTGCCTTTGGCTTTTATGCAGTCTTACGCCATGATTATGTTGTTAAAGCAGTCGGCTCAGGGCATTGTCGGTGAAATGAGTGTTTTAAGTTTACTCACCACCATGTTGACGATTACCGCTGGCACGGTTTTTGTGATGTGGATCGGTGAATTAATTTCCGAAAAAAATATCGGCAACGGCATATCCCTTTTAATTTTTGCCGGTATCGTGGCCAGCCTACCCACAAAACTTCAACAAAGTTTAGTCACTTTTGACCGAGATCAGCTGATTCAAACCATTGTCTTTATTGCCGTGGCCATCGTGACCATTGTCAGCGTAGTTTATATTACCGAGGGTCAGCGCAACATACCGGTTTCTTACGCCCGTCAAGTCAGGGGCGGCCGCACTTATGGCGGCGCTCAGACTCATTTGCCTTTGCGGGTAAATATGGCCGGCGTTATTCCCATCATTTTTGCCATTTCCATTATTTTATTTCCTTCCATGGTGGCTCAATTTTTTCTTAATGCGCGCACCCCGTGGTTGGCCAATTTGGCCCAAAGCACCATCAACCTTTTTAATAATCAGTTGGTTTATGGCATAATTTACTTTGTTTTGGTGGTGGCGTTTTCTTTTTTCTATACCGCGGTTATTTTTCATCCGCAAAAGATAGCGGAAAATTTACAAAAACAAGGCGGGTTTATCCCGGGTGTGCGCCCGGGCCGCGCCACGGCCGATTATTTGCAATACACCATGAATCGCATTTTGTTGGTCGGTTCTATTTTCTTGGGCACCATTGCTATTTTACCGCTTCTTTTACAACAAGTGACCAGCACTCAGGCCATGGTAATCGGCGGCACCTCGCTTCTGATCGTGGTCTCGGTGGTGATTGAAACGGTCAAACAAATTGAATCACAGTTAACCATGCGCGATTACGAGCAGTTTTAGAATAGATTTTTTTGAAAGACTGTTGTATAATTATTAAGGCAGTCTTTTTTAATTTTATTTAAGTGTAAGTATATGTTTAATCCGTTAGATCAAACAGCTCATCCTATTTCGCACGAGGAGTTAAAAAAATTAATTTCGCATTTTCGTATTAACACATTAGACGATAGTCAATGTGCGGATATTCGCGCCACCCTTGAGTCGGCTCGGAGTGATGGGAAGATATCACAATATAAAATTCACCGTCTGTTAAAAAATTTGCGCGCCGCCGGCAAAATTAATACTTACGATCAGTCGGCCATAGAAAATGCTTTTGGTGATTTTTTTGGCGTTTAATTATGAAGTATAAAATTATTATTTTAATGGGTCCGCCGGGGTCGGGCAAGGGCACCCAAGCGGAACTTTTGGCCAGGCGTTTCGGTTACGAGCATGTTTCAACAGGGCATCTTTTAAGAAATTTGATAAAAGATTTTAAAGCCTCGCCCAAAGAACGCGAAGAAGCGATGAAAATACAAAAAGGCCACATGGCGGCCGATTGGTTAATTTTTGAATTGGTTTTTGCTTCAATTGAGTGGGCATTAAAAGAGAAAAAGGGCATTGTGCTTGACGGCGCTGTCCGGACATTGAAGCAGGCTGAGGGTTTTGGAGAATTTTTTTCCAAATTGAAACTTTGGGGCGGCGTCAAAGCCATCTGGATTAACCTTGAAGAAGCGGAGGCTTTGCGCCGGGCGGCGCTCCGATTGATCTGCAAGCAATGCGGTCATTCAGCTATTATTTTAAAAGAGAAAAAAAGAAAAAGGGCATGCGATCGATGTGGCGGTGAATTAGTTCATCGCGCCGATGATACGCCGGCGATTATTCATGAACGTTTTAGAAAACAGGGCAATGAAGCCCAAAAGCCGGTTTTGGATTACTTTAGACATCGTCGGGCTCTTTTGACGGTTGATGGCAAGAAAAGCATTCCGACGGTTTTTCAAGAACTCCTCAAACATCTCAAATAATAAGTAAAATACCCCCGATTGGTTTGATCTGTACCCCAAAAAGTGGACACGAAAGTGTCCACTTTACGGGGTACAGATCAGGTTCGGGGGTATTTTACTTAAAATTAGTCGTTGATTCTAAACAGCTCTTTCATCCAGTTCATGACCGGCCGGTAGTAGGCGATATTTAAAAGCAGGAGCCCGACAATAATTATCGCGTCATAACTTTGGCGGATCCAATAGTCGTCTTCCAGCCGAACCCACATGCCAAATTCATCAAAAGTCAGTCCCAGGCCGATGCCAAAAAACCAAACGATCAGTTTAAAACGGCGCGAATCAACCGGTGGCCGTTTTAAAATCAGATAAAGGCCAACGATACTCAAGATAATCACCCCGTAGGTGAAATGATGAATGTGGACGCCTTTAACTGTCAAAAAAAGTTCAGGCGGCAAATAGCCCGCGAGAATCAGATAAACCAAAAGCCGCGCCAAAATAAAAGTAATTAGAAACGCCGAAATAATAACGGCGATTAGATTTTTGGTGGTGGGGGATTGAGTCGTGTCAAATATCATAAAGGTTTGATTTGATTATAACATCGCTGTTATTGTTGGTCAAAAAAACACCCCCGAATCCGTTAGGATTGGGGGTGTTGGTTGTGAGGTCTGTTAGGAGAGGTCAGGCAGATATGATTATCAGGAAGGAAACAGATGTGGCTGCCATTAGTCCAAAACCCAGCGCCGCGACCACAGGGCTCTTTTTTATCAGCCCAAGCAGTAAGATTCCCGCGCATAGTAGTATTCCAAGCCACGATACTCCTTGAGTCGCCGGATTTACGTGCTTTTCTATCTTTTGCAGGTCAACACCCTCTTTGGCGGCTATGAGTCGCATTTTGGGTTGGTCGAGGTGGCCGTACTTTGCTCCTTGGAAGTAGAACTTGTTGAATTCCCTGGTGGACAGGTAGAGCCGGTTTGGGAGTTTGGCGTCGTCGTAGATTGAGAGGTGTTGGTTTGCGGCCTCGAGTTCATTCTCATACTTTTCGATTGCCGCATTGAGAGACTTCATTTCCTCCCACTTGACTTGGCGGTCCTCGAACATTTTCTTCCAGAGGATACTTACGTTATCCTCCAGCGGCTGGAGCATGGCTTCGGCGTCGGCGATCGCCTGGATCTTGGCCGCCTCGGTCTTGTCCTCCTGGGCATAGGCCGCGAGCGTGAAACAGAAAAGGGCCACGACCGCCATCAGCACCATTGTCCAGAGCTTCATTGTGAGCCTCCTTGTCCTCCGTAGCTTTAGCGCAGGAGGACTGTTTTAGAGCTGGGTTTAGCCTCAACTGTCAAAGAGCTATTTTAAGCCTATTTCAGGCTTTTAAATAAGTATAGCACAAAACAGCAAACTTGTCAAGAGGCGCTATTTAAGCTAGAATGATAACACAGATATCACAGATTTCGATACAGATCGCACAGATCACAGATCTGTGATCTGTGTATTCGTATAAAATCTGTATATCTGTGTTTGATTCAAATTATGTCTAAAGAATTAGTGACAATTAAAAAACCCGAGGAGTTGGCCTTAATTCGCGAAGGCGGGCGGCAACTGGGCCAGATTTTGGGCAAGATTGCCAGGATGGTCAAACCGGGTGTTAACACGGCCGAACTGGAAGAAGTGGCGCAAAAGTTGATTACTGAAGCCGGCGGCCGGCCGTCTTTTCGCGGTTATCAGACGCGCGGCGAAATACCTTACCCCACCGCTCTGTGCACTTCCATCAATGAAGAAGTAGTGCACGCGCCGGCCGTGCCGGGCCGCATTTTAAAAGCGGGCGACAACATCGGCATTGATATTGGTATGGAGTGGCCTTACCCCAATGGTTTTTATACGGATACGGCCACCACGGTCAAAGTTGGTCAGGTTTCTAAAGAAGTGGAAAAATTAATTAAAATCACTCAAAAATCTTTGGCCATCGGAATTGCCGCGGCCAAACCGGGCAATAGCATCGCCGATATTGGTAAGGCGATTGAAACTTTTGTTAAAAAACAAGACATCCGAATCGGGATCGTGCGCGACTTGGTGGGCCATGGCGTGGGTTATGGCGTGCACGAGGCGCCGCGTATTCCCAATTATTTTGACGCGACTTTGTCTAAAGTAGAAATCAAGCCCGGGCAGGTTTTGGCCATTGAACCAATGCTGACTTTGGGGAAGTGCCACATTGAAACCGGGCCGGATGGTTTTAGCATCCGGACTTGCGATGCTTCTTGGGCGGCGCATTTTGAACACACAATTATCATAACCGAGAGAGGGAATGAAATAGTTACATAAGCATAAGCGGTTCTTAGTCCAAAGAAAAAGCACCTCAAATGTCAAATTCCCAATTTCCAATGTCAAATCAATCCCGCCGTGGCGGGACAAAATTTAAATGTCAAAAATTTGAAATTAGAACTTTAAGCATTGATTTGAACTTTGGCATTTGAACTTTGGAATTATATTTTATTTTTATGTTATTAGGCATTGATTATGGTTCTAAACGAATCGGCGTCGCTTTTGTTGAAGAAGGCAGCCGCGTGGTTTTGCCATTGAAAGAAATAGAAAATAAAAACAAAGATTTTGTTTTATCCGAGATTAAAAAAATAATTGTAGAAAAGGATGTTAAAACCATAGTCGTGGGTTTGCCCTTGTCGCTTACGGGTGAGCGCGGCCCCAAAGCTCAAGAAACGCAAAAATTTATAGATTTTTTAGCCGCCAGCGTGTCCGTGCCGGTCAAAATAGTTGATGAGCGGATGACGAGCCGCGCGGCCGATGTCTTGGGCGCCGGCACCAAAGGCAGTCGCGACATCGGCGCCGCGATGGTTATTTTAGAAAATTACATTGAAAGAAATCCGAAACTCTAAATCCGAAATTCGAAACAAATCCAAATGTCCAAAATTCGAAATTCAAAAGAGTTTAGAGTTTAGAAAATTTGAATTTTGATATTGTTTCGGATTTGGGATTTCGAATTTAGAATTTTTATGACATACAACGTTACGGCGATTATTCTGAGACGGGAGACTTTTCGGGAAGCGGATTTGTCGGTGAGCCTCTTGAGTCGGGAACACGGAAAAATTCGGGCGGTGGCGATTGGCGCCAAAAAAATCGGGAGCAAGCTGGCGGGGCAACTGGAGCCGGCCCGGGAATTGCGGCTGATGTTGGCGCCGGGCAAATCTTTTGATAAAATAGGACAGGCGATTTTAGTGGACAATTTTAATCTTAAGACAGGGTTAGAAAGGTTGTATTCGGCTCAAAAAGCCACCGGTTTGGTGGACAAACTGATGCCGGAACATCAAAAAGAAGCCGAGGTTTACGATCTGCTTAAAGATTTTTTAGCCGGCCGGAAAAATTATTTATTTTTCAGCATCAGGCTTCTGGCTTTAACCGGCCACCAGCCAGAATTGCAAAAATGTCTAGTTTGCAAAAAACTAGTTGAATCGGCCAATAATTTTTTTAATTTTGAACGCGGCGGATTGGTTTGCGCCGGTTGCGGTCAGAAAACCATCAAAGAAAAACAGGAAGAAATCAGCCAGGAAATAGTGGAGGGGTGGAGGGCGGGCAAAACCGAATCAGACGAGGTCAGTAAAAAATTATTGAGTTTGATTGAGGAGTTTATACAATATCGCATATTTTAAATTTCAAAATCCCAAGTTCAAATGTCAAATCAATCCGCCCTGCCTACCGGCAGGCAGGCTGTGGGCGGGTAAAAATCCTAATGTCAAATATCCCAAAATTTGAACTTAGAGCTTTAGGCATTGATTTGAACTTTGGCATTTGAACTTTGAACTTAAAAGACAGTTTGTTTCAAATTAGAGTTTAAATTAAAAGCGTAGCTTTGAAAAAATATGTTTATTAAGAACTTATCATTATCAGTTGGAAAAGAGGTGGAGCTAAAAGGCTGGGTTTACAATCTGCGCTCTTCGGGCAGTATCGCGTTTTTGCAAATTCGCGACGGTTCGGGTTTTGTCCAGGCGATCGTGGATAAAAAATCCGTGCCCGAGGCGGTTTGGGAAACGGCGCAAAAAATCACCGTAGAGACGTCGGTGATTGTCCATGGCCGGGTGAGCGCCCACCCCAAGCATCCGGGCGTTTTTGAAATTCAGGTTGGGGATTTGAAAATTGTGCAACTGGCCGAAGAGTTCCCGATTGGCAAAAAAGAGCACGGGCCGGATTTTCTTTTGGATATTCGCCACCTTTGGCTGCGTGCGCCGCGGCAGTGGGCGATTCAGCGTGTCCGCAATACCATTATCAACGCCACTTATGAATTTTTTAATCAGAACGATTTTATTAAAATTGACGCGCCGATTTTGACTCCGACTTCCTGCGAAAATACCACCGAACTTTTCGGCATGAAATATTTTGACGAGGGCAACGCTTATCTCACCCAATCCGGCCAGCTCTATATTGAATCGGCGATTTTTTCGCACGGCCGCGTGTTTGATTTTGGGCCGGTTTTCCGCGCGGAAAAAAGCAAAACTCGCCGGCACTTAACCGAGTTTTGGATGATGGACGCGGAGATGGCTTTTGTGGAGCACGTTGGCAATTTGGAAATCCAGGAAAATCTCGTCAGTTTTATTGTCAATAAAGTTTTGGAAATCAATCAGGAGGAATTAAAAATTTTAGAACGCGATGTTAAGCCCTTAGAAAACGTCAAAGCACCGTTTTATCGGTTAAGCCATGAAGAGGCGGTTAAAAAATTGCGCAAATTGGGTTCGGATATTAAAGCCGACGACGATTTAGGCGGGGATGATGAAACCACTCTGACCAAAGAATACGACAAGCCCGTATTTGTTGAAAAATATCCGGCCAAAATTAAGGCCTTTTATATGAAACGTGATCCGCAAGATGAAAGTCGCGCGCTCTGCGCGGATTTGCTCGCGCCTGAGGGTTATGGCGAAGTGATCGGTGGCAGTCAGCGCGAAGACGATTACGAAACCCTGCTCCGGCGTTTAAAAGAATTCGGTTTGAAACGCGAACCGTTTGAATGGTATTTGGATTTACGCCGTTACGGCTCGGTGCCGCACTCGGGTTTTGGCTATGGCCTGGAACGACTCGTCACCTGGATCTGCGGCCTCTCACACGTAAGAGAGAGCATACCATTTCCCCGCATGATTAACAGACTGAAACCTTGAAGCATGTCCCGACGTACCTTTTTTATTTGATAATAATGAAGTCGGGATCCCGCTGTGGCGGGAAAACTTGAAACATGTTTTTCCCTCCTTGCGAAGGAGGGATTAAGGGAGGTGTTGAGATTGGCATCATGACAGGCAAAAATAAAAACCCCTCGAGACATTATGTCCGAGGGGTTTTGAGTTAGACGCTGTTAACAGCAGTCAAAAGAGGGGATGCGTTCTGTGACGTCGGGATACCTTTTCCCTCGGTCAGCAACCGACGTGGTTGGCGTGATAATTGAGGATGCTTTATTCCTCGGTCAGTTTTTCGGCCAGCTTTTTCAGACGCATCATGTTTTTGACCAGGGCCGCACGTTCCTCGGGCGTCATCTGCTGTATTTCGGCTTCCAGAACACTCACGATCGCGTCCACGGGCATTTTCAGGTTCGGCATTTTTCTCCTTTTTGGGTCTGGGTTCAAAGAACAGGGCGCAGACGACTACTAAGAAGGAATATTACCAGGTGTTTGAATCTTTGTCAATGGCAGTAGCCCCCAAAATAAGCCTTAAATAAGCTTAATCTTTGGTTTTTTGGCTAATGTTAGCCAAGTTAAGTGTCTTGACAAAATCCCAAAGATGTGCTATACTTATTTGTTCAAGATAGTTATTTGTTCAACTCCCCGCAAAACGGGGCAAGCAACCCTAAAGGAGGCTTATCATGAAAACGATGCTTATGGCGGCGATGGTGTGTGTGGCGACGATTTGCAACGCGTGCGGTGAGCCCTGGGCCGTGGAGCCGTCCTGCATGGATGGTTACGACCAGGTGGCGCCCGAGAAGACCAAGGAGATTTTGGAGTGCGCGGGTCCCGAGTACGAGGACTACATCAAGGACCGGGTGGACACGATCATCCTGGTGCGCGGGAACAAGTGCCCGTGCAACAAGCGGACGCCGGAAGGACTCTGTGAAGCGGTGGGCTGCGCCTACGTCAAGGACGGTTGTCGCGTGGCCGAGCTTCGCGATCCGACCAATCTTCCGATCGGCCAAGCCGACACTCTGGTCCACGAGGCGGCGCATCATGACCCCAGCTGTTACTCCCTGCCTCACGATGCGAACGAAGCCTGCGCCCAGATGGTGGATGAAGAGTTCTGGAAACAGGCTCGGCACTGCCAGTTCCCGTAGTAACCGCTTGGATCCCTAGCCCGATACTTAACAGTATCGGGTTTTGATTTAGCGGATTGACAATTTGGTCAGTTTGTGTGAGGATAATGGGAGCATCTTTAACAACTAAAAAGCCCCGCAAACGGGGCAAAAGGAGAATCCAATGAAGAAGCTGATGTGGTTGTTTGGGGCGATGTTTTTTGTTCTGGGTTGCGCGAGCGCGCCGATTGTGCCGGCGTTGGCAAAACCGGCCCCGCCGCAAGCTCCGCAAGCAGGCGGGCGGGTCGAGCCGTATATGGAAAAGTCCGACTATCAGTCAGAAGCGCTGATTTTCCCCGAAGCGATTGTCATGTATTCTATTAAGACGTTTTACAATAATCGGATGACAGAAAATTGCCAATCTGACTTGCGAATGACGTTGAAGATTGAAAAAGAAATGTCGCAACTTGATGAGCGGATGGTCATCCGGTGCCCCAATGGCGCCGAGGCCGGCCGCGAACTGCACGCTCTAATCGTTGAGGCGCGGTCTGAAGACCCGACCAACAATCCGGCCAGATTTGTCGCTTTTGTGGAAGCGGGCGAGAGGATCAAGATGATGACTGTCACCCAGCTTTTATTGGTTTATCTGGCTGACCGATTGGAAAGTTTGGCGCGTTATGAATTTGCGCCATACGTTTGTCCGAGCCCGGACACGGTGGAATTTGATTCCAATCTCAATCCGAGCGATGGCATGGTGCAACTGCTGGCGGATCGGCTGGCGACAACGCGTTTGGCCGACGGCAGTCGTTATCTCAAATACGATGAGGTGGTGGCCGCTTGGGAAGTCACGCGACGAGTAGTTGCTCTCCGAGCCGGTTGTCTGTCCGATACGGAAACAGAAGAAGCTCTGATTCAGTTTCAGGAACTCCTCAACCTTCTTTACAAAGGAGAGGTGAAATGAAAAAGCTGACGTGTTTTTTCTTGATCGCATTCGCGGTTTTCACTCTGGCCATCGGCGGCTGTTCCAAAAAGCCGCTGGTGATCACGGAACCCGATCCCATTATTATCAATTTCCCCGAGGCTACGGTTCACTACGCGTCTTATTCCATCATCAGCGACGGCGGCCAATACATCCCGGGCGAAAAGATTTTCACCAACCGAACTGACCATTCTATGGAAATTTCAGCTGATGATCGGGCGGCGCTTTACACCCGCATGGACGCCTTGGTGGGAGTCAATAGCAAACACATGGAAGTGGTGGCTACCCAGGGCGAGATTTTTCTTGAACCCATGAGCCGGCCGCGGCAGATTATTGGTCCAGCTGATTTTACCGCCACCGTCATCGGTTTTGAACACAAGATCAAGATGATGGAAGCGACGCGGCTGATGCTCAATATCCTGGCGGAAAACGTGGTGGCCATTGAAGAGGGCTATGTGATGCCGCGCGAGGATATCTGCAATGAAGGCACAAGAGCTACGGATGAGCGGTATGACCCGTCGTCCATCACCGTGAGCTTGGTTGTTTTCCGCACGGCCGAAAGAATGGCCGACGGTTTTCTCAAAGACGGCGCGCCGTACCTGAAATTCGGCGAGATGCTGGAGGCCAACCGGGTTATCAAGGACTATTTGCAGGCTCAGCACAACTGCCTGAAAGACAGTAACGCTGTTGAGGCGCTGGAGAAGGGTCAGAACCTGATTTATCAGATTTTGGCAAACTAAAACTTAAAAGACTCCCTTTGAACAAAGATTAGGAGGTGGCGAATGAGTTCCTTAAGAATAGAGAATGTGATGCGAATATTCCACGACTTGCTTCGCAAGGAGCAAGCTGGCACACTCACCAACAAAGAGCTTGAGAAACTCAAGCAAATACGATCGTGGAAAAAAATCAGCGAAAGAGAAGTATGGATGAAGAGGCTTCATGAACTAACCTCTAAGTCCATCGCTGGTAGCATTTCCAGCGAAGAGGACAAGGAACATCGGGAGTTATGGGCTCGCAACAATGCAGTGATAGATTGGGACAGAATTGAGGGATTATACGCCAAGGAACAGGCCAACACCCTCACGAAAGACGAGCGCAAAGAGCTCGCGAGAAGAAGAGCACCCCACCGAGCCATGACGGTACGGTGAACAATCCGCTCACAAACATAAAGACCCGTGCTTACAAAGGCGGGTCTTCTTTATTTCCAAAAAAAAATTTCAAAAGGGCTCTATATAAAAATAAAAAATTTGTTTTTTAAAATTTCGTACAATGTATCGGAATCGGATATCCCCCTGTTATGCGATGTTTATTTAATTTTTTTCTTTATATCTTTTAGAGTTTTGAGTATTGCATCAGATTGTTGAGAATTTTTATTAAAAATGTATACAGATAAGATAATTTGGATCAACCAAGGAATTAACCAAACTAACAAGACCCCGATTAATATTATCCAGGCAGCGACCTTAGTCTCTAACATACTATCGTCACCCATACTCATGCTCATTTTGTCTGCAGTTTTAATTAAAATTCTTAACCAGAAAGGACATGCTATTAACAGCACAACAATTATAAATATTGTTGCTTTAATAATAGGCCTAACATCTTTATGCATAAAAAAATTAAATAAATTTCGCCTAGTGGGCGGCGGATATGCGACTTCCCGTCCGAGCCGCAAGGCTCGAGGCGAGGGCGGGATGTAGCGAAGCGCCGCATATCCGACAGTTACGCGAAGTCGCGCGAGCGACAAGCGGAACTGGAGGGAACCGCCGCCCATTACGCAAAAGCGCTCGCGCGATTTTGCGTAATGTACGCCGATATGCGATGTTTCGCACATTCCATTAAAATTAAATTTGTGCGAAATATGGGTGAGAGAAAAAGAGTATCCGCTGAAAATATTTTACACTCTTTTTCTTGAACCGCATATCGGCTGTTAGCGAATGTAAATTACTTTTTTCCGTTCGATTTTATTAAATATAATGGGGGGCCGAATTTTTTCGTCGTTGGCGGGCGCAAGAGGGGTTAGGGGTGAATTGCGCCCTCACCAAATATGTATAATCATCTTTCAAATTCTTGGTAAATAACATTATTCTCTCGAAAAAATAATTCCATTTCTTGGTCTAGTAAATTAACGTATTTCTGTAAATCTTGAGCACTTTTGGTTAAGGCCGATCTAAACTCGCGTGCTTTTGTTATAAACATTTTGGTCGCTTCTTCGTCGAGTTGGACGACATTGTTTAACATGAGTGTTTTTGCGTTTGCGGATAATGTTGTTGTTGAACTTATGAATAACAATAATTCCAATATAGTGTGGGAAATTTTATTGAAGTGTTCATCTGTTTTTATAGCATCAATAAAATCTTGGGAGAAGATTAATTGAAGCCAGCTTTTATCAAATGTATTACTCATTTCATTTATGCTGGATATGACTGCGATAAAATTGACGGCTTGTACTTTATTACATATATCTTGGAAACCATTCGCTGTATCTATAAAATTTTGTGTTTGATTTTTTAGATAAGGGATTACAATAAGCCTTAAAAATCCGAAGTTCTTTTTGATTCGTCTATGGTCGTTAATATTTTTAAAACCCTCAGCAGTAAAAATTGCGATTCCAACGCCGAGAATAGAAGCGATTAAATTGCCTTTGAAATTGTTATAATTTTCTGGTAAGTAGTACCAGCAAATTATAGATAATATAAACAAAAGTATTGCCACCCAAAAAAATTTTAAATAAATTATGATTTTTTTCATAAATTTGGTTAGCAATTTATTGTTTTATATTATTGAGGTGGTTTTTTCATACAACATCGGCAAACAATCTTGTCTCATCCGAAATTTTGTGCCGTGGTTATGGCCGGTGCGAGCGTCAAAGTCCACTAGAATTTTGCCCTCATCAAGAGCGTTTAAAAATTTTTCAAAACTGAATTTTTGTAACATCATTACTTTTGTGTAATGGTAAAATTCTTTGCCTTTTTCTTTTTTCACTTTGGCTTGGACATAAAAACAGTTCAGAAGTTTGGTGCCGGCTTTGTGTCCCAGATCATCAAAACCCCAATAAGGTTGGGGATTGAGTTCGTTTAAGTTGCCGACTTTCTTTTTGACGGATTTTAACCAAATTTTATGTTTTTTGGCCACTTTTGAGGCGTCAAAAGAAATTAAAACCTTTTGTTCTGCGCGGTCAATTTTTACAATAAAGCCACGGTCGCTTGGACTGTGCCCATGAATTGTTTGTCGGAAACTCATCTCGTTCTTAGGGTATTGTTTTCCTGCTCCGTCGTGTTTCCAACCATAAAGTGGTAGTAATATTTGTGGTACAAATTTTACCGCGCGTGGTGATGGCTCAGTATGAAAAAGAGTAGTGAGCGAGCTTGTAGCGATCCGTTGTGTTTTAAGTTCCCATTCGGCGGCGTTTGGAATTGGCAAATTATTTTCTTCGATTCCCAACAAGTCTTCCAAAGTGTTACCAATTCCGCCGGCATTGCCATGTCGGCCGTTTGGTATCCAACCTTGTTTTGAGATTTCTTTTAGTTTTGTGATTAACTGTGGTTTGGTGTAAATTTTCATACGGCGCGTTGTAGTTTAAAAATACTCATTTGAGGTTTTAGAAGTTCCATTTCGTTGTGTTTTACATTTCGTCCGAGTCGTTCCTCAGCCATTTCGCAATATTTAGGTGAAATATCAATGCCAATAAATTTTCGTCCCAATGCTTTAGCTACAACGGCCGTAGTACCTGAACCCATAAATGGGTCCAAAATAGTTTGGGCGTTGGTGGAGGAAACGATTCGTTCAATCAGCGCGACCGGAAATGGGGCGGGGTGAGGGTTGTTCATATCTTGGGTAAATTCCCACACATCGCCGTGGGCGTTGGCTTTTGATACTAATTTGAAATTATTTTTTGCGATAAGATAAATTACTTCATAGGTTGGCAAAAAATAGCCAGCGTTAAAATTGATTCCGCCTTTGCGTCGCCAAATAATAATTTGTCTTACCGGAAAACCACTAACAATATCTTGTCGATCTTGGAGTAATCCATCTTGGACGCGCCATTTGTGATTATAAAAAATAGCACCATTATCATTAACAACCCTAAACATTTCGGTTAAACAATTGCGTTGCCACTTAGCGTATTCGTCATGCGGCATGTTGTCGTCGTAGTTATCATAGCCATTTACCAGCGCCGCTCCAGACCATTTACCGCCACGGCCGTCTTTCATGCCGTTGCCTGTGGAGTTTTTGAGATTGTAGGGAGGCGAGGTAACAACTAAATCAACCGAGCCGTCCGGTATTTGTTTCATGATTTTAATACAATCACCAGTAATGAATTTGTTGGTAAAATCTTTAGGATATTTCATAAGTGATAAATGGTTTTTATGGTTTAATTTTACCTTTTTTACAGTTTTAAGTCAAAAATGATAGCCACCCTACAAAAGGTGGCTATTCCGTTTGTTCCCCTCGTCAACAATTACAAAAATTCGGCCCCCTACAATTAAAATCGTCAAAATCGGACGGGAAAAAGTAATTTATTTTCGCTAATGGGCGGCGGATATCTGGAGTCCCGCCGGCCCCTCGCGGGGGGCGAGCGGGATTACAGATATCCGACAGTTACGCGAAGTCGCGCGAGCGACGAGCGGAACTGGAGGGAACCGCCGCCCATTACGCGAAAACGCTCGCGCGATTTTGCGTAACGTTTCGGCATATCTGACGTTTCGCCACCTCCTTTATTTATATAATTTTCGTGGCGAAATGTGGCTTTAGCCCTTGCAGATATGCCGTGTTATCTGATGTTGTAAATGCCCCACTCCTTATTGTAATTGAATTTCATCAAAACTGTTTAATATTTTTTTGGCAAAATCATACTGTGACGCATAATATGGGTTGCTATTTTCGCTTGATGTTTCAAATTGTGGCAATGCTTTTTTCTGCCATTGATAACAATCAGCCTTCAAATATGTTCCAGGATAAATCACTAAGCGAAATTTATCATTTTTGACGAGAGTTTTGGGAAATTCAATTAACTTTTGCCTAATCAAGTAAGTGACAACGATTTCCTCTATTAAAAAATTTATATTTGCTTCTGTGTTTTCTCTTCCATTTAGTGCTTCCTCTAAAGTAATTTTGAATTGTTCGTCATTTTCTTTCAGCTTAATTAATTTTTGATAATAATCAGAAAATTGCGGAGAATTCAAAATTATATAATCCCACGGAATAAAATGAGCTGCTTGGGGAATATATTTTTTGTTTTTTATCATTAATTTTAATAATGCGTTTCTGTGATCAATCATAGCTTGATTAGTCTTTTTTCTGACCGACAAAGCAGATTCGTCATTGTTGTAATACAATCCATTGGTATAAATAAACAAAAAATCTATTCCAACTTGGCTGACTTTATTCTCGAAATATTGTATTACCTCATAACATTCTTCGGGGCTTTGACCCTTGCCATTCGCCAAGCGGCTCATGGATAGAGGAAGCACTAAATATCCATCGGCAGGAAGTTTGTTGATGTCGTGATTATGTATCATAGTTTTTGGATTAAGAAGCGAATATAATTTTTTAATTTCAATAAATAAAGGGGGCATTTACAATTTCAGATAATGGGCGGCGGATATCTGGAGTCCCGCCGGCCCCTCGCGGGGGGCGAGCGGGATTACAGATATCCGACAGTTACGCGAAGTCGCGCGAGCGACGAGCGGAACTGGAGGGAACCGCCGCCCATTACGCAAAAGCGCTCGCGCGATTTTGCGTAACGTTCGCCGATATGCGATGTGCGTCAGCATATGGGTGTAGCGGAGCGGAACCGCATATCGGCTGTTATACGCTGTACATTTTTTCCTAATTATTATTTTTCACTCTGCTTTTTTCGCTCGTCAATAAAACAATATTTTTTTGTCTCTATGTATCTTTGTCATCTAAATCAAGCGTTAATCCTGTTTCTTTTTCAATCCTTTTAGCTTTTGAAAAATCAACAATTTCTCTTGTTTTAACATCGTATATGCTATAGATATCGCGAATCGCTGGTGGTGTCACGTTGATGGTTATTCCATTTGCTCCGGCATTTATTCCTGCCGATTGTCCGCTAATTTTTAAATCCGGTGGTCGTGTACTGAGTTTGGCAGAATCTAAATTACTTACTGCAGGAATGCGGGCGGCTGGAAAGAGAAGGCGGTATATTGCGATCATGTTTAGTGTTTTGAAAAAATCTCCTGCTTGTTCTCCTGCAAGTGGAGTGGTTTCACCCGGTATAAATGGTGAGCAACTAACCATCTGTTCAGATCCGATGCGACCGGCAAAAATTATATCCTGTGCTAATGATTGATCGGTTTGACCGGGCAACCCGACAATTACACCAGTACCAATGTGCATGCCAGCTTGGCGCGCTTGTAGTAAATGAGATACTCTTTGTTCAACTGTAGAATGAGGTCGCATCAGACGGTGTAATTCTTTATCTGAGGTTTCGTGTTTTATTAAATAACCATCAGCGCCAGCCTCGTGCAGTTTGGAATATGTGTTCGGCAAATGGTCGCCTAAATTTAAGACAATTTTAATATCTCGCGTTTCTGGGTCATTTTTAATCAGCGATAATGCTTCTAATACCACGGGAATTATTTGTGGATCCTCGCCACTTTGCATGAAAAAATTTGTAATGCCTTCTTTTTTGGTCGCCTTAACCTGATTATAAATCTGTTTTGGAGTAATTCGTATTTTTTCAGTAGTGGGTAAATTATCTCGACGCATTGGGCAATATAGACAATTGGCACGACAGATATTGCTAACCTCTATAACACCTCGAACTTGAATTTTTTTGTCAGTATTTTCATCGCGAATTTTTCTAGCTTTTTCATACAGCAGTTCACGCTCCGCTCCGCTGGCATTGAGCAGTTCGATGAGGATGGGTGCAATTTTTTCTTCTAATCCCGCGATTTCTGTGTCGGGATCATTGTTAGTAAGGGGGTCTCTTGATGTTGCCGTTTGTTCCCATAAATTTTTTAGTTTTAACCAATAGACAGCCAATTCAGACAATTTTGCATTGAATTTGTCACGAGTCTCATTTTCATTATGTTGTTGTGGCTCGCGTTCCAAGGACATAAATGTTGAATAATTCTTTGTACCTTTATCTTAATCAAATTACTAAAAAATATTGTTTTATTCGTCAATCACTCACAAAAAGCAGAGTGAAAAAATATCAAAATGATAAAATGTATGGCGTATAATGGGCGGCGGATATCTGGAGTTTTGCCGACGAGCTCGCGCTCGGCAAGGCAAAATTACAGATATCCGACAGTTACGCGAAGTCGCGCGAGCGACGAGCGGAACTGGAGGGAACCGCCGCCCATTACGCAAAAGCGCTCGCGCGATTTTGCGTAACTACTGATAAGCGAACTTTTGACTGTTTAAGTGTGAATATGCTAAAATTTGGTCATCGTCTTTAATTCATAAATGACTTATGAATCAAAATAATTACTACAGACGAAATCGGTGTGGGTTTAGCCAAAAAGCTATCAAAACTACTAGTATTATATCAAATCTTTCTATGCTTGACAAAAGGCTAAAAATGTGCTATCATATAATGTTTTGAGAGCAGATCTTTAACAGGCCTAAAATAAGGAGAAGAAGCCATGAAAAAGATGATGCTGGCGGTGACGACGGTTCTTTTGATAACGGTTTTCGGCAGCGGTTGTGTGACCGTGCGGTCGGCCCAAACTGTTCTGCCGGTCGTGGAAAAACCGGCCCCGAAGGTTGATCCGCCGGAGGCAGCCAGGCCCGAGGAAAATCCGCAGCTGACGCTCGTCATGCACAGCATGGATTACCCGGACGCATTCGTCGAGCAGGTGGTGACTTTCGAAGCAAAGGGCAAACCGGCCATGCCGAGCGAGCTTTATAATTTCGTCGGCAGCGTGGAAGTCAAGCCGGTCGGTGACAGGATTTTGTATCACAAGATCATGGTCAAGATTGGCACGGTGAGCGGCAACACCCAGACAGTTGAGGAAAGCGCACTTGTCACTCTGCTGCCGTCGGCCAATCCGTCTCTGAATCTCAAAGACCCGCTTTTCTTCACCGCCAGCACCTCCTCGGTCACCGGCAATGTCGCTATGATGAGTGTTACTCATTTTGGCCTGACCAACCTGGTGCAGCGGGTGATTGAGTGGCGGGCCGGCCGAGCTGTCGGCGGCGTCTGCAGTGAGCCGAACCACAACCTGGACATGACCAACCAGTACCTTCTGAATCACGTGGATATGGCGGCGAGTGCCCTCTCTGACAGTCAGCTCGGACCTAGCCCCTACCTGACGCTCCAGCAAGTCACGGCCGTTCACAGCTTGTTGGTTCGTTACCTGGAGATCAAGCAAGGTTGCGCGCCAGCCGGTGACACCCAGGAAATCCTGGAAGCCGGTGAAGCTCTCTTACAGCTCCTTATTCCGCCCAAGTCGCTCTGACGATAGAACCATCGCCGAGCCCACAGCCCGTTCGAACTTTCGAGCGGGCTTTTTTTATCCTAAACCCCACTATTGCCAAGGGGCTTAAAAATTGGTAGAATAATGAATGCTTAAAGTAATCATATAACGGACTATGGAGAGAACTTTAATCTTGGAAACAACTCAAAAAATCGGCCAAGAGGTATTGTTGGAAGGGTGGGTGCGCGCCCGGCGCAATTTAGGTAAGATTATTTTTTTGGATATTCGCGACCGAAGCGGTTTGGTACAGGTTATTTGCGCGCCGTCGGAGATGGGGGCGGACTATGACGCCGCCAAAGAAGTACGAACGGAATTTGTGGTGTCGATTTCAGGTATTGTCCAAAAACGTAACGAAAAGAGTGTTAATCCCAATTTGGTTACCGGGGCGATTGAAGTGTTGGCCAAGGGTTTTAAAATTTTGGCCAAGGCTGAGCCGCTACCGCTGGATCCGGCGGACGAGAAAATGGGTTTGGATGTTTATTTGGATATGTTGCCCTTGACCTTGCGGACCGAAAAAAACCGCGCGATTTTTAAGATTCAGGCCGCGCTGGTGCAAGCTTTTCGGTCTTTTTTAATTAGTCGGGATTTTACGGAATTTCAATGTCCCAAAATTGTCGGCGCCTCAACCGAAGGTGGCGCCAATGTTTTTAAAGTGGATTATTTTGGCCATCCGGCGTTTTTAGCCCAGAGCCCGCAATTTTACAAACAAATTATGGTCGGTGTTTTTGAGCGCGTCTTTACGGTCGGTAATGTTTTTCGCGCCGAGCAACACGCCACCACCCGTCACATCAACGAATACACTTCATTGGATTTGGAATTCGGTTTTATCAAAGATCACACCGATGTAATGCGGCTGGAACGCGATTTATTGGCCCACATGATGGATTATCTGAAGAAAAATTTTTCAGACGAACTCCAGACGTTGGGGGCGGAGTTGCCGGTTGTGCCCAAAGAAATTCCTTTTTTAAAATTAAAAGAGGCTCAAGAGCTAATTAAAAAAGAAGCCGGGATTGACCACACGGCCGAACCGGATTTGGATCCGTCCGATGAGGTTTGGCTGGGGGAGTACGCGAAAAGAAAGTACGATTCTGATTTTATTTTCATCACGCATTATCCGACCAAGAAGCGTCCCATGTATACATATCCGGATGAAACCGATCCGGAATATACCAAGAGTTTTGATTTGCTTTTCCGCGGGGTGGAAATTACCACCGGTGGTCAACGTCTCAACGATTATAATCAGTTGGTGGAAAATATCAGGAAATGGGGATTGGATCCGGCTAATTTTTCTTTTTATCTGCAGGCTTTTAAATATGGCATGCCGCCCGAAGGCGGATTGGCGATTGGTTTGGAGCGACTGACCGCCAAGCTTTTGGGCGTTGATAACGTTAAACAAGCCACTCTTTTTCCGCGCGATTTAAACCGCATTGATTTGCAAATCTCCCCGCCGGAATACAAGAAAACAATTAATAATTAACTTATTAACAATTGACAATCTCTATGATTCCCAAAAAAGTCATTAATTATTTAGATAGCCGAGGCGTGAAATACGAAAAAGTGCCGCACAAGCAGGTTTTTACCACTTTTGATTTGGCCAATACGTTAAAAGAAAAGATGAGCAAAATTGCTAAGACGCTTTTAGTTAAGGCCGATAAAAAATATGTACTCGTGGTTTTACCGGCCCACTATCGGTTGGATATGGCCAAGCTCAAAAAAGTCTTGAAGGCCAAAGCCATTGAACTGGCGCCGGAGAAGGCGATGGAAAAAATCCTGAAGGTCAAACCGGGTGCGCTCACCCCATTTGCCGGCTTGCATAAAGTGGAACCGTATTTGGACAAAGCTTTGTTGAAAGCGGAAAAAGCGATTTTTGGCGCCGGTAGCTTTACCGAATCCTTAAGGATGAAAGTAAAAGATCTCTATAAATTAGAAAAGATGACCGTAGCCGAGATTAGCCAGGCGGCCAAAACCAAAGTCAAAAAAGTTTTAGCGAAAAAGAAAAAGAAGTAAAAGGTCTAATTTAGTTTTGTGCATACCCTGAAGTTAGAAAAATTTGAAGGGCCGTTGGCATTGCTCTTGGGAATGGTGGAGGCGGAAAAGCTGGATATTACCGAAATCGCCCTGGCCCAAGTGACAGAAAGTTACCTGAATTACTTAAACAGTAATCCGGGGATTTCTGAAGATGAAATGGCGGATTTTTTGGTCATTGCCGCCAAATTGCTTTACATTAAATCCAAAACTCTTTTGCCGGAGTTGAATGTGGGCGAAGAAGACGGCATCAGCCTGGCGGATCAGTTGAGAATGTATAAAGAATTTGTGGAAGCGGCCAAAAAAATTGAAGGCGCCATCAAAAAGAAACGTTTTGCGTTTTGCCGTGAAACACCGATTAAATTGGTTGAAGCCGGATTTTATCCGCCGGTCGGACTCACCGCCTCCAAGATGCAAAAGATGTTTGAAGACGTGTTGGCCCGCTTAAAACCGATTTTGGAACTGCCCCGGCTGTCTATGGCCAAGACAGTTTCCATTCGGGAAAAGATTGAACAGATCAGAAGCATGTTGACGAACGGCGGCAAGTTCGGTTTTAGACATTTGTTGGAAGTGGCTCAAAGTCGCACCGAAATTATCGTCAGTTTTTTGGCCATTCTGGAATTGACCAAACAGCGTGAATTGTTTATTGTTCAACAGAATAATTTCGAAGAAATATCAATTGAAAAATTATAAAACACAGATTGCATAAATTAAATACGGATTTCACAGATCACAGATCTGTGATCTGTGCGGTCTGTGTCAAAATCTGTGTTATCTGTGTTTATTTATGGCACTTAGTTCTAAAATTGAATCCGTCTTGTTTATCGCGGCCAAACCGCTGACGGTTAAAAAATTGGCGGAATTTACCGAGATGGAAGAAAAAGAAATATCCGAAGCTCTTAATGTCCTCAAAGAAAAATATAATCATCAAGAGAACGGCATCCAGCTGATGAATAACGGCAAAGAATGGCAAATGATTACAAATCCCGATAACAGCAAGCTGGTTAAACAATATGTTCAGGATGAAAACACAGGTGAATTAACTCGTCCGTCTTTGGAAGCCTTGACGATTGTCGCTTATCGCGGGCCAATTACCAAGTTGGAGTTGGAACAAATTCGCGGCGTTAATTGCAGTTTAATTTTGAGAAATTTAATGATCCGCGGGTTAATTCAGACCGAGGAAGACAAGGCTCGGGTCCAGTTGGTCTACACCGTGACTCTGGATTTTATGCGCTTTTTGGGTTTGCGCGAACTCAGCGAACTACCGGATTATGAGCATCTGCATCACAATGATCTATTGCAGAGATTGCTGGAAGATACAAAAAAATCTGAGGTATGATCAGCTTTTTGTTTAAAATTTTTATCTGGAAAATGGCTTTGAGTCTGGGTGTTTTGAGTTTTTTACCCCTCTCCGCTTTTCCCCTCAACAACCGGGTCGTCCAAAGCAGCGAACAAAGAGGCGGTGATTTGCGTCAAGAAGCGGAAACAAAAAAAAGTTTGCCCCTGGCCCAAAGAAAAGTAGATTTGGCGCCGCGCCGCCAGCCGGAAACAGAGTTTAATTTAAAATTGTCCGCCAGAAGTTTTTTGGTTTTAGATGAAGCCAGCGAGCTGCCGCTGGTCTCGCAAGAGGCCGATACTGTCCGTCCCGTCGGCAGTATTACAAAATTGCTAACCGTTTTGGTTTTTTTAAAAAATCAGCCCGACTGGGATAAAGAAATGATCATTGAGGCGCAAGACGGCCGCGAAGGCAGATTATTTTTAAATGAAGGCGATCGGGTGCGGGTCTACGATTTATTTTATGCCACTTTGGTCGGTTCTTCCAATAACGCGGCCATGGCTTTGGCGCGCTCCACCGGCCTTTCTTTGGAAGATTTTGTTTTTAAAATGAACGAAGAAGCATCCGCCCTAGGCTTTAAAAATACTCAAGTGGTTGAACCCACCGGCCTGAACTCTCAAAATCGATCAACAACCAAAGAAGTGGCTTTGCTCCTCAAGGCCGCCCTCCGTGAGCCGTTGATCAAAAAGGCGACCACGGCCAAAAGTTATATGTTGACCGTAATTGACGCCGACGGGCAGTCGGTAAAAAAAGAGATTCGCGCCACCAACCTGCTTTTGGTTTCAAATTTAACCGACAGTCCCATTGCCGGTATTGAGGGCGGTAAAACCGGTTTTATTGATGAGGCGGGGCACAGCGTGGCGGTAGAAGTAAAAAACGCGGCCGGCCGCAAACTCGTGGTGGTGGTTTTAGGGGCGACTTCTAATGAAGGGCGTTTTAATGAGGCTAGAGCCTTGGCCGATTGGACATATGAATCATATCTTTGGCCGGGCGACACCGGTTACGGTGTTGCCGCTGTTCCGGAAACAGAAAACTAAAACACTATGAAAAAAACAATTTTGATAATCATTTTGGCGATAACTGTTCTGGTTTTGGGATTTTTTGGCTGGCGGGTTTTTAATTTTTATCGGCTGATTAAAAGCGGCGACGCGTCATCGTCCGCTGTCCATTTTCAAAAGAGTTATCTTAAATTTTCGAGTAAAGTTGCGCCGGCTTTGGAGAAATTGATATCTCCGGATTCGCCGCGGCTGGGTAGCGCGGCTGCTGAAATTAATATCGTGGAATTTGCTGATTTTTCCTGCGAGTTTTCAGCCGAGGCTTTTCCGGCCATCCGTGAACTCGCGGCTAAGTATCCGGATAAAGTTAGTTTGGTTTTTAGATTTTTCCCCGGGCACAGTGAAAATGTCAACGCCAAAAATGCCGCTCTGGCCTCTTTTTGCGCCCAGGATCAAGGCAAGTTCTGGGCTTATTATGATAAGCTTTTTCAAAACGTCGGTAAACTCGAGCTTGGGGATTTAAATAATTATGCGGCTCAAGTGGGGCTGGATACGGCTGTTTTTGACCAGTGTCTAACCGGTAAAAAACATGAAAAACAGTTTGAAAAAGATATGGCTGACGGTATTGCCCTAGGCGTTCAGGGCACACCCACTTTTTTCGTCAATGGCGAAAAAGTTGAGGGCGCCATACCGCTTGAAGCGTGGGAAAGGGTGCTGGGGTTAAAACTCTAAACTCTAAATCCGAAATCCGAAACAATATCAAAATTCAAATTTTCTAAAATTCTAAATCGTTTTGGATTTCGAATTTTGGACATTAGAATTTGTTTAGGATTTCGTGCTTCGGATTTAGAATTTATTTCATAAAAAGTATGTTCCAAAAATTTTTCTTTGCTCGTTGTTCTTTGTTCCTTGTTCTTTTTTCTTTGTTTTCTGTCTCTCCTGTTTTGGCCGCTGAAATTCCGCCGCAACAAAATCCGCTGTGTTGGGCTAAAGCAAATTGTGAGGCGCAAATCAAGGCCAATGGCTGGGATTTTAATGAACAGTTAAATTTTCTTCCCGGGGGGTCGGATGGCGAGTGCGGCAGTTGGGGCGGTTGTATCCCGGCCGGTCAAACCCAGCTTTCCATCACTGTGGGCGATCAGGCCGGACCGATTGCCAATTTGGGTGATTATATTAAAAAAATTTATCTTTATCTTGTGGGCATTGGCGGCCTGATCGCCACCGTTTTGATCATCAAGGGCGGTTTTGAGTGGACCACCTCGGCCGGCAATCCCACCCGCGTCACTTCGGCCAAATCCAGTATTACCGGCGCGCTGATGGGTTTATTTTTACTTTTGGGTTCTTACACGCTCCTCTATACCATCAATCCCGACCTCCTCCGTCTCAAACTGCCGCGGGTGTTTATGGTGCGGGCCTTGACATTGGGCACAGAATGGTGTAAAGACCAAGAAGACGCCAAATTGGTTTTGGCCAAGGCCACACCCACAGATAAGCAGAGAGAACTGAAAGATTATAAGCCCGGAGATTTTACTCTCTCAGCCAATCCTGAAGAAGGAAAAGTTAAACAATATAAAAGTGAAGCCGGATCGCCTGATGCCTTAAAGATGCCGATTTGTGGAGCGAGCTACTATACTTTGAAAAGTAGTGACAGCACATGTGCCGGCCATCTTTGTAAAAATGACGCTGACGGCAAGCCGCAAGCCTGTATAGAAGAGACTAAAGATAATTATAAATGCGTGAAGGGACTTTTGTCAGGCACAATTACCGGCAATGGCATTGTTGCGCCATTTATTGACAACAATCTTCGGTTAATGACTATTTGTAAGGATGGGACGCCTTATGCGGAAAGTATTGATTTAGATACGGATAAAAAAGCTACTCAACAATCATATGTTTTTACGGTAACGGCTGAAAAATTAAAATCCGAGGTGATTAACGCGGATGGCACACCAAAACCTTGTGGTTTTTTTCTGGCGGCGGAGATCAATGACGATAATGGCAATGACGATGTTTACGCGATAGGTAAAGACGGGACAGTTTGTAATAAAAACTTACACCAACTGATGGGTTGGAAAGATGTTGCTCTGGAAGCTGAGTGGTGGACAGAGGCAATTAAAAAATTTGATACTTTGTACCCTTTTCTGATTAAATTTTCAGATTTGGAAAATGGAATGGTTTGCGATATACCCCTCTCGCGCACGGCCTTTCCGGAGTTATAAAATTTAGAATATGGACAAAATCATCATTCGCGGCGCTCGCGTCAACAATTTAAAAAACATCAGTTTATCTATTCCAAAAAATAAACTGGTGGTGATTACGGGTTTGTCCGGTTCGGGCAAGTCTTCTTTGGCTTTTGACACGATTTATGCCGAAGGCCAGCGCCGTTACGCCGAATCATTGTCGTCTTATGCCCGCCAGTTTATGGAAATGCAGGATAAGCCGGATGTGGACGAGGTGCAGGGGCTTTCGCCGACCATTGCCATTGATCAGCATTCGGTCAGCCAGAATCCGCGTTCCACTGTGGGCACCATTACCGAAATCTACGATCATATCCGTTTGCTTTACGCGCGTATCGGTAAAATTACTTGTCCGGATTGCGGCGAGGAAACGCGAAAATTTACCGCCGGCCAAATTATTGAGGCCGTCAGAAGTTTGGTGATGGCCGGAGAGCGGGTGAAAATTTTGGCGCCGCTCAGCCGTTTTGAAAAAAAGAATTTGGGTGATTTGGAAAAAATCGTGGAAAGCAGGGAAATTAAAGAATTGCGTTTTGAAGGCAAGTTTTGTACCGCGGATGAGTTTTTGGCCAGGCGTCATCAAGAAGAAGTACTTTGTAATTTGGATATTGTTTTGGGTGAAGTGAGCGGTAAAAACAGCGGGGCCGTCACCAAAATGGTGGATGATGCTTTGGAATTGGGCAATGGCTTGGTGATTGCCGTCTGGAATAAGAAACCCGCCTCTTCGGCGGGCAGGAAGGAAACCCTTTTTTCTACTCATTGGCGCTGTCCGAAGTGCGGCCGCCGGTTTGAAGATTTGGAACCGCATAATTTTTCTTTCAACAGTCCTTATGGCGCTTGCCCCAAATGCACCGGTTTGGGCATTGTTCTGAAAGTTGACCCGGCACTCGTTATTCCCAACCCGCGTTTGACCTTGGCTGAGGGCGCGATTCAGCCCTGGATGCGCATTACCGGCAATCAAAATTGGTATCTGAAACTGCTTGAGGCCGCGGCTCATACCAACAAGTTCCCCATGGATGTGGCCATAAAAGATTTGCCCAAAAAAATAATTGATTTAATCCTCAATGGCACTAATGATGTTTGTTATACGGTGGAAGGCAAGTCGGTAAAGTTTGAGGGCGTGATGGCCAATTTGGAAAACAAACATCGGGAAACCCAATCCGATTATGTTCGCAAAGAGATTGAGGAGTATATGCGGGAAATGATTTGTCCTCTTTGCAGCGGCCGCCGTTTAAAAGTGGAATCTTTGGCGGTTAAGGTTTTTGATAAAAATATCAGCGAGATGACGGCTTTTTCGGTCACCGAAGCGCGCGAATTTTTCAGCGAGGTGTTAAAGGCCATAGCGGGCAAAAAATCCTCTCACAAAGATCATTTTCATATAGCCTCCCACGCTTCTATTGCCGCGCCGATTCTCAAAGAAAGTTTAAAAAGGTTGGATGATTTATCCAAGGTCGGTTTGGATTATCTGACGCTGGATCGTTCCATCACTACCCTCTCCGGCGGCGAATCCCAGCGCGTTCGCCTCTCCACCCAGCTTTCAAGCGGGCTGACCGGCGTTATTTATATTTTAGATGAACCGTCCATCGGCCTGCATCCCCGCGATTTGGAAAAATTGATTAAGACTTTGTCAGCCTTGCGCGATTTGGGCAATACGGTGATTGTGGTAGAACACGATGAAACGATTATGCGCCACGCCGATTATATTATGGATGTGGGCCCGGGCGCGGGCGTCTACGGCGGCGAGATTGTGGCGCAGGGGACACTGAGTGAGATTTTAAAAAATAAAAATTCTTTGACCGGCGCGTATCTTTCCGGACGCGATGAAATAGCCATACCGGAGAAAATGCATAAAGGAAATAATAAAACAATTCAGATTCAAAAAGCCTCGGCTTTTAATTTGAAAAACGTGGACGTGGAGATTCCTTTGGGCAAATTGGTTTGCGTGACCGGAGTTTCCGGTTCGGGCAAATCCACTTTGATCGTTGAGATTTTGGGCAAAGCGTTGGCCGCGCATTTTTACCGTTCTAAAGCCTTGCCGGCCGAGCATAAAGCCATCAAGGGACTGGAGAATGTTGACAAAGTTATCAGCATTGATCAAGCGCCGATTGGCCGCACCCCGCGTTCCAATCCGGCGACTTATACCGGCGTTTTTTCGCTGATCCGCGATCTTTTTACCGAAGTGACCGAGGCCAAGTTGCGCGGTTACGAAGCCGGCAAGTTCAGTTTTAATGTCAAAGGCGGCGGTCGTTGCGAAGCCTGCGCCGGCGAAGGTTATGTGCGTATCCCCATGCAGTTTTTGGCCGATGTTTACGTTAAATGCGATGAGTGTCAGGGCCGGCGGTATAATGCCGAAGCGTTGGAAATTCATTATCAGAGTAAGAACATCGCCGATATTCTTTCCATGACCGTGGAAGAAGCCTTGGAGTTTTTCAGAAACGTGCCGGCTATTGCCGACAAATTGAGAATTTTAGCCGATGTAGGTTTGGGTTATTTGCAGTTGGGCCAGCCGGCCACCAAACTTTCGGGCGGTGAAGCTCAGCGCGTTAAATTGGCCACTGAATTAGCCCGCCGCGCCACCGGCCGGACTCTTTATATTTTGGATGAACCGACCACCGGTTTACATTTTGAAGACATTAAACAACTCCTGAATGTATTAAATCGTTTAGTGGACAAGGGTAACACGGTTTTGATCATTGAACATAATTTGGAAGTGATCAAATGCGCCGATTGGGTGATTGATTTGGGGCCGGATGGCGGTAAAATGGGCGGCGAGATTGTGGCCAAAGGCACGCCGCGCGATGTCTCTAAGATTAAACGAAGCTATACCGGACAATATTTAAAAAAATGTTTTAGATGATACGAATCAACAGATATAATATACAAATCTTCGAATGTTTCGAATCAAATTTGCAGATTCGTTCACAGAATTCGTAGATTAGAATCATACTTATATGACAGAAGGACGTTTTCATTTTATTAGAAAAGAATACACCTCTTTAACTCCGGAGGAAAGAATTATGGTTGATGCCAGAAGCGAGGATAAGAGAAAAAAGAGATCGGCTAAAAGAATAGACAACCAATTGGAGGACGGCGAAGTCAAAAAAGAAGATTTGGACGCTTTAATTGAAAAATATTATCCGGGTCAGACCACCAGCCTGAATCATCTGGAGACAGATGATGACGGAAATGTGGTTTGGGAGTTGGGCTTACACGATGATAAGAAGCCGATAAAAGACGGAAAGCCTAAATATAAAGTAAGTTTTTTGGGCACGGTCGATGAGATTCTTGATCAGTTGGAGGATTATCTTGAAAAGGGTAAATGGATAGGGAAATAGTCAAATAAAAAAATATCCCCCGATATTATGTCGGAGGATATTTTTTTATTTTGATGATTTTTTCTTTTCTTTCAGTTTTTGATTCGGATCGCGCAAGAAAAACAGTTTAGCGCGGCGGACGCGGCCCTCGCGCGTCACTTCAATTTTGGCCACGGCCGGCGAATGAACGGGGAAGATTTTTTCCACGCCCACACCTTCGGAAATTTTCCGCACGGTAATGGTGGCGCCTTGTTCCATACCATGGCGGCGGGACAGAACCACGCCCTCAAAGATTTGCAGACGCTCTTTAAGCTCGCCTTTGGGGTTTACTTCCTTAATTTTGTGGTAAACCTTAACTGTTTGGCCAGGCCTAATTTCAGCTAAATTTTGCTTGGCTTCCTCGGTTTTTGTCATCATATACGTTTGGAAATTTAGGATTTGATATTTGAAATTTGTTTGAGATTTTAGACCTGCCTGCCGGTAGGCAGGGCTTGGGATTTGGAAGTTTAAGATTGATAATATCCTACATCTTTTTGGGTAATCTGTCAAGTATGATTTGGACGACTTCCTTGACCGAGGGCAGGGTGGTGTCCAAAACTACGTCATAGTGCGTGGGGTCGGTATAATCCAGTTTGTAATATTTTAAGTAGCGTTTGCGGTCACTTTCGATTCTTTCGCGTAGCAGCTTCTCAGCTTCTTCCACGGTTTTGGCGGATTTTTCATCCTGACGTTCATTGCGGTTTTCCATTGTCCGAGCGGCGGCGGTTTTTTGATTAACGGTTAGAAATATCTTAAAAGATTGGGGGATAAAATAAAAACTTAAACGGCCCTCAACCACCAAGCGGTCGTGATCTTGGCCGTATTTACGTTGATAGTCATCCACCTCTTTATCCGTCCAACCTTCTTTTTCACCCAAGCGATTGAGTTCGTCAATGGTCAGGCCTCGGTCGATGGCCATTTTGCCCCGCAAATCGCCCATAGATAAAAATTCGTAACCCAATTTTTTGGCCAGGATTTTGCCGACGGTGCTTTTACCCGAGCCGGGCAAACCGGAGATGGTGATAATCATAGTGTTGGGAATTAAGAATTAAGAATTATGAATTAGGGAATAAAAATCGCCACGCATAATTCCTGATTCCTGATTCCTAATTCCATCCGCGATATTTATCAAACTCTTGCGGAATGGGGGCGATGAATGTTTTAATTTCCCTGTCTAATAATTTAATTGTCAGTTTGTGCGAGTGCAGCATCAGCCGACCGGTGGGGATGGGTTTAAATTTTTTACTTTTGTAAAGTTGGTCGCCCACCAAGGGGTTGCCCAAAGCAAAAAGGTGAACGCGGATTTGGTGAGTGCGGCCGGTTTTAGGAAAGGCTTTAATCAAAGTGCAATTAGGAAAACGGTTGGTGACTTCAATAGCGGTGATGGAGGGTTTGCCTTCGGTTTCTTTGGCGCGGGCCGCCATTTTACCACCCTCGCGCGCCCGACCGATAGGAAATTCTATATTAGCACAATCAGCTTTAATTTGTCCATAAGTTAAAGCCACATATTCTTTTATCACTTGCCGATCATGAAATTGTTTTTTCAGCGCTTCAAAAGCCGCCTGGTTTTTGGCTACCACCATAACGCCCGAGGCGTCTTTATCCAGGCGATGCACAATACCGGGGCGGAGTTTGGGCCTGCCCGCCGAGTTTGCGGGTGCCACAGAACCGAACCTGCCTGCCGGCAGGCAGGTGGCTGATGCGGCGGACCGAGAGGCGGGTTGGTCGCCGACTTTTTTTATTTTGGGATACTTTTTAATAAGCCAATCAACCAAAGTCGGTTCGGTTTCTTTGTCTATATCCAGACGGGGATGAACCAAAAGGCCGGCCGGTTTGTTGATAATCACGAGATCATCGTCTTCGTAGATTATTTTTGGCGCGACGGCTTTTGTTTTTTTAGAACCCTTGGTTTGTTCTTCGGATTTTTGGTAGGGAGCAACCGTATATTTGAGATCCAGCAGATTAATTTCGTCATTGGTTTTTAAAAAATGATGCGGGGTGACCGGCTTTTGGTTAACCAAGATTTTTTTGAGTTTAACCAATTTTTGAATTTGGGAACGGCTAAAATTTGGCAGTTGTTCTGTCAAAAATTTATCCAGTCTTTTTTTATTGTCCGGTTCTTCAACTATAATCTTTTTCATACCCAGTATATCAACCCCGCATGATTTTATCATTCGGGGATTTAAATTAAATGTTTTTTTAAATTTTGATGACCTAGTAATATCAACGCATCTTTTATGTTTCGCGAAGCGAAACTTGCGGGGTTGTATTACTGGGCATATTAGGAGTGGATCTTGATTAAAAAATCTTTAGCTTGTTTTTTATTTTTAACTTTACCGGCTAACTGGGCCTCGCGCAAACGGTCTTTTAGGTCGCCGACGAGGCGACCGGGTTTTAGTTTTAAGACCATCATAATTTCGCGGCCGTCTAAAAGCGGCGGCGGCAAACCTGCCTGCCGGTAGGCATGGCCTGCCTTGCCGGTAGGCAGGTGTTTGGTTTGGCGCAATCCGCCTAAAAGCATTTTTATTCTTTTAACCAGGCGGGGGAGCGAACCTAGTTGGGGTTTGCCACCAACAAAAGAGGCCATTTGATCGCAATAAATCAGTTTTAACAGGTCAGTGCCGGGCACGAGCGGATTGAAGAAGTATTTTTCAATGGTGCGATTAGTAAATTTCATCGGGTCGCCGTGAACAGTCAGCAAATGGTGTTGGATAAGCCAGGCCAGATGGTCTAAATTGCAATGCATGTCCGGCACTGAGCTCAAGCGGAGTCGTTCGCCGATTTGTTTGGCCAGTTTGGCGCCCACACTATCGTGTTCGTTGGTGCGGATGCGGTCCACGCCGTCTTTTTCCGGCGTTTTGATGGTATAAGGCTTGCCCAGGTCGTGAAATAAAACCGCCAAAACCAAAGTCGGCGAAATCAGAGGTTCATTTTGGAAAGACGGAGGCAGGGAACGGACGAATTTTTTAAAATGTGGAGCAAAAAGATTACCCAGCGCCAAGTAGGTGTGGGTCCAAACATCGCCTTCTTTGTGAAATTCCGGCGGCTGGGGACAGCCCTGCATTTTCAGTAATTCCGGCATCAACTGTTTTAGCGCTCCGGCCTCATCCCACAGGTCAACGGTTTTTAAGGGATTGATGACCAGCGATTTTAAAAATTCTTTAGAGATAACTTCGTAAGGCACAATGCGTTCACTCGTTGTCATCCCGCACTTGATGCGGGATCCAGCCGCTGGATTCCCGCGGGAGCCTGCCCTCGACTGGATCCCCGCGTTCGCGGGGATGACAGATCGGGGGCGGGAATGACATAATGTCGCGTTTATTTTTTTCATCATCTTGACTAATGTATCCCATGTATTTTTTTCAATCTGAAAGTTTAATTGCGAGGCAAAACGCAGGCCGCGCAACATGCGAGAAAAGTCTTCTTTAAATCTTTCTTCGGGTTTGCCCACCGTTCGGATCAATTTTTTCTTCAGATCACTTAAACCGTCAAACGGGTCGGTCAAGTCCATAATTCCTAATTCTTTATTCCTAATTCCCAATTCCAACGCCATCGCATTAATTGTAAAGTCGCGGCGGGCTAGATCTTTTTCAATCGGCAGGCGCCAATCGGATTGGGTTTCCACATCGCGATAGCCGCCGGTGCCCCAGGCGTGTTCGGTGCGGGGCAAGGCAATATCGATTTCTATCGTTTTCTCCCCCTGCCCGAGGGGGAGAGTAAGAGGGGGTGGGAGAGTAGGCGCGAATTTAAAAACTCCAAACCGTTTTCCCACCAGGTTGGTGGCGCCCAGTTTTTTTAAAATTGTTTCCAGTTTTTTGGCCGGCACGCCGCAGACCACAAAATCATAATCCTTTGATTCGCGTCCCAAAAATAAATCTCGCGCCATCCCGCCGACCAAGTAAATTTTGGCTTGGGGAAATTTTTTTGATAGGACAGCAATAAAATTTAGGCCATGCCTACCGGCAGGCAGGCCTTTTTCAGCCTTTAGAATTTTGGCCAGATTTTTTTGGATTTGGGCTAGACTTTTCATGTCTTTATCTTAACACAAACCGCCTCTTGACAAAAGTCCCAAAATGTGCTATGATGGCTTATTAGATCTTTTAAAGCGGAATAAGGGCGTTTTGCCCTATCCACCAACTCCCCAATCAAGGGGAAAATACAGTCCTCCTACGCTAAAGCTACGGAGGACAAGGAGGCCAGGATGAGACAGGTAGTGAATCGGTGCGTGAAGTTCGTGTTCGCGGTTTTGGCTCTCGGGATCGTTTTTAGCGTCATGGGCTGTTTCGTCTGTAACGAGGCCGCCCAGGTGGCCAAGGACGAGTTCGGCCCCGAGGCTCTGCTCAAGAAGTACATGTGGTTCAAGGACGCCGCCGCCCAGCTGGAGAAGAAGCAGGCTGACGTGACGGTCTACGATGGTCGCATGAAGGCGATGGCCGAGGCCTACAAGGACCTGCCGCGCCACAAGTGGCCGCGCGAGGATCGCGAGCAGTACAACGTCTGGGCCTCGGAAGTGGCCGGCGTCAAGGCCAGCTACAACTCGCTCGCCGCCGAGTACAACGCGCAGATGGCCAAGTTCAATTGGCGGTTTGCCAACGCCGGTGAGTTGCCCAAGGGCGCGGACAAACCGCTCCCGCGCGAGTTCAAGCCCTACATCACCCAGTAACCAAGAAACAGAAGAAAGGGGAAAGACAATGCGCAAACAGCATGGTTTCACTCTCATTGAGGTCGTGATCATTGTCGCAATCATAGGCCTTCTCGCCGCGCTTATGATTCCATTTTGTTCCAGAGTAAGCGGCACGGCGAAAAACGAACCGACTTCGGCCTCTGGCGTGAAACAGGCCGAGGTGCATGTTCAGACCAATGCTGGTGGTCTTACGGCCGAACAGCAGAATGTCGCCGACCGCCTAACCGAGGACAACAAGCCCGGTTCAATCAAGCACCTCTACGTCGTCTCCGCCTACAGCGGGCAGGTTATTATCTACTCAACGGTGCGCGGCAAGGTGACGAGCGGAGGGAAGCGTCTCACTCCCACAACGGTGGCCGCTGTAGACGGGCAGTATGTCAATGCAGAACTCAGTGGAATACCCGTGGCAATCGGAGGACGGCAACACAGAACCTCAGAAGTCCTTCAGGACGACGGTACTTACGACCAATCGGCGGAGTATCTGTACTGGTGGGACACGAAGGGTGTATACCATCAGCACTACGTCTCTGGTGGCCAGATCGTTCACGTCTCCAATCAGCCTCTCGCGGTCAAGGGCATCATCATCAACATGGAGATTGCCCCCAAGCCGGAGTAAAACAATTTCACCCGCCCCACAGCACAACCTGTGGGGCTTTTTTATTTTTTTCTTGTTTTAGTATTCTACGATTCCTGCCTCCTCGGCAGGCAGGAATCGTAGAATAGATTATTTGGTTTAATTCGCGCGCCTGCCCGCCGTAGCCCTGTCTGCCGACAAGCAGGCTTGGCGGAGGAGGGAATCGTAGGACAGATTACCTTCTCTAATTCGCGCGCCTGCCTGCCGGCAGGCAGGAATTAGAGAAGGATGAGTTTAGTTTATCTAGACGTTTTTGACGAAAGGCCATTGTCAAAAGGAGAGAGGCGTGATATATTGTACTTACGAATGTAAGTTATATAAACCTCACTCATGTGTCCAAAATTAAATTAAGAGAGCGAGCTCTTGAGTTGCGCAAAGAAGGTAAAAGTTATTCACAAATAAAAAATGAAACAGGCGTCTCTAAAAGCACGTTAAGTTCTTGGCTTAGAGATTATCCATTATCTAGAGAAAGGATTAATCAGTTAAGAGCTAACAGTGAGATAAGAATTGAAAAATTTAGACAGACAATGTTTAAAAAGAGAGAAGAGAGGTTAAATAATTTATATAATTTTGAAAAAAAGCGCATTTTACCCTTTTTGAAAAAAGAACTGTTTGTTGCTGGGTTAGCTTTATATTGGGGTGAGGGCAGTAAAGCAGATTGGTCAAGAGTGGCTTTGGCAAATACTGACCCGCAAGTATTGAAATTTTTTATATATTGGTTAAAATCAATTTATAAAGTACAGAGCAAAGACCTAAAAGTCGCACTGCAACTTTACAAAGATATGGATATTAAAAAAGAAATTAAATACTGGGCAGAATTTTTAAATATTTCAATCAAACAATTTATAAAGCCATATATTAAAGAGAGTCTTTCTTGCAGAATAAATCATAAAGGTTCGTTTGGTCATGGTACTTGCACAATTATGTTTAACAAGGTAGAATTAAAAGAAAAAATAATGATGCAGTTAAAGATTTTAACGGAGTTACCAAAATAGGCGCCTGTAGCTCAGTGGCAGAGCAAACGACTTATAATCGTTGGGTCGCAGGTTCGATCCCTGCCAGGCGCATTGGAATAAATAAAAAAATCGCCCCTTGATCGGAGCGATTTTTTAAATCTGCGGCCAGGCCTACCGGCAGGCAGGCAGGCGGTTTTTTATAGTTTCTATGACGGCCTGTTCGGCAGCGGCCAAATCTTTGCCGACAATATTTATTTTAACCCTCAACCGATTGCCTATGGGCGCGAACGGCTGAACAAGGGTTTTGGCATCCAAATGTTTTTCCGTGGCCACTAACCCGGCCACACTGCCCTCGGCAGTTTCATAAAGTAAAACAATAGTTTTGGCCTCGGGCGAATTAGCCAAGAGCTCGTCAATAATTTCCGGCAGGTCGGATTCGGTAGCATTGGCGTGGCGAAAATCATCGCGTTTGAGACTCAACCAGATCAATCCCGTTTTAGAATCATTTTTTAAATTCACCAAAGCCTCGCCCCAGAGTTTGAGGGCCGCGAGTGAGCGTTGGCGGTAAAGGTGTTGAACAATTTCTTCGCGTTTGGCTCCCAAATCTACCAGCTTACCGGCATTGCTCAAGGTGCGAGAGCTGACATTGGCCGCGCGGAAATTTTTGGTTTTGATAATCATACCGGCGAGCAAGAGAGTGGCGACATCGGCGGTAATCTGCTCCGGCGCGATTTGGTTTAGAAATTCAAACAGAACTTCAGCCGCCGAGGAGGCGGAGATATCCACCAGATTGATTTTGCCAAAATGTTCGTTGGCCGGATTGTGATCAATATTGATAATGGGAGTTTTGGAAAAAAGTTCGGTGTTGTTTTCGTAAATACGCCCCAGCGAGGCTAAATCCGGCGCGTCTACTGTCACTACCAAATCAAATTTGAAATCACTGGAAGCGGTGTGAACATCGCTGCGGTTGATCACGCCTTCTTTAGGGGAGATATAAATATAGAGATTATTGTCTTTAACATCATAACTTAAAGAAGCCAGTTTATTTTTTTTCAGATCAACTTTGATCACGAATTTTTGGAGCGGCGAGAGTTGGCTTTTGATATTTTTGATTGAGGGCAGAAATAACCACTTGTGCGGCGCGATAAAATCCGTACAGACGACCTCGGCCTGCTTGTTGAGTTTTTTCAGAATTTCGGCCAACGCCAAAGCGGCCGTGGCGCCGTCACCCTCGTTTTCTTTGGGGAAAATCACGAGGATTTGGCGGGCGCGGTTTAGAGCTTCCCATGCCTGTTGATTCAGATTATAAGCCATAAAGAGAATAGGTTATCTTATACCCGTTATTCAAACCTGTCAAGTATTTCGGGGGTAAT
>CAZQSS010000001.1:23019-80933 GCA_964596405.1 uncultured Gammaproteobacteria bacterium | reverse complement strand
TTAATTTTTAAACATACGACAATATGAGAAGTACAATAATAATTTTGTTTATGGTTGGCTTGGCGATGTTTCCAGCCGCTGGGTTAGCACAGACTTCAAATGCTCAAGTTGAGCCCTCTTTCGTTAATGTTATTCCTTCGCCGACAACGGCTGTTGCCCCAATGCTTATAAAATGCGGAGTGAATACTTTTGCCGTTAACAATGATTGCGGTGTCGGCGCGTTCAAAAGCGCTTATGTTCAATGTCACGATGGTTATGAAATTACTTTGGGGGACGCGACTTCTTGCAAATCTTCCGAAACTTGGCAACAATACGCGAAAGAGATATGTGTAAATCGCTGTTCAACCGGAAAAGAACCGAACATCGCTCCAAAACCTCCGCTCTTGTCGGTACCGACATCGGCGCCAAAACCAATCTCCGTGTGCTATATGAGCGACAATTTAATGCAGGAATACAGCCGCCTTATTGTTGAATTACAAAAAGCGGAATCGGATAAAACAAGAACGGAAGAAATAACCCAAAAAATAGTCGCGTTGAAGCAGGAAATTGAAAAACAACAAAAAGAGTGCGCTAATACTTCGCGACCATTGCCAACGGCAACTTCACGACCGATACCCGCGGTTCCGCCGACAGTCATAGAAAATAAACCGGTGGCTGTGTCTACGGATCGTTGTGGCGAGGTCGGGCAGTGGGAAAATAAAATCAGTTATTATAAAAAACTTAACGACTTGACCGACGCCGATTTGAAAAAAGAAGGTTTTTCGCGAGAAAATGTTGAGAAAATTTTGCAAGACCTCGCAGTCGGTCTTGAAAAAGTAAAAACGCAGTGCGGCATCCAAACAGGAACGGTGGCCGCGCCGCCGACCGCGACAACAGATTCGACTTTCGTCACGGAAACAGTCAAGCCAGTGGTTGTTGGGTCTGGACAAGAGATCAGCGTTTATTATAAAGCCAAACTTGAAAAAGCCGTCTCCGCCAAAGATGAAGAAAAACAGATAGAAGAACTTAAAACATTAAGGGACGAAATAAACGGGCTTATTTCCAATCTCATAAAAAGCAGAAAAGAGCTGGAAGTGAGCGAACTGAATACTTTGGTGAAAGAAGTAAAAGTCAGCCGGGGAGAAATCAAAGCTGATGAAATATCCGTGAAAACCACGGAAAAGAAAATGCTTGTCAACGTGGGAGACAGGCCGGTGAGCATTGAGCCCACGGTAAGTCAGGTACTTATTCGGGATAAAGGATTGGAAGTGAGCACAAACGAAGTTGTGATTAAAGAAAACGTGTTAAGTGTGGGTGGTGTTGAAGTGAAAATGTCGGCCAGCGAAGTGACGGAGAAGCTTGGTCTGGCGCCGAAAACCATTGAGTTAAAAGAAGAAAACGCAAAAGCGGTTTACAGTATGAAAATCGGGGAACAGCGAAAATTGTTCGGTTTCATTCCTTTTAACATTTCAAAAACCATTACCGCGGACGCCGAAAATGGCAACATCTTGGTAGAACGTCTTCCTTGGTACCGTTTTTTTACGACGAAGTAACGCTTTAAATAGACAAATTATGCCAACCTGGCGAGAATTATCCAAAAAGATACTGATTTTTCGCGATGCCCGCGACTGGAAGCAGTTTCACAATCCCAAAGATTGCGCCATTTCACTGGCGTTAGAAGCCGCCGAGGTGTTGGAGCATTTTCAATGGAAGAGTCAGAAAGAAATTGAAGGATATATTAAAACCCACAAAGAGCATATTGGCGAAGAATTAGCCGACGTTCTTAATTGGGTTTTGCTCATGAGCCATGATCTTGATATTGATATTCTTGATGCTTTGGATAAAAAAATTAAAAAGAACGAAATCAAGTATCCCGTAGAAAAAGCCAAAGGCAAACATACAAAATACAATAAATTGTAAGTTAGGGGTCGGGGATAAAATATGATCAAACAGAAAACAGTGTTGCGCGACCGCGAGGTTGAGTACACGGTGAAAAAAAGCGCGCGGGCGCGTCGTTTGCGGGTGGCGGTGTATTGCGATGCCAGTGTGGTCGTGACCGCGCCGGTTTGGTTTGGCGAATATAAAATTGAACGATTTTTGAAAGATAAAGCAAACTGGTTGCTGGGCAAGATAGACTATTTTCTGCGAGCCGGCATACCCTTGCGGACACATTGCGGCGGCCGGCGGGAATATAAAAAATATCGCGAGCAGGCGCGTGAATTTGTGCGGGTGAAAGTGGGGAAAATAAACGAGATATACAATTTTTCTTTTGGCAAGATTTTTATCAAAAATCACAAAACCCGCTGGGGTAGTTGCTCTATAAAGAAAAATTTAAATTTTAATTACAAAATAATATTTTTGCCGGAACACCTGGCCGAATACATTGTCGCGCACGAGCTGTGCCATTTAGGTGAGTTTAATCACTCGCGCAATTTTTGGAATTTGGTAAGCCGGGCCGTACCGAATTATAAACAAATCGCTAAACAAGTCAGAAAACAGATTTTATGAACTCGACCTCGGAGGGACGCCAAGGCATGTCTCAAAAAACAAACCGCCAAAGTCATATCCCCGAAAGTGAGTTCCGTGTTAGTTTTGCCAGATCATCCGGCGCCGGCGGGCAAAACGTAAACAAAACATCCACCAAAGCCATTATTCATTGGTCGGTGGGGAGGTCGCGAGTTTTATCCGCGGAAGAGAAGGGGAGGGTGCGGGCAAAACTTGTAAATAGAATAAATAATAACGATGAAGTGGTGGTGAGCTCCGAAGAAGAGCGTTCCCAGCCGCAAAACCGCGCGCGAGCGACGGCCAGGCTCCGGGCGCTGGTGGCCGTGGCTATTCAGGCTCCGAAGAAACGTCGTCCCACCCGCCCAACCAAGGCCTCTAAATTCCGGCGGATTGAATTTAAAAAACAAAGATCAAAAATTAAAACAAGAAGACGAAGCCCAAGAGACGAGTAGTGTTGAGTTTTTTTGTTGATTAAAAAGGCTTAAGGTGGTATGCTGTTATTATAATCTAATTTTAAAGTTAAAAATATGGGAGATTTTAACAAGTTTGAAAAACGTCGGGGCGGCAGAAGTTTTGGTAGTGGCGGCGGCAACTTCGGCGGTGGGCACAAATTCGGTGGCCACGGCGGCGGTCCTCGGCCGATGTTTCAGGCGACCTGTAGCAAGTGTGGGCAAAGCTGTGAAGTACCTTTTAAACCAACCAGTGAGCGGCCGGTTTTTTGCAGTAACTGTTTTAAAAATCAAGGCAATGCCGGCGCCGGCCCCAAGTTTGCGCCCAAGAGTTTTGGTAACGATAATCGCGGCGGTAATTTTGGCGGCGGCAACTCGGGCGGCAGCAATGTCAGCTTCACCCCAGGCGGCACGGTAACTAAGGCGCAATTTGATTCGTTAAACGCTAAGCTAGACAGGATTATATCTTTATTGGGCGTGACTGGGCCGGTGGAGGCATCCAAAGTGAAGCAGCTGGATATGAAAGAAATTATTAAGAAGGTAAAAATGTCCGCCAAAAAAACCAAGAGTAAACGTAAGTAAAATAATATTGTAATAAAACCAAAAGCTGCCGAAAGGCAGTTTTTGATATAATAGATACATGTATTATCTCTATATCCTCAAATGCGCCGACCACACGCTCTACGCGGGTATCACGATTGATCTGAAACGTCGAGTGGGGGAACATAACAGTTCTAAACTCGGCGCCAAGTACACGCGTGGCCGGCGGCCGGCCAAACTTGTGTATTCTAAAAAGTTCCGCAATCGGTCTTTAGCCTCCAAAGCCGAAAGCCGGATAAAAAAATTATCGCGGGGCGATAAAATAAAATTAATTAAATCCGCATAGTTCTCAAATGAAACAATCTCAAGCTCTTACAATTTTGAAAACCGGCGTGAATGTATTTTTGACCGGCGAACCCGGCTCCGGCAAAACGCACACGATCAACCAATACGTGGCATATTTGCGCGAGCGCGGTGTTGAGCCGGCCATCACGGCTTCCACCGGCATCGCGGCGACGCACATCGGCGGCACCACCATTCATTCGTGGAGCGGTATCGGTATCAAAAGACAATTGGATAAATATCAGCTTGATGAAATTTCGTCAAACAAATACATTGCCGAGCGCGTTCATCGCGCCAAAATTATTATTATAGACGAAGTGTCAATGTTGCCGCCCGAAACGATTGCCATGGTTGATGCCGTCTGCAGCGAAATAAAACGCAGTCCGGAGCCGTTCGGCGGATTGCAAGTTATTTTTGTCGGGGATTTTTTTCAGTTGCCACCCGTGGTTAGAGCCGAAGCGACCGAGGGCGCGCAAACCAGACTAGAGATAAAACCGCCTCGTTTTGCTTTTGATTCTTCCGCCTGGGCGCGGGTCAACCCGATGACGTGTTATCTGACCGAGCAACATCGGCAGGATGACGTTGATTTGCTTTCTGTGCTTTCGGCCATTCGGCGCGATGTTTTTGGCGATGACCATTTAAGTCATCTTAAAACCAGAAAAATTGAACCCCAAGCCGCGCCCAAGCGCGCGCCAAAACTTTTCTCGCACAATGTGGATGTTGATCGCGTCAATGACGAAACGTTGGCTGAACTGGCGGGTCAAGCGCGAGTGTTTATGATGTCTTCGCATGGCCGCGATAAGATGGCCGAGGTGTTGAAGAAAGGTTGTTTGTCGCCGGAAGAGCTTTGTCTTAAAGTCGGCGCCGCCGTGATGTTTACAAAAAATAATTCCAAAGAAGGTTTTGTCAATGGCACACTCGGCACGGTTTTGGAATTTGACCAAAAAAGCGGCTACCCAATCGTCAAGACGCGAAGCGGACAGCGGATCGAAGTGGAGCCGATGGATTGGACGGTGGAAGAAAATGGAATGATTCGCGCGCGGATTACGCAACTGCCGCTTCGTCTGGCTTGGGCGATTACCGTCCACAAAAGCCAGGGGGTAAGTTTAGACGAAGCCGTGATGGACTTAAGCGATGTTTTTGAATTTGGGCAGGGGTATGTCGCGCTGTCACGGGTGCGGCGGCTTTCGGGCTTGTATCTTCTGGGCTGGAATGAACGCGCGTTTCGGGTGCATCCGGAAGTCTTGGGCGAAGATGAAGTTTTCCGCTTGTCCTCAAGCGAGGCGGAAACGGCTTTTGCCAAAATTTTGCCGGTTGAACTGGAAAAAATGCAGAAAAATTTTCTGACGGCCTGCGGTGGCCGGCCAAAACCATCTGGCGTGGAAAAATCGTCTGCGCGCGTAAATAAGAGAAAGGGGATAAATACCCGCGACGAGACCCTGGCACTCTGGAACAAGGGCAATAACATCTCACAGATTGCCAAAGAGCGCGGACTTAAAGAACAAACTGTTTTAAATCATATTGAAGAGCTTTTGTTCAAAGGGAAAATCAATCGCGAAGAGCTGGCGCGTCTGCTTACACCCGCGCTGACCCGTCATCTCCCGGATATTCAGGCCGCTTTTCGCGAACTTAAGACCGACCGACTCTCGCTTGTCTTTGAAAAATTTGGCGGCGCGTACTCGTACGATGATCTGCGAATAGCCCGAATGACGCTCAACTGACTTTTTCCAACCTTCGCCTATTGACAAAAACGGGATTTTGTGTTATACTTATCAATTCTAAGTAAACTTTGGCTCAATTAAGCGGCCAACGACTCGAATCTTTTGTGTCATCAATGTGGCCCATAGAAACTCGGGTTACATATTTTATATGACACCATCGAATCAAGCGGTGCCCAGCTTTAATGAATTGGGCATTGCTCCTGAATTGCTTGGGGTTTTAAACCACCTGCGGTTCACCACGCCCACACCCATTCAGCACCAGTGTATTCCGGCGGCGCTGGAGGGCAAAGATATTGTAGGGATTGCCCAGACCGGCACGGGCAAGACCCTGGCTTTTGGCGTTCCCATGATTCAATTACTGGGCCAGAACAAGGGTCAAGGGCTGATTTTGTTGCCGACCCGCGAACTGGCTTTGCAGGTAGATGAAGTTCTTCACAGCGTCGGCCGAAAATTTGGTCTGCGTACCGCCGTGCTGATTGGCGGCGCTTCTTCACACGCCCAGATTCAGGCTGTTCGCCGCCGGCCGCATATTTTAGTTTCTACTCCGGGGCGCTTGATTGATCATCTGCAACAAAAAAATGTTTCTTTGGAAAGAGTGAAAATGATTGTGCTGGATGAAGCCGACAGAATGTTTGATATCGGTTTCGCGCCGCAGATCAGACAGATTTTGAGTTTTGCCCCCAAAGAGAGGCAGACTTTGATGTTTTCGGCCACCATGCCGCCGGCAATTGCCGAGATGGCCGCGCGTTTTATGAAAATGCCGTGGCGCATTGAAGTGGCGCCAGCCGGCACGACGGTCGCCCATGTGGAGCAGGAGATATTTATCGCGTCTAGAGACGTGCGCGTGCAACTTTTAGAAAAATTGTTGGCCGACAACGCCGGCACGGTTTTAATTTTTTCCCGCACCAAGCGCGGCTGTAAAAAAATTGCCGAGTTTGTGAGGGATATGGGGCACTCCGCCGTGGAAATTCATTCCAACCGGTCGCTGGCCCAAAGAACGGCGGCCATGGCCGGATTTAAAACCGGCAAATTCCGCGTGCTGGTGGCGACCGATATTGCCGCCCGCGGCATTGATGTGGATAACATCGCTTTAGTTATCAATTATGATTTGCCGTCCACGCCGGATGATTATGTGCACCGCATCGGCCGCACCGGCCGCGCGGGTAGCGCCGGCAAAGCGGTTTCTTTTGCCGGGCCGGAAGAAAGAGCGTCTATTAAACAAATTGAAAGACTGATTAAAAAAACTATCACGGTGACTGCCTTGCCGGTTTTGCCGCCGCGCCGCGCCGCGGCCGCTGCCAGACCGTTTCGCCCGGGCGCCCGCTCTTATGGCGGCCGCGCTCAAGGTGGGCGTCCGCCGGGCGGCCGGCCTGGCCGGCCTCATGGCAAGCAACCCTTCGGTCATCCTCACCGCAATTTCGCGATTCGCTAAAATAACATTCTCACATTCTCAAGAATGTGAGAATGAGAAATTCAAAAATCGCCCAAAAAGCGATTTTTTGGTAGAATGATAAACAATACTTATATGGCCGAAGAAGGTATCTTAAAATTTAACGAAGTTTCTTTTGAATACCATCATGACAAACCCGTTTTGAACGAGGTTAGTTTTAACGTTCGCCGCGGCGCCAAAATTACTTTAATGGGGCAAAACGGCGCGGGCAAAAGCACCTTGTTTAATCTTATTCGAAAAGAAATTCAGCCTAAAAGCGGCCAAGTGACGGTGGCCACCGGGGCCACTATTGGCACGGCGCTTCAAATGGTGGCGCGGGCCGATTTGGATTTGACGGTAGAGCAATATTTTGCCAAGGCTTTTGAAATCGCCCCGCCCAATTTAAAAAGTAAAATCAGCAAGGCTATGGCGGCGGTGAATTTTGAAGCGCCGTTTGACCGGCTGGTGGGGGAACTTTCGGGCGGACAGCAAGCCCGGCTTCTTTTGGCTTTTGCTTTGGTTCAAAATCCCGACATTTTGCTTTTAGACGAGCCCACCAACAATTTGGATCAAGCGGGTATTGATCATCTGATTGAATTTTTAGTCATGTACGATAAAACCGTTATTGTTATTTCGCATGACGCGGATTTTCTTAATTCTTTTACCGAAGGCGTGCTGTATTTGGATACTTTTACCAATAAAATAGAAACATACGTGGGGGATTATTATTCGGTGGTTGAGGAAATAAAAAATCGGATTGAACGGGAACAAATGAAAAACGCCCAGCTGGAAAAACAGATTAAAGATCGTAAAGAAAAAGTGAATTTTTTTGCCAATAAAGGCGGTAAAATGAGAAAACTGGCTTCCAAACTGAAAGAAGAAACCGAAGATTTGGAAGAAAATAAAGTGGCGGTCAGAAGAGAAGATAAAACCATCCGGGAATTTACGATTCCGAATCAGGAAGTGGTGGGGAACATTGTGACTATAAAATCAGTTAAGATTATTAAAGACCACAAGCCGGTTGTTAAAAAAGTAAATTTGATTATGCGGCAAAAGTCCCGTCTGCTGGTCTCCGGCCCCAATGGTTTGGGTAAGAGCACGCTCTTGCGGTCTTTGGTCAACAATAAAAATGAAGGCGCGGTGATTATGGACGGCGTGACAGTCGGGTATTACAGTCAGGATTTTGCCACTTTAGATTTTGACAGCCTGGTTTTTGATTCCTTGAAAAGTATTTTAGCCGATCGGGTGGACACCCAGCAAATGCGCTCGGTGGCCGCCAGTTTTTTTATTACCGGCGAACTGATGGATCACAAAATTTCACATTTGTCCGAAGGTCAAAAAGGATTATTGTCTTTTGCTCGGCTGGTTTTAATGCGGCCGGGGCTTTTGATTTTAGATGAGCCGACCAATCATATCAATTTTCGCCATCTGCCGGTTATTGCCCGGGCGATTAATAATTATCAGGGCGCGATTATTTTGGTCAGCCATATGCCGGATTTTGTTAAAGAAATTAAATTTGATGAGTATCTTGATTTAGGCAGTCTTTAATTCTATGAGTTACGATTTGATTGTTATCGGCGGCGGCGCGGCCGGACTAATGGCCGCCGGACGGGCCGGTGAATGCGGCGCGCGGGTACTGCTTTTGGAAAAAAATGAACGCGTGGGCGTAAAACTGCTTTTGACCGGTAAAGAACGCTGTAACCTGACCAACAATATCAGCGTCCGCGAGATGGTAAAAGCTTTTGGATCGCAGGGTAAATTTTTATTTTCCGCTCTGTCGCGTTTTGATTCTGCCTCGGCCATTGATTTTTTTACCCAGCGGGGCGTAAAAATTAAAATTGAAGATAATAACCGCGCTTTTCCGGTCAGCGACAAGGCTCGGGATATTTTGGCGGTATTGCTTGATTATATCCGTCAGTCTCAAGTGGAAGTTATTACCGGCGCCGCGGTCAAAAAAATTGTTAAAGAAGACAATTTGATAAAAAAAGTTGTTTTAGCCGACGGCCGGGAATTTTTCGCGAAAAATTATCTGATTGCGACCGGCGGCAAATCCTATCCCGCCACCGGTTCAACCGGTGAGGGCTACAATTGGTTAGCGGCCTTGGGGCACAAGGTTGTTGAGCCCCGACCGGCCTTGGCGCCGATTATTGTCAAAAATAAATTTATCAAAGATTTGGAAGGCGTAAGTTTGGTTGGCGTCAAGTTTAGCTGGCAAAAAGACGAACGGACAATAGACAGCCGAACAGGCGAGGCGGTTTTTACCGCCGACGGCTTGAGTGGTCCGGCAATTTTAGCGGCAAGCGGCTTGGTGGCACGGTCTTTGCCCAATGTAAAATTAACAATAGACTTTTTTCCCAACGAAAATGTATCAAATTTGGATTTAAGATTGCGGAATATTTTTTCCGCCAACAGCAACAGCCAAATCAAAAACGCGCTCACGGGATTTTTACCACCCAAGCTGATTCCTGTTTTGTTAAAATTAGTTAAAATCGCGCCGGAGACAAGAGTTAATCAGATTGTGAAAACCGAACGCCAGGCAGTATTAAAACTGTTTAAGACTTTTGATTTGGACATTCAAAAAGTAGACGGTTTTGATAAAGCCATGGTGACCACCGGCGGTGTGGATTTGAAAGAGGTTGATCCCCGCGCCATGCGGTCTAAAATTATCAGTAATTTATTTTTGGCCGGCGAAGTTTTGGATTTAGACGGTCCAACCGGCGGATTTAACCTCCAGGCCTGCTGGAGCGTTGGCCGGCTGGCCGGTGAAAGCGCCGCTAAAAAAGATTAATAGAAGTTTCAAAAAATCGCCTAAAAGGCGATTTTTTGGTAGAATATAAAAGAACCATCTCAAAACATGAATCTAAAAGCCAATAAAACATTTTTCAAAAAGGTATTTTGGGCGGTTTTTTGTTTTATTTTTGCGAATTTTTTAGCCGCGCTGGCCGTTCCGGCGCTGATCTTGCCAATTGAGAATTTGGCCGGCCGCGCCCTTTCATATGAGGTTCTAGTTCGTCTTTATATTATATTTGCCAGCCTTTTGTTGGCGTGGCTGATAACTGTAATTTGTTGGTGGCGGCCGCGCGCCATTATTTGGCATCGCGGCTTAATTTTTTCTTGGTGCGCTTTTTTAGCGCTTCTTTTTGTTTTTATTTTCGATCAACGCTGGTCTTTAATTGAAGAGTATTCTTGGATCCGTTATCCCACGGCCGCCGCTCTTTTTTTAGCGGCTTTATTATGGTTAAAATTGGCCGGTCAAAATCGTGTCAATAAAATTATTTTAAGCGCCTTTGGTCTTTTATCTTTGGGTTTAATTTTTGCCGCGTCCGACGAACTTTTTTTACTCCATGAAAGAATCGGCGATAATCTGCAAAAAATTTTTCATTGGCCGGGATATGTCACTGATTTTGTCACTGTGTTTTACGGTATCATCGGGCTCATTGTTATTTTTTTTATTGTCAGGACTTTAAACAAATTTTTATCATCCGCTCAAAAATCATTTTTAGTGACCGCGCATCTTTGGGGAATTTTTTTATTTATCGCGGCCACGTTGTTTGATACTTTGGACAATCAGTTGTTCTCCGGAATTCAAGCCATAACTGATAAATTAGTTTGGCGCGGTCATGAATTTTCCGATTTTTGGTATATTATCTGGCAACCGAAGTTCTTTTTTAACGCTTGGGAAGAGGTTTTGGAATTTTTTGCCGCCGTCTTTTTTGCTTTAGGCGCCTATGGAATGACAGTTAGGGGCGACTTGTTACAACCGCCATCCGGACAAATTATTAATCCGCGTTTTAGTTGGAAACAAAAAATAATACTGGCCATGAGTGGCGGCGCGGCGTTACTTGTTATTTTTTTAATTGTTTCCGTTGGGCGAACCAATGACGGTGTTTTTGTAAAAATCGCCGATCTGGGGGCGGGTTTATACCATACCGATGATTTATTTTATCATCCTCAATGGGGTGTGGTTGTGGCCAATGAATCCGCGCCGGCTTTGGCGGGCAACCATAAGGGTCCGGGTGTTTTTGTGTTACAAAATGGCGCGTTAACTCGTCTCCCTGATCCTCAAAATCAACTACGCGACATTGACAGTGTAACCGCTAATTCCAAGACGGTTTATGTTTCAGACAGTGCCCAAGGGAAAATTTTTAGATATTCAACCGGTGGCGGCTGGGTGGCGCTATCGGTTATGAAAAATTTTCCTCGCCATCCAGAGGGTTTGTTTGTTGATGAAGACGATTTAATCACGGTGATTGACGAAAGCGAAAATTCAATTACTCAAATTTTTCCGGACGGTCAAACCAAAAAAGAATATCCCGACCACCCGCTATTTAAAGCGCCCGAGGGAATTATTTGGCATCCGATTTTAAAAACTTTTCTTATTACCGACGATACCACCGGCGCTATTTTTAAATATACACCCGGTCAGCCATTAGAAATTTTTGTCGACCCGCGAGATGGCTTGCGTTCTCCGGAGGATATTGCCGTCGGGGAGCGGGGAGAGGTGATTGTTTCTGATAACGGTCGTCGGGAAGTTATTATTTTTTCGGCCGAAGGGCGTGAATTGAAACGCCGGCGTTTTCCGCTTCTTTATCGAGATTTGCAAGGAGTGGCTGTGGACGGGTTAGGCGCGCTTTTTATAGTCTCTTCCAATGGTTTTGACAATGCCAGTTTTATTTCAAGTGTTTTATGGAAAATCCAACAAGAAGCATTTTAAATTTAGAGACTGTCAGGCAATTTCCAAAAATTGATTTGCATCGTCACCTTGATGGCGATGTGGCTGAAGAAGATATTTTCTTTTTGGCTCAGCGCGGAAATATCCCGTTGCCGGTAAAAACGGACGGAGAGTTGAAAAATTATTTTCGCCGGTTGCGCGAAAAGGATTTGAAAGCGTTGTTTCAAAAAGGCTTTGGTTTGGTCACCAGCGTGATGCAGACCGAGGAAAATTTGGAATATGTAGCTTTTCATGAAGTGGAGCATTTGGCCCAAGATGGCATTATTTACGCCGAGTTGCGTTTTGCGCCCCAATATCACACAGGTGAATCGACCTACTATGGTCACGCTCAATCCGACCTGCGGCAAAAATTAAATTATCAAACCATTATCCGCGCGGTCAGCCGCGGACTCAAACTGGGCGAAAAAGAATTTGGTGTCAAGACAAAAATTATTGTCTGTATTGGCCGCGAGGCCGAGCCCGATGTCGGGGTCAAAATCGCTCAAGCGGCCATTGATTGCGCGCCCGACGGCGTCGTGGCCTTGGACTTGGCCTGTGATGAAGCAAGTTATCCGCCCGAGCGCCACTTGTTGGCTTTTGAACTGACTTTTAATTCGCCGCTCAAACGCACGGTGCATGCCGGTGAATTTGGCGGGCGACTTTATGAAAATATTAAAACCGCTATTTTTAAACTCCGGGCCGACCGGTTGGGTCATGCCATTCCTATCAGCCAACACGAAGATTTGTTAAAAGCCGTGGTGGAGAAAAAAATCGGGTTGGAGTTGTGTCCGCTGTCTAATACAACTTGCGGTTTTATCAAATCTCATCGCGATCTCAATATAAACAGTTTAATTGATCGCGGTGCTTTGGTCAGTATCAACACGGACGATCCGGGGATTTTTAATTTTACGTTGAGTGATGTTTTGGTCGAGGTTCTAAAAGATTCCGCCGAACCCCGGCGTGATTTGCGCCAATTTCAAATCAACGCAGTTAATTCGTCTTTTCTCAATCAGGACGAAAAAGATAAGCTGTTAGATATGCTTAACCAAGCAGGTTGACAAAAAATCAAAAAAGATATAGATTAAATTCAGGTTCTTTACAATTAATCCGCAAAATACTTGAGAGAAAGGGGACGAGGATGCGAAGCAAAAGGGTGCTGTTGATTCAAGGCATGGGTGGTTCATATATTATGTTTCCGTATCTGGTTTCTAAACTGCAAGATGCCGGTTTTGAGCCGGAATTTTACGCGCCGCAGTTTTTGCCCATCAAGGATATTCGTCCGCACGCCAGAGCCGTAGCCTTAAAGTGCCGAGAGCTGGCGCGGGAATCGGGTCGGCCGGTTGCCTTAATCGGTTACAGTATGGGCGGTCTTGTGGCGGTGGCGGCTGTTCAAATATACGGCGCCGCCGACTTTGTTGATACAATCGTTACTATCGGTTCGCCCTTTCAAGGCACGCCTTTAGCCAAGATTGCCGGCGCTGTTCTGGGCAAGCTTTATATCTCATTGCGCCAGATGTCGCCTCAAAGCAGCTTTCTGGATTTTTTGAAACGGAGAGTGTCTAAAAAGTTGACTATTCATTGTATTGGCGGCGCTTACGACACCATCGTTTGGGGCGCCGAAAATGCCATGCATCCTCAGGCGGATGAAAAAATTATTTTGCCCGCCACGCATTTGATGTTGCCGTTTTTGGCTGTCAACGATATCATCCGCATTCTCAAAAGTAAGGAGTAAACCATGAATCCGTCGCCGTTTACAGTAGAGGAGTTGCGATATCTTTTGCGGTTGATCGTTGACGCACAGACGTCGCATGCGCCGGAGCAATGGAAACCGGAAAATCCTTTCCGGGGTCACTGCATTGTCGTTTCGCTCATTGTTCAAGATTTTTTTGGCGGCGATCTTTTGTGTGCTTCGCTTCAGGGTTTGAGATTCGAGGGTAGCGTTATCCTTGCCGGTTGTCACTGTTGGAATCATCTGCCCGATGGCGCCGAGGTTGATTTAACGATCGAACAGTTCGGTGAAGCAAAGCTTGATTTCCCTCCGCCAGAGCGTCGTTATCGCAACTATCTGTTGAGTATGGAATATACCAAAACGCGCTACGAATTGCTTCGTAGCCGCTTGGATAAAATCCTCGCTGGCGAAGATCCATTTTGCGCGAGTCTGTAGTTTCCCAAAACTCAAACCTAAGGAGGCGTCCCATGTTCGAGGTCGTGAAAGTACACAAGATGAAAATCGTGCGGGGTGAAAAGTATCATTGCGGCGATTCCGGTTGTGATGGCCACGTCCCGGCCACGCTGGTGTGCAGCTGCGGATACGAGAGGGAGTTTAACGATCCCAGCCAACAGCAAAACCACCGAATGAAGTACGAACACGCGGCCGAGGTCATCAAAACCGCGGGCTTTATCTTCGATCTCGTCGAGTAAAAACACCGGCAAAACAAAAACCCTGTTTAACAACAGGGTTTTTTCTTTTTAATTATTCGCCAACGTATTTTCCCAAAAGCCAGATTATCAAAATGCCAAAAATAAAAGTGGCGGTGTGCAAAATAACATCCAGGCGCGTGTCGCTATCCTTGTGCAGTTCAGGCAGAAGATCCGCGGCCGAAATATAGATAAAACCGCCGGCTGTGACGGCCAAGATGTAGGGCAGAGCTTGGCTGAAAGAACTTAAAGCGTAATAGGCGAGGAGGCCGCCCGCGATACCGGTGCCGGCCGTGATTAAATTATAAAGCGCTGTTTTGGCGCGGCTATAACCGGCATGCAAAAGAATGCCGGCGTCGCCAATTTCCTGCGGTATTTCATGGATGATAATAGCGAGCGTGGTAAAGATGCCCACTGCCGGACTGACCATAAAACTCGCGGCAATGGCTACTCCGTCCAAAAGATTGTGAACGGCGTCGCCGAGCATTATCAGCTTGACTGATTGGTGCACCCGGCAATTTTCTTCGTGGCAATGATAGTAGATCAAGCCCTTTTCAATTAACAAAAACAAAACAAGACCTAGAACTAAAAACTCCATCGTAATCATTGCCTCTTTTTGCGCGGCCAGCGCTTCGGGCAACAAATCAAAAAAAGCCACGGCAATCATCGCGCCGGCGGCAAAACTGACAAAAAACATCAGGCGATGATGATCTTTGGCAAAAAATCGAATCACGCTGTAAGCGCCCAAAACGCCTACTAAGCCCACGGCGATATTGGCCAAGATGATGTTTAGCAACATATCTTATTATTTTACAGGATTCAGTTGCTAAAAGCAATAAATAGGAGTAAAATGTATGAATAAGAATAAACTTAATTTTTATCTTTATGCCCAGTAATACAACCCCGCAAGTTTCGCTTCGCGAAACATATAGGGGTAAATGAGTGTTGCTGGGAGAACAAGTAGATAAAATAAAATAGTTTAATTTATATCCCCAACTGATGAAAATCATGCGGGGTTGATATACTGGGTATGACCAATCACCAGGAAAACGACTTAAAAATTTTTGACCCCGACGAGAGTTTAAAAGAACTCAAAACCATGCTTATGAGTTCAAAAAGTTTAGATAAAGCCTCGGATATGACTTTAGAGTTTTTAAAACAAACCGGCGTTAATCAGGCCGAATTGGAAAGACTTCAAAAAGACATGCCCATGGGGGAGAGGGAGTACCCCGATGACGATACCCTGCTTGTGGGCGTGCTGGAGGTAATTTCTTATCCGGTCAATGGTGGTGAAGAGCTGACTTACTCTTTTAGTTTGCAAGAACGCCAAAATCCTCAAAGTAAAACTTATCAAAATAAAGATAAAAATTTTTGCCTGGAAATTCCGTTTGGCAAACTTTTATTGGAACTGCCATGAAAAAAAATCATCACGTTTGGCTGGTGGCGGTCGATATGGGTTATGGTCATCAACGAGCCACCTTTCCTCTCCAGCCTTTGGCTTACAAAAAAATAATCACGGCCAACAATTATAAAGGTATTCCGGAGGGCGACCGTAAAATCTGGCAAACCAGCCAGAGTTTTTATGAATTTATCTCCCGTTTTAGCCGCGTGCCGGTGGTGGGCCGGGCGGCTTTTAATTTGTACGACAAGTTTCAGGCGATACCCGAGTTTTATCCCAAACGAGATCTTTCGCGGCCATCGTTTCAGTTAAAAGAAATATTTCATCTGATTGAAAAACGGCAGTGGGGAAAACATTTAATCGAGCAACTCAACAAAAAGCCGCATCCGCTCGTTACCAGTTTTTTTTCCATCGCTTTTATGGCGGAGTATTTTAATTATGAAGGCGAAATTTATTGCGTCATTTGCGACGCCGACATCGCTCGGGTTTGGGCGGATCTTAAAACCCCGGCCTCGCGTATCAATTATTTTGTGCCCTGCTATCGCGTGGCCGAACGGTTAAAATTATATGGCGTTAAACCGGAAAGAATTTTTTTAACCGGCTTTCCTTTACCTAAAGAAAATCTCGGCGGCCCCAAACTCAATACTCTAAAACACGATTTGGGCCATCGGCTAATAAATTTGGATCCCCTGGGCCGCTTTCGCCGCCGTTATAGTTCAACCATTCAAAAACAGCTGGGTCGGAAAAATCTTTACGCGCGATCCAACCATCCCTTAACTATTACTTTTGCCGTGGGTGGCGCCGGCGCCCAGCGCGAAATTGGCGCGACTATTCTAAAGAGTTTAGCCAAAGAAATCGCCGATAAAAAAATCAATCTCAATCTGATTGCCGGTATTCACGAAGATATCAGAGACTATTTTATTAAAGCGACAAAAGAGGCTGGGTTGGCCAAATCTTTAGACAAACAGGTAAAAATACTTTACACGCCGGATAAAAATGATTATTTTAAAAAGTTTAATAAATTGCTCCGAACCACCGATGTTTTGTGGACTAAACCCAGCGAACTGACGTTTTATTCCGCTTTGGGCTTGCCCATTATAATGTCGCCGCCCATCGGCTCGCAAGAGGTGTTTAACAAACTTTGGCTCAAATCCATTGGCGCCGGTATCGCTCAAAATGATCCGGCCTACACCAATGAATGGCTTTTGGATTTGGTGCAGAGCGGTTGGCTGGCGCAGGCGGCCATGCGCGGGTTTTTAGAGGCGCCCCGGCTGGGCACATATAATATAGAAAAGATCTTGGCCCGCAAACCCGAAGAGGCGCAAGAAATCCGCAATATCATTCAATATTAGATTTACCCCGTTACAGTTTTAAGAAAGAACATTGGATACTGCCAATCAAAGCCGTAAGGCGCCTTCGCCTTACAGAGATTGAATAAAGTTGATCTTGGTTGAAACTGTAATGGGGCTAGACAATATCTTGGAATTTGATTAGAATAATTAGGTTAATTAGAGTAATTAGAATAATTATGCCCAAATCAATTATCGTCTATTCCACTCCCACCTGTCCTTATTGCCACATGGCCATGGATTTTTTGAAATCCAAAAATATTCCTTTTGTTCACAAAGATGTGGCCGCCGATCAGGTTGCGGCCGAAGAAATGATAGACAAGTCCGGCCAGATGGGCGTGCCGGTGATTGATATTGACGGCGAAATCATTGTTGGTTTTGATAAAACAAAAATTGAAGAACTTCTTTAAAATCTGTGATCTGTGAAATTTATTTAATCTGTGTGTCTGTGTTTATATGTCCAACGAGATTGTAATCGACATTGAAACTCAAAATATTTTTGCCCCGGGCGGGCAGGGGAGGACGGGGGATTTAAAAGTCTCTATTGCCTGTATTTATGATTATAAAACGGGCCAGTTTTCTTCTTTTAAAGAAAACGAACTTAATAAACTCTGGCCGATTTTAGAATCTGCCGAACGCATTATCGGTTACAATTCGCGGTATTTTGATCTGCCGGTTTTAAACAATTATTACGGCGGGGATTTATCCAAATTGCCTCAGCTGGATATGCTGGAAGAAGTGAAGAAAAGTCTAGGTTTCAGATTAAAACTTGATGACTTGGCCAAAGCCACGTTGGGGATATCGAAAAGCGCCAACGGTTTGCAGGCGGTAGAATGGTTTAAAACAGGGGAGTTTGATAAAATTGAAAAATATTGTCTTCAGGATGTGAAAGTGACCCGCGAATTATACGAGTATGGCGTAAAAAATCGCCAGCTTTTTTTCCAAGAATTGGCCACGGGCAAACAACGGCCATTCCCCATCAATTTTGCCCCGCCGGTTAAATCCGCCACCGATGCCGGGCACAATATCAATTTAACTTTGCCGTTTTAGTATGAAAAATGTTTATTTAGATCATGCCGCCACTACCCCCATAGATCCGCGCGTTTTAAAAGCCATGCTGCCCTTTTTTAATGAGAAGTTTGGCAATCCATCGGCTTTGTACCAAAAGGGTCGGGAAGCGTTAAATGCCATCAGCGGCGCGCGCAAATTTGTCGCTCAAGTTTTTGGCTGTTCGGCCGGCGAAATAATCTTTACCGCCGGCGGCACGGAATCGGATAATTTGGCGATTTTGGGCGCGGCCCGGGCAAATCGCGCGCAGGGGAACCACATCATCACCACCAAAATTGAACACCACGCGGTTTTACACGCCTGCGAACAACTGGAAAAAGAAGGTTTTAAAGTCACTTATCTGCCCGTGGATGCCGAAGGTTTTGTCACAACCGAGCAGGTGCTTAAAGCTATTACGCCGCAGACGATTTTGGTTTCAGTGATGTTTGCCAACAACGAAATCGGCACGATTGAACCGGTGGCGGAAATTGGAAATGCTTTGAAGAAAAATCATCCGCATATAATTTTCCATACTGATGCCTGCCAGGCGGCCGGCGCCCTGGATTTGAATGTCAATCGCCTGCATGTTGATTTGTTGACACTCAACGGCAGTAAAATTTACGGGCCCAAAGGCGTGGGTGTATTATTTAAAAAACGCGGCGTAAAAATTCAACCGCTGATTTTCGGCGGCGAACAGGAATTTGCCCTGCGGCCGGGCACAGAAAACACCGCCGGCATTATCGGGTTAGTCACTGCCTTGGAACTGGCGCAAAAAAATAAAGACAAAGAAAACAAAAGATTAATCGGTTTACGCAATTATCTTTGGGCAAAACTGCAAAAAGCCGTGCCTAAAATCAAATTAAACGGCCCCGAACCGGACCTGCCCGCCGAGGAGGCGGGTGCGGCCGCAAAAAACTTAAAAAGATTGCCCAACAATCTAAACATCACAATTTTGGATATTGAAGGCGAAGCCTTATTGCTGTATTTAGACGAAGTGGGAATACAGGCGGCCACCGGTTCGGCTTGCACTTCGGAATCGCTGGAGCCGTCGCACGTGATTCGCGCTTTGGGCGTGCCCTATGAATTTGCCCACGGCAGTTTGCGGTTTTCTTTGGGGCATAGCAACAACAAACAACAAATTGATTATTTAATTAAAGTTTTGCCCGGCATTGTCAGCAAATTGCGCGAGATCTCGCCGGTAAATTTAGACGTTTGTAATCCAAACAAGCACGCCAAGTATAAATAAATTCTAAACTCTCTTCTGTCATTCCCGACCACGATCGGGAATCCAGCTTAGGTAAAATAAACTATGCCTTCCAAACAAACAAAAGCCGACGGTTTTAACCAATCCGGCCAACCCTGGTATTATTCCGAAGCAGTCAAAGAGCATTTTTTTAATCCCAAAAATCTTTTAAAACACGGCGAAGAAGCGGGTTTTAAGGCCGATGGCATGGGCCGCGTGGGTTCGCCGGCTTGCGGCGATGAAATGGTGCTCTGGGTTAAAATTGACCCCAAAACGGATAAAATCAAAGAGTGCAAATGGCAGACTTTCGGCTGCGCTTCGGCTATTGCCGCCACTTCTATGCTTTCTGTGATGGTGATTGAAAAAGGTGGAATGAAAATTGAGGATGCTTTGCGAATCCGGCCGCAGGATATTATGAAACGACTCGGTGGTTTGCCCGAACGCAAAGTTCACTGTTCGGTTTTGGGTGACAAGGCCCTGCGCGCGGCTATCAATGATTATTTTCACAAATCCGGCCAGCATGACCGGGTGGTCTCTGATGGCGGCAAAATTATTGACGAGCAATTAAAAATCACCGACCGCGACATAGAACAAGCTGTCTTAGACGGCGCCCGCACCCTTGAAGATATTCAAAAGAAACTAAAAACCGGCATTATCAATAAAGAAGCCATTCCGGAAATAGAGCAACTACTTCGCTTCTACTGCGAAAAATATTATGGGGCTTAAAAACTGAGGGGGCTGTTTTAGCTTTGCGCGATTGTTGCGCGAATCTTGCGCGAATCGCTCATTCTAATCGAATTGACTAGTTTTCCCTAATCGGATATAATTGGATATAGTTAATATGTCCAATTTAAATATATGCCTGATATTAGCCAAAAAATAACAGAAAATCATCAAATTTCGAATAATTTTTTCAGACGAATTGAGCAGATTCCGTCTTTTATTGTCTCTAAAACCGCCAAAATTGATGAACTAAAAGGACAATGGATAACAGGCGCTCGCTTAAGCCCACAGGTTTTGGGGCGTTTAAAACGCTCTGTTTTGATCACCTCCACCGGCGCGTCCACCCGCATTGAGGGCTCTCGCCTGTCCGACGAAGACATTGAAAAATTGATGCGCGGCATTAACATCCAAAAATTTACCAACCGCGACAAACAAGAAGCGCGGGGATACTATGAACTCCTGGACAATGTTTTTAACTCGTGGAAAGGGCAAAAATTTAGTGAAAGTACCATTAAACATTTTCACCAAGAACTTCTTAAATATGTAGATAAGGACGAAAAACATCGCGGCGATTATAAAAAAGGCGAAAACAAAGTTCACGTGTTAGACGATACTGGAAAATCAGTCGCTATTCTGTTTGACACTGTGCCGGCATATCTTACTCCGGGCCAAACGAGAGATCTGGTTGAGTGGACGCAAAAAAAATTAGAGGAAAATAAATACCACCCCCTACTCTTGATTGGTAATTTTTTGGTTGAATTTTTGAAGATACACCCGTTTACCGACGGCAACGGCCGTTTATCCCGAGTGCTCACCAACTTATTGCTACTCCAAGCGGGATATTTGTATATTCCCTATGTTTCTCATGAAAAATTAGTTGAAGACAACAAACCGGATTATTATATTGCCCTACGGCGCAGTCAAAAAACAATAGGGACAGAAAATGAAAACATCGCCGATTGGCTTGGTTTCTTTTTAGATATCATCTTGAAACAATCGCAAATGGCGGTGGAATTATTATCCAAAGAAAATATAGAAAAAATTCTGTCAGAAAAACAGTTAACCGTTTGGCAATACATTGAAAAGGCAAAAGAAACGAGTACTGGCGATATCGCGGAAAATACCAAAATAGCCAGACCGACAGTAAAACAAACGCTTGAAGTATTGCTCAAACTTAAAAAGATTGAGCGAATCGGTTTGGGAAGAAGCGCGCGATACAAATCTTATGCCCCCACCGAAAAGGAAAGCCCACAGTCTATATTTTAAATTAAGAAGCCATTCCGGAGACAGAACAGCCACTGCGCTTCTATCACGAAAAATACTACGGCACCTAGAGTTTATATAACCAGATTGTTTAAAACCATAAGAGATAACAAAAAAGAAATTGTCTTGTGGGTTATTTTATTTTTGGTCGTCCCAATTATTATGGCTTGGGTTTTGATAAAACCCCAGTTAGTCGAGTCAGCGAGAATCGTACTGCCCGAAGATAATGAAAAAATCGATGCCATCAATATTGATAATACAGAAACACCTTTGGATGAACTCAATAGTCTATTTGGAATTCCATTGAAGCTAAGATGGTACTATTTTTGTGTTTACAATAATAATGAGGTTTCAATCAATGACACGAAAATTCAATTGCCCTATAATAAAGATAGTGAAGCGGGCGCAATGGAAATACAAATTAATTACAAGGATAATTCTAGTAATAAAATATACGCTTCTGTAAATAATAGAACATGTAATGCGATTAAAATAACGGATGTGGTTGGGAGCCTGACAGTCGTATATCGAAAGCCCTCACCCAGTTCATTCAATCCTATGTTCAAGGTGCTTTCGTCGGATCAAATTGGTGGCGTAGCTGAAATTAAGCAAAGTTCTTATGTACACACGGATAAATCCTACATAACATATAGAAATATTTGGCCGGAAAGCATTTTTAATCTCATTGTTTTTATTGCCAGTTGGATGGTTATTGTAGTAACTTTTTGTGAATCGATCCGGATTTTTAAGAAAATAAACAGTTAATACGTGGGTTTTCACTAGGTTATAAGGGACTACTGTACGTCCTTGGCGCTAATAAGTTTGGTTCTGGGGTAGAGGCAAAAACTAAAGGTTTGACAGACCTCGGAAAAGTATTTTTTAAATTTATAAAATTCAAATAATATGCAAGAATATATAGAAGCAATTAAACGATTTTTTAAACAAGAGTTGTTTGTTAAAGATTTTTTAGCACCTCTAAGAATTTTAGCTTGTCTTTATATTTTAATAAGTTTTTACATACCCATCGGATGGGCTTTTATAAAAAATACTATTTTATTAATTTTAAATAAATTGTACTCAGGACCCATCTTATATGGAACAAACGGCACCTCCCTCTTTATTATGTGGTGGTTATATATAATAGATTTAGCTGCCGTGAGCTATCTATTTTATGTATTCATAAAAGCATTAAACAATAAGGGCACTAAGAAATTATGGGCGCTTCTACCTATAGCGGGGGAACTTGTTTTGATGTTGCTGTTTGTTACTTTCATAGGAATGGTTGATCGATTTGTTCCTTTTGTCAGCCTCCTTAACACTTTAATCGTAATCGATAACTTTTTAAAAATATAAACTACATTTATAAAATTACAGTAAAAGATAATGAAATTGTTTCTGTTTTGGCCAATGACGGAACCAAGCATTTTGTGGCACCAGTCACAAAGAGAGGAAATAAAATATATTTGGTCGGAAAAAATGGACTCATCAACTATATAGGCATCACAAAACAACCAATGGGTTCTCGTATTCATCAGGGCGTAAAACCAGCTCACAAAACAGGCTATCATGGTTATAAATGGCTGAAAGAAAATGGTGATCATTTATTGATTGTTTGGATTTTTAACGATGATGTGGATGTTGAAGCTCTTGAAGCAGAAATCGTCTATTTTTTCCGTGTTCAACATGACCAATGGCCAAAGTACCAGATGGAGATTCATTTTCATCCCACATTTGACAAGCAAAGATCATTGGCCGAAACAATTCTAAAAGAATCGGAGAAAATAGCATGTAACGGCACTTAACGGCGCATGTCTGGTATACAATGGTATACAATGGCGTGCTTTGCAGACACCACCTTTGTAAAATCCCCACTAAAACAAAATCCTTTTACATCCACACTCACAAAATCTCATTCTCACAAACTTGAGAATGTGAGAATGATGATGTATAATATGACGAGGATAAAGTAATTTGTAAAAATATGGGTAGAATAAAAACAGCCAAGCAAATGGAACGGCATCTCAAGGGTATGGCTAATCACTATCGTATTGAGATACTATTTCTCATTGCCTCAAGCGAAGGGATTACACTTGACAATATTGTCAAAGCGCTTGGCGCTAATGTAAAAACTCTGGGGGAACACACCCGTCGGCTTTTTCAGGCTGGACTTGTCAATAAAAAATATCGCGGCAAATTTGTAGAGCACACCCTGTCGCCTTATGGCAAAACTTTTGTTCGTTTTCTCAAATCGTTTCAAAACATTTAACAACATCCTTACAAACTTGAGAATGTGAGAATGAAGAAATTAAAAACAGAATTTCTTAATATGGAGAAAAATGTCAGCAAGTTTATATATTGGACGCCGAGAGTTTTGTCAATAGCGCTTATTTTATTTTTAATGGTATTTTCATTGGATGTTTTTGACGCCAATCTGGGTTTTTGGCCAACTGTTTTGGGTTTGTTTATGCATAATATTCCCGCATTGCTGTTGGCAATAATAGTCTGGATATCTTGGAAGTATGAAATAGTTGGCGGAGTGGTTTTTATTCTCGCCGGCCTCGCGCATATGATATTATCTATTAAAGGAGGAAAGGAAATATTTTTTTTAATAATTGACGTTCCGGCATTTCTTGTGGGTATCTTATTTTTAATCAGTTGGTTTAAAAAAAATAACGCGAGTCATCTAAATTCATAATTTTATGGCCGAAGTAAAAATTTTAATTGAAGGATACACTTCAGCTGATTCAAAAGAAGCTGGTGACGAAAAAACCTCCCCGACGATTACTTTGGTGAAAGACAAGGGGATTGTTATGATTGTGGATCCGGGTGTACTGGAAAGCCAGGAAATGCTGGTTGATAAGCTAAAAAAAGAAGGATTGGAAATTGATGACGTAAATATCGTTTTTATTACGCACTCTCACATCGATCATTATAGAAATATCGGGATGTTCCCAAAAGCAAAAACATTGGAATTTTTTGGCTTGTGGAATAAAAACACGGTTGAGGATTGGCAGGAACAATTTACAAAAGACATCAAGATTATCAAAACTCCCGGCCACAATTATGATGCTTTGAGCCTTTTGGTAAAAACTGAAAAGGGGATTGTGGCGATTGTCGGCGACCTTTTTTGGAAAGAAGGCTTGCCGGTAGATGACCCGTATGCCAGCGACAAAAAGAAGCTGGCGGAAAACCGCAAAAAAATCCTAAAACTCGCCGATTACATCATTCCCGGTCATGGTAAAATGTATAAAGTCAAAAAATAAATATGAAAATTTGTATTAATCAAGAAACCTGTATTGGCTGTGGCACTTGCGTGGCTTTGGCGCCCGATTCTTATAAATGGAACGATCAAAACAAAGTTGACCCCATTGAACCGTCCAGCGACACGCCGGAATCGGTAAAAGAAGCCGCCGCCGCCTGTCCGACACAAGCTATCATCATTGAAGACTAATGTAACCCCAAACCGGAGATCAGCTTTTTTATTTTCTCCGGTTTTTCTCCGCTATCTATTCTCTTAGTCGCACGAATAAGAGAATAAGAAAACGAAATAATAAATCAAAATAAAATCTTAGTATAATTTTATATGAAACAAATGGAAAAAACATTAAAGGCTATGGCTAACCACCGGCGTTTGGCGATTGCGAAATTTTTAAAGGACAACGGCGCCTCCTCAGTGGGGGAAATTGCGAGAGAGATTAAGCTGTCGTTTAAAAGCACATCCAGACATCTTGGGCTGCTCTCGGCAGCCGATATTGTGGATAGAGAACAAAAAGGCCTCACTGTTTTTTATTCTTTATCAAAAGATCAAAAACCTGTTGTTAAGAGTCTTTTTTCTCACCTCTAAACTATTCTCTTATTCGCACGAATAAGAGAATAGTTTATTTGGATATTTTGGAAGGTTTTTCTCATTGACAAATTTTTTTTAATTCGTTAGGGTTAAAATAGTTAATGATCTTTTTAATCCCTTAAAAGGAGGCGAGTATGCGTAACGTTGAGCGGGAAGCGGCGGCGAAAAAAGCGGCCCAAGTCATTCGTCAAAAACTCAAGATTCCCAAGAACATCGCGCCCATCGGTTTGGTGTTGGGCACGGGTTGGGGCAATGTTTTGGCGGTCAAAGAAAGCCGAGAAATCGCTTTCAGCCAGATTCCGGGCTTTGAGAGTCTCAAATCATTAGAGGGTCACGCCCGGCAGGTGGTTTTTGGCTACTTGGAAGGCAAGCCGGTTATTTTCTTGCGCGGTCGCGTGCATATGAATGAAGCGCCAAGCGACACGTCTTTAGCTCGGATGGTGCGGTTGCAGATTGAAATGCTCCTGCAACTCGGTGTCAAAACACTGATTGTGACAAGCGCGGTCGGTAGCCTTTCCAGTGATTTGCCGGTTGGCAGCATCGGTGTTGTCAACGGTTTTGTCACGGTTTACGCGCCCGAGATGCCACTTTGGGGCGGTGAGTTTGGCTCGCCCGAAGACACCCTTGATCCGGCGCTTCGGAAAATCGCGCTTCAAGAACGCGGCGAACTTATGGCGACCGAAGTCGGTCATGTGATGGTCCGCGGGCCGTTTTTTGAAGGCCGCCGTTACGATAAGTCACTCTTGGCCAAATCCGGCGCCGGCGTGGTGGGCATGAGTATTTTGCCCGAGGCTTGCGTAGCAGCACTTTACATGGGGACACGCGTTTTGGCTCTTTGTTTTATAACCAACAGCGCCGTTGAAACGCATTCTCATGAAGAAAATTTGGCGCGAGCCAAAGCCGCCAGCGCACTTTTAGGTGGTTACTTAGGCCGTCTCGTTTTGCGGATTTCGTGAGTTCTTTTAACAATATTTAGGCCTCGATTGAACATCGGGGCCTTTTGTTTTGCTTTTTTAAGCTTGTTATGCTAAAATTAAAGATATGTTAGGCAAGCTTTACATCGTTGCCACACCGATTGGCAACCTTAAAGATATCACTTTTCACGCCGTTGAAATCCTCAAAATGGTAGATTTGATTTTGTGCGAGGACACGCGAGTTACCCGGCGGCTTATGGAGCACTATAATATTTACAAACCCACCGTGAGTTTTCATCAGCACAGCTCGCCGGCGAAAATCAAAGAAATAATCAAACAGCTAACCATTGGGAAAAACATCGCTTTGGTCACCGATGCCGGCACGCCGGGCATTTCCGATCCGGGAAATTTGCTGGTGGAAAAATTGGTGGTAGATGCTCTGCCTTTTGCCATCAATCCCATACCGGGGCCATCGGCCGTGGTGGCGGCGTTAAGCATTTCCGGATTTCCAACCGACAAATTTTATTTCGCCGGCTTTCCGCCGCATAAAAATAAACGGCAAAAATTTTTCAAAGAATTGGCGGCGAGAGGGGAGACAGCGGTTTTTTATGAATCACCGCATCGTATTAAAAAATGCCTCAATGAACTACAAACTGTGTTGGAACCGACCAGAAAATTGGTTATCGGCCGCGAATTAACCAAACAGTTTGAAACTATTTATCGCGGCACCATCGAAGAAATTTTAAAAATGAACGTGCCGGAAAAAGGCGAATTCGTTATAGTGGCACAGGGATCGCGTTAATGCGCCGAGGCGCCGCTAATCACACTAATCTTATGCCTAAAAAATTCTATCTCACCACGCCAATTTATTACGTCAACGATTTGCCGCACATCGGCCATGCTTACACCACGCTTGTGGCCGACAGTATTGCGCGCTGGCGCCGCCTCCAGGGCGATGACGTTTTTTTTGCCACCGGTATTGATGAAAATAGCCAAAAAAATATTGAAGCCGCTGAAAGGCTAGGTGAGACAGACATTAAAAAATATCTGGATAAAATGGGCGCGCGCTGGCAGGAAACCTGGGATGAGCTGGATATTTCCAATGATGATTTTATCCGCACCACTGAAGAGCGTCACCAAAAAGCCGTTTACAAATTTTTTGATTTGGTTAATAAAAAAGGCGACATTTACAAAGGCACTTATGAGGGTCTTTATTGCGATGGTTGCGAGGCCTACCTGACTGAAGCGGATATGGTCAACGATTGTTGTATTTATCACAAAAAGAAACCTCGCAAAGTTTCGGAAGAAAATTATTTCTTCCGTCTCACCAATTATCGCGATGCTTTAATTCACCACATTGAGAGCAACCCCGGCTTTATTCGTCCGGAAAAAAGAAAAAATGAGGTATTAAACTACATTAAAGATAATTTATCCGATATCAGTATCTCCCGGCAAAATCCCAAGTGCGGTATTCCATTCCCATTGGATAAAACACAGGCGATTTATGTTTGGTTTGATGCTTTGATTAATTATTTGACCGTTATCGGTTTTGAAAATGATGAAGAAAAGTTTAAGAAATTTTGGCCGGCCGATTTGCACCTGATGGCCAAAGAAATTTTAAAATTTCACGCCGCTATCTGGCCGGCCATGTTGATGTCCGCCGGCTTGCCTTTGCCCCAGACCATTTACGCCCACGGATTTTTTACCATCAATGGCGAAAAAATGAGTAAATCCTTGGGCAATGTTATTGATCCGGTGGAACTGGCCAAGATTTATCCGCTGGATGCCATCCGCTACTTTTTGCTTCGGGAAATTAAATTTGGTGAAGATGGCGATTTCTCTTTAGTTCACTTGAAAGAACACTACAATACCGATTTGGCTAATTCTTTTGGCAATTTATTACATCGAACTTTATCTATGACGGAAAAATATTTTGACGGCATCGTGCCGGATTTTTCTGACAAATCGGAAGGGCTGGATCCCTTATGTGAAATTGATTTATGGAAAGATTTTACCGCTGTCATGGACGAATATCGTTTTGATGAGGCGCTGGACGTGGCCTGGAAAATAATTATGAGCGGCAACCAATTTATTGAAAAAGAAAAGCCCTGGGATCTGGCCAAAACCAATCCGGCGAGACTCAAAGACGTAATCTATAATCTTTTAGAGACTTTGCGTCAGTTGGGATGGTTTATTTTGCCGATTATGCCCACAACAGCGGAAAAAATTTGGGAACAGCTAGGCTTGGACGCGGCCAAAGAAAAAGCTCAGCCGTTGGATTTGGCCCAAGTTTGGGGTGGACTCAAGCCGGGTACTAAAATTAAAAAAGGGGAGCCCATTTTTCCAAAAATAATTTAAAAAATAACATCCTTACAAACTTAAGAATGTAAGGATGAGTAAAATTTATATTATATATGAGTTACGCCGATTTTACTTTATTTGTCATTCTGGGCGGCTTTGTGCTGTTTGGGTTATGGTTTGGTTTTATCCATACCTTAGGGTCGCTCGTGGGTTCGGTTATCGGCGCTTTTGTCGCCAGTCATTTTTACGGTCCGATTGCCCAATGGATAACACTTTTGGTCGGCGGACATGAAAATTTGGTTAAAGTAATAGTATTTATTTTATTGTTTTTATTGGTTAATCGTCTGGTAGGTTTTGCCTTCTGGATTGCCGAGAAGATTTTCCACATTTTGACTATTATTCCGTTTTTATCATCTATTAATCGTCTTTTGGGTGGCATTTTGGGCTTGATTGAAGGCGTTTTAATGGTCGGCATTACGCTTTTCTTCATCTCCAAATTTCCGATTCACGAAGTTATAACCAACGCCTTGGCCGGTTCCAAAGTCGCCGCGTATCTTATCAACCTTTCTTCAATCCTCTGGCCGCTTTTGCCGATTGCCCTCAAGCAATTACAGTCTTATTTTTAGTTGTCAGAGACGGTCAGAAGTTTTATAATAAACGAGGTATGAAAAAAACAACTAAAAAGTATATTGATGTTTCTCCTCACCGAAGCATTCTCACAAAAATTAGTCAGACAGGGTATTCCATCCAAGAAGCCCTTTCGGAACTTATTGATAATGCCATTGACGCGCGCATTCCTAATAAAAAATTATCTGTTTCAATAGATATTACGCCCGACATGATTGCTATAAACGATACGGGCAAGGGGATGACCGAGGAACAAGCATCTAAAGCCATTCGTCTTGGTTTTTCAGAAAAGAAAGGTCAATTGGGCGAATTCGGATTGGGTCTTAAAACTTCCACCTCTTTTTTAGGAAAAAGTTTTACTCTTATTACTACGCCACGAGATTCGGATGAAGAATATGTTTTAGAATATGATGAAGATCATTGGCTTAAACACGGCGATTGGAACAAGTATCCGTTTATTATCAACCGTGGTGTTAGTCCAGAGAAAAGCGGTACCACAGTAATCGTTCGTAAACTCAAAATTAAATTTTCTGAAAGATTGCTAAAAAACATTAAAGACGAGTTTGGCCTTAGATTCGGGCCTTTTATTCAAAACGAAGAGTTAGAACTTGTTTTCAACAAAGAAACTTGTAAGCCGTTCACGCCTATAATAATTGAGGGCAAAAAAAATGAATTTACATTTAAATTTCAAGGTGGCAAGGCTTGGGGTTGGTGGGGCTATCAGCTTTCCGGTTTAAATAAAAGTTATTACGGTTTTCATACTTATCGCCGCGGCCGCTTAGTGACAACTTATGATAAAATTGGTTTGACGCCCAATCAAGACATCAAACAAATAATCGGCGATTTACATATTGAAGGCATACCAATAACTCATGACAAAAAGGGCTGGTTAAAATCTTCAAAGGAGTACCAAGATCTAGAAGGCACGCTAAGAGAATACTTTAAACCATTTGAAAAAAGACCCAGAAGGATGCTGAGTGGTTTTCCCGCTTCTGCCGGTAGGATTGCTGGCACCGCGCGACTGGTTAATATGTTTAGTAGCGGAGACATGGCAAAAGAAATGAGCCGAATTCAGAAAGGCGACATCCTGGTAACAGCAATGACGCGACCCCAGTTTCTTCTTGGAATACGTCGAGCGGCTGGCATTATTACCGATCTCGGCGGCAATCTTTGCCATGCGGCTATTGTAGCGAGAGAGTTTAATATTCCGGCGGTTGTTGGCACCCAAATCGCCACCACCACGCTACGAGACGGACAAAAAATAATACTTGATGGTAACGACGGTTACATTTATGAAGATTGATAAACATTTGCTAAAATTTCCCCAAACTTTACCTAACGATTTGGAATCGTTCATGTTGTTTTATCCTGAAAAATTTCCGGCGATTGTGGATTATTATGAAGAAATAGCGCCTAAAATAGCCGGAGATCCCAAGGCTTACGAAAAGTATGGTTTTTGGGCGCGCGATGAGTTGTTTGAAGGTTTCGAAAAAATCAAGAATGATTATGAAAAAGGGGATCAAGATGACCTAGCATTTCTCGTTGAAATTGATCAAAGATTTCATAAATTAACTTGCTATCGTTTTTGGATTGTCAACTATCTTTTTCCAGATGGCCCGATACATGAATTTTATGTTAACAGTCTCAAAGATTTAATACACAAGTTTGTTGATGTCGGGGAAGAAGTGGAAGAGTATGAAGATAAGGTTGTTAAAATTCAACGAGACATGCTTCAAAGTGACTACGCGGACTTATATCTACAACAGGCTTTGGGTGGAGTTAATTTTGTAAAATTGCTTGAAGAAAACAAAAAAACTAAGCTGCTACTTAATGAAGCGATTGATTTGATTGATCAACATTCGTCAAAAAATACTCAAAAAATAAATTCAATTTGGGATCGATTATTGGAAGTAATCTCTAAAGATACATCAAAAAACGCAACCACACTTAAAGAAGTGCTGGCCATACCTTTTGCGCAAGCCAAAATGCGTGGTTCACAACACCCAGTATATAACATGCTTACCCATGCTGTTGAATTTCGTGAAGAAAACAAAATGTTGGCAGAAAGACACGATTCAATGAAGCAACAAATCAATATTTTATTACGGCAGGCCAAAGAAAAATTAGACGCGGACGATTACACGCTTTTTGAAGTAGCCTATCAGCAATCGAGAAATTTTGCCATGTTTAAAGATATTATGGGCGATATTGATCGTTTTCTTCTTCCGTTGTGGTTCGGACTCCACGATAAAGTAAAAAAAATTTTATTAAAAACCACAAGTATAAAACCAGTACCAACCGGCCACTCGGCAATGTTTAAACTTTTAGTCTGGTACCTGCCGCCTGATCTTAAAACCAAAGTAATGACGCCGGATTTAGCCCCGTTTGATTTAAAAACTCTTTAACTAAAAGAATATGCTTAAAGAAGGAACGGCGGATTATAAAAAACCAGAAACGTTAATCGCACCTGAAATTCCTCGGACTGACTGGGATACTATTTTAATTCTTCAGAGGCACGGTGCTTATGACACCAAGCGCCCCGTGGATTCAAAAAATCCAACCGAAGAAGAAATTAAAAGTCTGGGCAGATTAACACCCGAGGGCAAAGAAGATGTAAAAAAAATAACTCGGAAGAGACTCGGTGTTGTTATGGAAAATCAGCCGGAAAAAACAGATTTCCTTTTAATAAATAGTCCGACGTATTGGTTGGATAACGAAAAATTTGGCCAGAGAGCAAGAGAAACCAGCGAAATTGTGGCCGAAGAAATCAAAAATTATTTAAAAGAAAAGGGGTTACCGGACAATCAATTACTCAACACGCTTCAAAGAGAAAGTGGCAAATCGATATTTAGGGGTGGAGTGTCACGACCGGAAAAAAGACTGGGTGAGGCTTTAATGTTTCAAGTTCCTGAATTTGCTGATTTTTTACGTAAGGAATACAAAGGACAAGGACCTGATTTTTGGAAAAATTTTAATTTAGACACTCATAAAGAAAAAAGAGAACAGTATGGCGCTGAGGGACCGGTGGAAATAGCAGATAGAATGAACAAATTTATCACTGTTGTGGCTCGTTTTGCCAGCGCATATCACAAAAAGCATCCTGGCCGGAAGTTGGTGTCGTGGATAATAGCTCACGGAGATTCTTTAGAACCATACGTCCAAAGAGTTTTAGGTGTTCCCGAGGAAGCCTTTAACGCGGGATACAACGCCGGAATCGGAATTTCCATCAACGCCAAAGGTGAAGCAAAAACCACTATTGAAGATAAAGATTATAAGGTTAATTTTATCGCACATGGCAAACCTGCTCCACTTCAATCAACTAAATAAAAATGATGTTTTATTGGCCGGCGGGAAGGGCGCTTCTCTAGGCGAAATGTTTCAAGCGGGTATCCCGGTACCTTCCGGTTTTGTAATTACAACGGACGTTCATAAAGAAATTCGCAGCGGTATAAAAAAGGTAGAGGAATTTCAGCAAGAAATTTTTAAATTTTTTGATGAACTTGGAGTAGAAAGAGTGGCTGTTCGTTCTTCGGCCACCGTCGAAGATTCGCCTTCATTTTCTTGGGCGGGCCAACTTGAAAGTTACCTTAATATAACGAGGGACAAGCTATTAGAAAGCATAGAAATGTGTTGGAATTCAGCACAGTCTCAGCGGGCACTAGAGTATGCCGAAGGTCAAAATATTTCAATCAACAAATTGTTAGTTGCGGTTGTTGTTCAAACCATGGTAGACAGCGAAGCTTCCGGCATAGCGTTTTCAGTCAACCCACTTACCAAAAATACAGATGAGATTATGATTGAGGCGGGCAGAGGGTTGGGTGAATTGATAGTGCAGGGGATGATAACACCGAATAATTTTGTCGTTAACAAAACAACACTGGAAATTACTTTAAAAAATATCTCAGAGCAAAAAGTAATGTTAATTTATCACAAAGGCAAAACAGTTGAAATGCCCGTTGCCGAAACGTTAAAAAATGCGCCGGTTTTAGACGACGACAAACTTCAAGATTTGGCGAGACTGGTGATAAAAATCGAAGAACATTATGGTACGCCACAAGACATAGAATGGGCATTTGTTGATGGCAAATTTTACATAGTTCAATCAAGACCAATTACAACACTTTAGGCGTGTTGAGAGGGCATTTACATCTTCTAAAGAAAGCGCTATAATGATAGCGCTTTTTATATCCTTATGAAACTAATTGATTCTCACTGTCATATCCAATTCAACGCTTATAAAGATGACGCCGATGAGGTGATTGGGCGGGCGATTGCGGCCGAAACTTTTATGATTGCCGTGGGCTCGCAAAATTCCACGAGTCGGCGGGCGGTAGAGTATGCTAAAAAATATCCCAAGAAAATTTGGGCGGTGATTGGTTTACATCCAGTCCACTTGACTGAGCAAGAAGTTGATGAAGAAGAAATTATTTTTAAAACCCGCGAAGAAAAATTTGATTTTGAATTTTATAAAAAATTGGCCCAGGAGCCGGAAGTGGTGGGTATAGGGGAGTGTGGTTTGGATTTTTACCATCTGCCACTCAATCATTCTTTAGAAGATGTGAAAAAAATCCAAGAAGAGGCTTTTTATAAACAAGTTGAGCTGGCGGATGAAATGAATTTACCGCTGGTGATTCACTGCCGCGCGGCCCATTTTCATTTGATTCCGGTTTTACAAAAATTAATCAAACAAGGAAAAGTAAAAAATCGGGGAGTGGCCCATTGTTTTACCGGCAATTGGCTCGAAGCCAAGGCCTATTTGGATTTGGGCTTTTATATCGGCCTGACCGGCGTTATTTGTTTTCCACCCAAAAAGAATGACCCCCAACCCACCTTGGATTTATTGGAAGTAGCCAAAAATACGCCCTTGGACAGTCTTTTGGTGGAAACTGACGCCCCCTATTTAGCGCCGCCGCCGTTTAGAGGCAAGCGCAATGAGCCGGCTTATGTCAGATATGTTGTGGAAAAAATCGCCGAAATTAAAGGCGAAACAGTAGAAAAAGTCGCTCAACAGACAGTAAAAAACACTTTAGATTTATTCAAAAAAATCAAACTTTAATAAACATTGACATTTACGCTAGAACTGGCTATAATTATTAAAACCTGTGGATAACTTAAAACCGACAAAAAAGAACGATCGTGAGTACTATTTATTCGCTTTGAGAATCGTAGGCGATTTTGGCGTCAATATTGCCGCTCCGGTGGTTGTTTTTGCTCTCATCGGTCAGTCATTGGATGAAAAATATCAAACCCGGCCTTGGTTTTTGATCCTGGGATTTGTGGTGGCCGCCATTTTGTCGGGTGTGATAATTTATCGAAAAGCTAAAAGATACGGAGACGCATACCAAAAAATGAAGTAAGTTAAACTATGCCCAGTAATACAACCCCGCAAGTTTCGCTTCGCGAAACACGTGAGAAGGGCAATTTATTAGACCACTAAGCCAAATTTAGAAAATAATTAAATACAATAAAATCCCCAAGTGATAAAATCATGCGGGGTTGATATACTGGGTATGCATATTCCCACCCTGGCGCCAGAAATACTTTTCTACATTCTAAACATTCCGGTTACCAATACGATTGTAAATGCTTGGATAGCGATAATTATTTTTTTGATTATTGGCATCTTGATCAAAAGAAGGTTGTCGTTGCGGCCGGGGAAGCTCCAAAACTTTTTTGAATTTATTATTGAAACTCTCTTGGAATATTTTGACCAAGTGACCGGAGACCGAAAAAATACTTTGCGCTTTTTGCCGCTGGTAGGTTCGGTCTTCTTTTTTATTCTTCTTTCTAATTGGTTGGGTTTGATTCCGGGCACCGGCAGCGTCAAATTGGGTCATGTTTTTATCTTGAGACCGGCCAATACCGACCTCAATTTAACTGTGGCTATGGCTTTAACGGCTGTTGTGGCCTCGCATGTTTATGGCTTAATGACAGTGGGCATTCTGACTCATTTAAACAAGTTCATTCAAATCGGCACGTTGATCAAGAGTTTGCGGCACGGCCCGATCGCAATTTTTACCGCCGCGGTTGAAATGGTGGTGGGTGTTATTGAAATCATCAGCGAAGCGGCTAAAGTGCTTTCACTTTCTTTTCGTCTTTTTGGCAACATCTTTGCCGGTGAAGTTTTGATGACCGTGATGACCAGCTTGGTGGCGCTTTTTGTGCCCACGCCGTTTATGATGTTGGAGGTGCTGGTGGGCTTGATTCAGGCCAGCGTTTTTGCCATGTTGACGCTGGTTTATTTGACCATGGCCACCGCCCAACCGCACGGTGAAGAATCACATTAAAAAATTTAATTAAGACGCTCAGGGCGAGGTTAAAAATTATTTTTCCCCTCGACCGGTAAGTGTCAGAAAGGTCAAAAAATATGGAACACGCTTCAATCGTCGTGCTCGCCAAAGCTTTCGCCATCGCTATCGGTGGCATGGGCCCGGCGCTCGCTATCGGCAGATTGGTTGCCAAAGCTTTGGAATCAATCGGCCGCAACCCGGAAGCCGCGGGTAAGGTCTTCGTCCCAATGCTTTTGGGCGCCGCCTTTGCCGAAGCTATCGCTATTTACGCGCTGGTGGTCGTTTTCACCCTCAAGTAATTCAATCGGCCAGATCATTTTGTTTAGATGGTCTGGCTCAGTGGAATTATTTAAATTAATAAGGGCTGTAAAGCCGTAGAGCTCTAAAGCTTTAAGGCTTATGGCTTTATAGCTTTGAAGCAAAATTATGTTTATCGAAACCGTTTACGCCGCCGAAGAAGCGGCCGAAGCCACAGAACAGGTATCCGAGGGCTTATTGGCCTCGCTGGGCATTAATTTGCCGTTATTTATTTTTCAACTGATCAATTTCGCCATTGTGGCGGTCATTTTGTGGTTTTTAATCCTCAAGCCGTTGACGAAAAAGCTGGCAGAAAGACAAAAACTGATTGACGAGAGCATCAGCAATGCCGAACGCGCTACCAAACAACTGGAAGAAGCGGAAACGGAAAAAAGGGCGCTGATAGCCAAAGCCCGGGCTGAATCCGAGTTGTTGTTGTCTAAAGTAGAAAAACAGGCCGCCGAATTAAAAGAAGAGGCGACTCAGAATGCCAAGCGCCAGGCCGAGAAGGTTTTAGCGGAAACCAAAAAAATTATTGAGGAAGAGAAGAATAAAATGTTTACTGAAGTTAGAAAACAAACTGTTGAATTGGTGATTGAGGCCACTCAAAAAATTATTGGTGAAAAGATCACCTCGGAAAAAGATAAAAAACTGATTGAAGAGGCTGTCAAAAATCTGTGATCTGTAAAATTTGTAATAAAATCTGTGCTATCTGTGTTCTATGAAAAAAACCCCCAAACAATTTGCCATCGCGCTTTTTGAGGCCACTGTCGGTAAAACCAAAACCGAAGTCGGCCGGGCGGTTTTAAATTTTGTTACACTTCTGGAACGGGAAAACAAAATCGGCTGGCACAAAAAAATAATTGTTGAGTTTGAAAAATACGCCAACAAAAAAGAGGGGATAGAAGATCTGGAAATTGTCAGCGCGAGCGTTTTGCCGGCCGCGGTTAAAAAACAAATTATCAAAAAATTCGGCGCCGAAGAAAAAATAATCGCCACCAATTTGGTGGATCCGGCGATTTTGGGTGGTGTGATTTTAAAATTTCAGGATAAAGTTTGGGATCTAAGTTTAAAAAAACAATTACAAAATTTAAAAAATGATTTAATCTCAAAATAATTTTATGTCCAATGCCAACACCATCATAGAATCCCTTAAAAAACAGATTGCCGCCTTTGAAGGCCAGACCGAGGCCGAAGAAGTCGGTAAAATTATTGAAATTGGCGACGGTATCGCCCGCATGAGCGGTTTAAGCCGCTGTCAAGCTTCGGAAATTTTGGAATTTGTGCCATCCGAAGTTAAGGCTGATACCAAACCGACTTTTGGCGTGGCCTTGAACTTGGAACAAGATACGGTCGGCGCCATTATTTTGGGCAGCTATCAGCACCTAAAAGAAGGCGACACGGTCAAACGCACCCGCCGTATTTTATCCGTGCCGGTGGCCGAAGAGTTGATTGGCCGCGTGGTTAATCCTTTAGGCGAACCGCTTGACGGCAAGGGCCCGATTAAAACCAGCAAGTTCTATCCGATTGAAAAGATCGCGTCGGGCGTTATTACCCGTCAATCGGTCAATTCGCCGGTCCAGACCGGCATTAAAACTGTTGACAGCGTAGTCCCGATCGGCCGCGGTCAGCGTGAACTTATTATTGGCGACCGTCAAACCGGCAAGACCGCTTTGGCCATTGATACCATTATCAACCAAAAGGGCAAAAACATGATTTGCGTTTATGTGGCAGTCGGCCAAAAAGAATCAAAAGTGGCCAGAATTATCGCCAAGCTCCAAGAAACCGGCGCCATGGATTATACTATTGTGGTAGTGTCAGGCGCTTCAGAGCCGGCCGCGCTTACATACCTTGCCCCTTATGCCGGTTGCGCCATGGGCGAATATTTTATGGATCAGGGTAAAGACGTGCTTTGCGTTTATGATGATTTATCAAAACAAGCCTGGGCTTACCGCGAAGTTTCCTTGCTTTTGCGCCGCCCACCGGGCCGTGAAGCTTACCCGGGCGATGTTTTTTACTTACATTCACGCCTTTTGGAGCGCGCTTGTAAACTCAACAAAGAAAACGGCGGCGGATCACTGACTGCTTTGCCGATTATTGAAACCCAATCTGGCGATGTCACCGCTTACATTCCGACTAACGTAATTTCTATTACCGACGGCCAAATTTATCTGGAATCAGATTTATTTTATCGCGGTATTCGTCCGGCCTTAAACGTCGGCTTGTCGGTTTCCCGCGTGGGTTCAGCCGCTCAGATTAAAGCGATGAAAAAAGTGGCCGGCAAACTCCGTTTAGCTTTGGCTCAATTTCGTGAGTTGGAAGCCTTTGCTCAATTTGCTTCGGATTTGGATCCGCAGACTCGCGCTCAAATTGAACGCGGCCGCCGCTTGGTAGAAGTTTTAAAACAACCTCAATACGCCCCGATGGCTGTAGAAAATCAAGTGGCGATTATTTATGCCGCCACCAACGGCTATTTGGATGATGTGCCAGTCGAAAAAGTGGGGGAATGGGAAACCGCTTTCCACAAATTTTTGGATCGCAATGCCGTCGACATGCTCAAAGAAATTCAGGAAAAGAAAGAACTAACAACCGAGATTGAAGAATCGCTAAAAACCAGCATTAAGAATTTTAAAGAAGAAGTTTTTAAAGCCTAGGTATGCCCCGTTAGAAGTTCTCAAAACAAAAAATTTTTCTAAAATTTTTTGTTTGGGCACTAACCGGCGGCAACATAAAAAACTGTCATCATACTAAAAAATATTTAACTTGAATTGTCTAACTTCTAACGGGGTATGGCCGTAAATACAAAAATTGTCAAAGGCCGCATCAAGTCCATTGGTAATACCAAAAAAATTACCAAAGCTATGGAATTGGTGGCGGCGGCTAAAATGCGCAAGGCGGTCAAAGCCGCGCTTTCCACCCGCGCTTATGCCACTTTGGCCCGCGAAATGCTCAAGCGTCTTTCGCAAATGAAAAATCTAAACAGCTTGCCTTTAATGCAGATTAGGCCGGTGAAAAAAGTTTTGCTTGTGGTTATGACCTCTAACCGCGGTCTTTGCGGCGGCCTTAATACCAATGTTTTCAAAAAAGTTTTAGAACAGGTGCACACGCCCGTGGAACACGCGGTTTTCGAAGCTGTGACTGTGGGCAAAACCGGCGACAAAATGATGCGCAAGCTGGGTATTAAAATTATCGCCAGCTTCACCAATCTTTCGGATACGCCGCGCCTGACGGAAGCCACACCGATTGCTCAAATTGTCAACGAAGAATTTGTCAAAAAAAATTACGATCGGGTGATGGTAATCTATACAGACTTTGTCTCCACCATCAGTCAAAAACCCGCCATCAAGCAGTTGCTGCCCGTTTCATCGTTTGAGTTGGAAAGAATGCTTCATGAGGCGGGTAAAAACAGCCCGGCTGGAAAAATCGACGCCAGCACTGACATTCAACCGATTGATTTTATTTTTGAACCGAATCCGCTGGAAATTTTGAAATTTATGTTACCGCGCTTGATGGAAACCCAGGTTTTCCAGGCGCTTTTGGAATCTTCCGCTTCGGAACAAAGCGCCCGCATGATAGCCATGCGCAGCGCCTCGGACGCGGCTTCTGATATGATTGACGACCTGACTTTTGCCCTCAACCAAGCGCGCCAAGCGGGGATTACCCGGGAAATTGCCGAAATTGCCGGCGGCGCCGCTGCTTTAGAATAATTTAAATTTAAATTAAAAACTTTTATTTTATGAACAAAGGAACAATTTCACAAGTCATTGGCGTGGTGGTGGATGTCACATTCCCCGATAAACTGCCCAATCTTTATTCCGCCTTGGAGACCAAAATGCCGGATGGCAAAAAATTGGTGCTGGAGGTGGAGCAACACATTGGTTCCAATGTGGTGCGCACGGTGGCCATGTCTTCCACCGAAGGTTTGGAGCGCGGCCAAGAAGTATTTGATACTGGCGCGCCAATTTCGGTACCGGTCGGTCCGGAAATTTTAGGTCGTATGTTTAATGTCACCGGGGAAGTAATTGACGGGCTGGGTGAATGCAAAAACAAGAAAACTTACCCCATACATCGTCCCGCGCCAAAACTGGTTGATCAGTCTCCCAAATATGAAATTTTGGAAACCGGCATTAAAGTCGTTGATTTGATTTGCCCGTTTTTGAAAGGCGGCAAAATCGGTTTATTTGGCGGCGCCGGCGTGGGCAAAACTGTGGTTATCCAGGAACTTATCCGCAATATCGCGCAAGAACACGGCGGTTATTCAATGTTTGCCGGCGTCGGGGAGCGCACTCGTGAAGGTAATGATCTTTATCACGAAATGAAAGCTTCCGGCGTGTTGAGCAAAACTACCTTGGTTTTCGGCCAAATGAATGAACCGCCGGGCGCCCGCGCCCGCGTGGCATTGACCGCTTTGGCTATGGCCGAGTACTACCGCGACGAAGAAGGCAAAGATTTATTGCTTTTCATTGATAACATTTTCCGTTTTACTCAAGCCGGTTCAGAAGTGTCGGCTCTCTTGGGCCGCATGCCTTCGGCTGTGGGTTACCAGCCGACCCTGGCGTCAGAGATGGGCGCCTTGCAGGAACGCATCACTTCAACGAAAAAAGGTTCTATTACCTCGGTGCAGGCGGTTTACGTGCCGGCCGATGATTTAACCGATCCGGCGCCAGCCACCACCTTTGCTCACTTGGATTCAACTGTGGTGCTCTCCCGCGCCCTTTCGGAATTGGGCATTTACCCGGCGGTGGACCCTCTGGATTCGTCATCTACCATTCTTGACCCCAACATCGTGGGCGAGGAACATTATTTAGTGGCCCGCCAAGTGCAAAAAGTTTTGCAAAGATATAAAGATTTGCAAGATATTATCGCCATTTTGGGTATGGAAGAATTATCCGATGAAGATAAGCGCCTGGTTTCCCGCGCCAGAAAAATCCAAAAATTCCTGTCCCAGCCGTTCTTCGTGGCCGAAACTTTCACCGGCACCTCGGGCAAATATGTCCCGGTTAAAGAAACTGTTCGCGGCTTCAAAGAAATTTTGGAAGGCAAGCACGATGATGTTCCGGAACAAAACTTTTACATGAAAGGTTCAATTGACGACGTCTCCAAATAATTTATGCCCAGTAATACAACCCCGCAAGGTCGCCTCGGGCGACCAAAAAGAGGCGGCGGATAAAAAACTGGGTCATCAAAAAATAAACAATCTTTACTAAACTAAATAAACTCTCCCCCAAGTGATGAAATCATGCGGGGTTGATATACTGGGTATGACCAAATTAAACTTTGAAATCACCACTCCCGAAGGCGTGGTCTACAAAGAAGAGGTGGATCAAGTTACTTTGCCTACTCAAAAAGGCGAGATCACCGTTTTACCCAACCACATACCGCTGGTGGCGATTTTGAAACCCGGCGAACTTAAAATTGTAAAAAACAAAGAAGAAGAATTTTTGGCCTGCGCCGGCGGTTACATTGAAGTGCTGCCCGGGAACCGCGTGGTGGTTTTAGCCGACAATGCCGAACGGGCTAAAGATATTGACATTACCCGCGCTGAAGCGGCCCGCAAACAAGCGGAAGACCTGCTTAAACAAAAACATACCGACGATGTTGATTATGCGGCTTTGGCCGGTAAAATTGAACGCGAACTGACCCGCCTCCGCGTGGCTCGCCGTCACCCTGCCAAACACGGCAATCCTCAAATTGAAAAATAAATTTTATATTTTTAGATTTGAGACCTGCCTGCCGGTAGGCAAGGTTTAATATTTTAGATTGAAATATGTCCCACACCTGCAAATCACTCATTCTTCATTGTATTGATTTTCGTTTTGGTGAAGCCATTAAAAAATATCTGGAAGACAACCGTTTGATGAACAACTGCGATATTGTTTCTTTAGCCGGCGCCGTTAAAAATCTGGTTTCTCCGATCAACCCGAGCTATGTTGAAATGGTTTTGCGCCAAATTGAAATTTCCCAAAAACTACACCACATCACTCAGGTAATTTTAATGAATCACACTGATTGCGGCGCCTATGGCGGCCACAATGCTTTTGAGTCAACCGGAGCCGAATATACTCAACATGTGGAAGATATGAAAAAAGCCAAAAAAATCATCGCTGATAAGTTTAGCGGCTTGGAGATAAAAATGGTTTTAGCTAAAATTACTCCGTTGGGTCAGGTCGCCTTTGAAGAGGTGTGGTAAAAATAAGCAAAAAAGAGCATTGACAGGTTGCTCTTTTTTTGTTATTGTTTATCCAGAACTTTTAAAATCTAAACACTCTTAAAAAGGAGACCAAGTGAACAAAAAGATAATAGCTTACGTCACCTTACTGTTTATTCTGCTCGGCGGCTTGGGTGGGGGATTTCTGGCTCAAAAATCCTCTAATGGCAATTGGTTTCTTGGTTTTATGTTGGGAATAGAGCTGGTAAGTTTGGTTGTGTGGCTTTTTGTTTTATTCACCAAGTCAAATAAACCCGAAAAAGAAAAGGAAGAGGAGGACTGAAAATGAATCCGAAGCTGAAGAAGGTCATTATCTATGTCGTGGCTTTTGCCATCGGTGTGGGTCTGATTTTCGGCGCAGCGCAGGGCGTGGCCTACGTCATTGCCAAGGCTCTGACCGAGGCGGCTCATGCCACCATCGACCAGACTACAAAGCCATCAATTCCGACTCCCAAACCGCCGGTTGTCGTGGCTCCTGCCTCGCCGCCGGCAAAAGACAGTCCGGCCGATCCATATTTTATGCCTATGGTCATCGTTACGTTTTTCCTGATTGTTGTCGGCATGTCTTTGCTCACAAGATTTGAGGACGGCAATAAGACCCTCAAAACACTTGGTCTTGTTTTCCTGATACTAGGTGTGGCGGGCGTGTTGCTTGGACCCTTTATCCTGGCTATTCTCTTCTAACGGGGGCTAATCATGAAAATCTTAACAGCCCTTATAGTTGTTCTTTGTCTGGGGATGGCGGTCGTCGTTGCCCCAAAATTTTTCACTCCAATTCCCGAAGGCGGTGTCTGCACAGCCGACGGTCAGACCACTGACTCCGAATCACTCAAAGCCAGGCAGGTTTTTTGGAGAATCACGATTTTTGCGCCGTTGATCACGCTTCTCATTGGTGCTTTCGTGATCCTCGCCGACAAAGAAGAGACACGTGGCGGGAAAATCGGCAATTACATCTTTTTTGCCAGCATTCTTGTCTTCATTTTGGTTTTAGCTCTTTCCGGCGCCTAAAAAAAGATGATTGCATGAAAAACGCCGTATTTATCTTAGTTATAATCGTTGGCGTGATGGTTGTCACAAGTATTGACGCTGCTATCGGAATTGATTTTAAAACCGCCAACTCAGCCGCCCACGCTCTCCACATGGCGATGTATGCAGGTTTGGGCGCCCTCATCCTGAAGCTCGCTCAGTGGGCTCATAAAAAGTAATCAATAACACCAAAAAGACCTGGCAAAACTACCGGGTCTTTTTCTTTGACTAAACCGTTATTTTCGACTATATTGGTAATATAAGATATGCTAGAAAAACCCGTCGTTTACAGCAATTATGTGAAAACTTTGACCACTTTATGTAAAAAGCGAGGATTTAGATTACAAAAAATCGGAGTTGTTGCCTGCCTACCGGACAGGCAGGCCTGCCCGCCGACCTGTCTGCCGATGAGGCAGAAGAGGCGGGGACACAAAAAAGAGTATCCGATTTTTGCCATTACGTTCAATAATAGTCCAAAAATTCAACGCACCATTTGTTTGGTGGGTGGGCTGCATGGCGAGGAGCCGGCCGGCCCGTTAGCGCTATTAAAATTCCTCCAAACTTTTCAACCTAAAAAATATCCCAAAACTAAAATCATCATTTTGCCCGTGGCCAACCCAACCGGCTTTGACAGGGGAGTGAGAAAGAACTTTTTGGGTTGGGATATTAACCGTCATTTTTTTGATAAAAAACTGGTAGCGGAAAATAAAATTATTTGCAATTTTTTAAAAAATGAGAAAATTGATATTCTGCACACTTTGCACGAAGACTTTGAAAGAAAAGAATTTTATTTATACATTTTAGAACACAAAGAAAGTGGCGTGGCGAAAAAAATTATCAAATTCGCTAAACGGTTTTTTCCGATTTATAAAAAACGCCTGATTGAAGGCTGTGTGGCCAAAGACGGGGTGATTACTTATCGTTTAAACAAAAACTTGAGAACTATGACCGCTGAGGGCTCGTTGGAAAATTGGGCATTCTATCGCGGCACGCCACTCGTTCTCGCCACCGAAGCCCCTATTCAAACCAGCTTGGCAAAAAGGATAGGTTTTTATATCAAATTACTGAATTTTCTCTTAAGACAATAAGTCCGCCCAAGAAGGCGGATTTTTTGTCATTTTTGCCTTAAAATGCTATACTATTTAAAAGAGGCTTCTTATGATAAACATTCTTGGTGTCAATATCAGTAATCTAAATCAATCGGAAACACTTTCCCGTGTGCGGAATTTTTTAGTTGATGGCCAGCAACATTTAATTTTTACTCCAAATCCGGAAATGCTGGTGGATTCGCAAACCGATTGGTTTTTTAAAACCGCCCTGAACAAAGCCGACTTGGCGCCGGCCGACGGTTTTGGTTTGGTTCTGGCCGCCAGATACCTCTACAAAATTTTTCTGAATCGCTTTCCGGGCGTGGAATTGATGGAGAAAATCTGCGAATTGGCCGCTCAAGAAAACAAATCAATTTATCTGGTGGGCGGGAAGAAGGGGATAGCAGCGCAAACAGCATCAGTTTTGTTAAAAAAATACCCTAATCTGAAAATTGTGGGAATGGAGATGGGAATTGTCATTAAATTCCAAATTCCAAATCCCAAATCCCAAACAAATTCTAAATACCAAATACCAAATACCAAATACTTAGTCGGAATGTCTTTTGACCAGCAAGCTAATCAGGAACTGCTGGATAGGATAAACAGGGCGGCGCCTGACGTGTTGTTTGTCGCTTTCGGTCACAAAAAACAGGAAAAATGGTTGGCCGAATTTATTGGTGAATTGCCGTCGACAAAAATCGGCATGGGCGTAGGCGGATCTTTTGATTACCTCTCCGGTAAAATCAGCTACGCTCCTGAATTTTTGCGTCGGTTGGGGCTGGAATGGTTTTGGCGACTAGTCCAAGAACCGCGCAAACGTATCCGGCGTATTTGGAAAGCCATTGTTAGTTTTGGATTTTTAATTTATAGCTATAAACGCCAACTCGTCAGACCTTATCGCCAGGGCGCCCTTGGTTTTATTATAAACCAAGAAGGAAAATTCTTTATTGCCAAAAGACGGCGTTGCGGTTTAGATTCATTGGATTGCTGGCAGCCGCCCCAAGGCGGAATTAATAAAAACGAAACAGCAGAACACGCCGTTTTGCGTGAAATCAAAGAAGAAACCGGTATTACGGCCGTCCGGATTGTCGCCCAGTGCTCCAAAGCCGTCTCGTATGATTGGGCTATTGCTTATATGCGTCGCGCCTGCCGGGGGCAATATCGCGGACAAGCCAAACAAATCTTTCTTCTGCAATACTTTGGCGACGGCAGTGATATTAAAGTTGATGAAGATGAATTTGACGACTATAAATGGGTTTCACTAGAAGAATTCAAAAAAATACTGCACCCATTCCGCCGCGAATCATTGGAAATCCTGCTTAAAGAATGTGGCCATTTAATTTCAAAATAATTGAATTTTAAAGCAAAAACAAGTATAATATAGAGCATATGATTGATAAATCAAAACTAAAAGTTCGTGTCCGTTTTGCTCCCAGTCCCACGGGTTTTTTGCACGTAGGCGGGTTGCGCACCGCGCTTTATAATTACTTGTTTGCCAAGCAAAATAAGGGCGTCTTTTTCTTGCGCGTTGAAGATACAGACCAGTCCCGTTACGTGCCGGGCGCGGTTGAGGCGCTTTTGAAAACTATTGAAACCGTGGGGTTTGAAATAGACGAGGGGCCGGTATTAAAAAACGGCAAAATAACGGAAAAAGGCAAATATGGACCGTATTTTCAATCCCAGAGGCTGGACATCTATAAAAAATATGCCGACGAGCTGGTGGCCAAGGGTCACGCTTACTATTGTTTTTGTTTGGCTGATCGTTTAGATCAATTGCGCAAAACACAGGAGACAAACAAGCAACCCACCATGTATGACGGCTTGTGCCACAATTTAACTCCAGCCGAAATAAAGAAAAAATTGGCGGCCGGCGAAAAACACGTGATCCGGATGAATATGCCCAAAGAGGGCCAGACAATATTTCAAGATTTAATTCACGGCGAAGTAAAATTTGAAAACAAACTTATTGACGATCAGGTTTTGGTCAAATCCGACGGTTTTCCAACTTATCACCTGGCTCACGCGGTTGATGATCACCTGATGGAAACGAGTCATGTTATCCGTGGCGACGAATGGCTCTCTTCAACCCCTAAACATCTTCAACTCTTTAAGGCTTTTGACTGGTCGGCGCCGGCCTATGCCCACATTCCATTACTTCTCAATCCGGACCGTTCCAAACTCTCTAAACGACAGGGCGACGTGGCAGTAGAGGATTATCTAAAAAAAGGCTACTTGGCAGAAGCCTTAATTAATTTTATCGCTCTTTTGGGCTGGAATCCGGGTACGGAAAAAGAAATCTTTTCTTTAGATGAATTGATAAAGGGATTCAGCTTGGCCAAAGTGCAAAAAGCCGGCGCGGTTTTTAATTTGGAAAAACTGGAATGGATGAATGGCGAGTACATCAAAAAAATGCCGCTTAAAAAATTAACTGAACTTTGCCTGCCGTATTTTAAAGAAGCGGGGCTGGCGGGGGAGAAGAGTTTACTGGAGGCAATTACAGCCCTAGAACAAGAAAGATTGACTAAACTTTCTGACCTGCCAGGGGCCGTGGCTTTCTTTTTTAAAGTGCCGGATTTTTCGGCTAAAATATTGGTTTGGCGCAAAAGCGATGCGAGCACCACTCTCTTGAGACTGGAAAAAATCTTAACATTTTACGACACATGGAAAGGAAAATGGACTAAAGATGCGCTGGAGCAGGGAACTATGGAGATGATAAAGAAAGAAAATTTAGACAACGGCACAACTCTTTGGCCAATGCGCGTGGCTTTATCCGGACTGGAAAAGTCACCGGGGCCGTTTGAAATTGCCGGCGTTTTAGGCCAAAAAGAAACCTTATCACGATTAAACTCAGCTGTCCGTAAACTAAAATCACAATGAAACGACTTTTTTGTTTAGTTTTAGCGGTTATTTTTATATTTGCGCCTCTTCGGGGGGCGCTTTCTGCCGACCCCTTAGAGGACATTAACCGGCAAATTAAAGAAAAAAAAGATGCCATGCAACAATTGGAAGATAAAATTAATGTTTACAAAAAAGACATAGAACAAAAACAAACTGAAGGCCTGTCTCTAAAAAATCAGATGGCCTTGCTCAACAGCCGGATTGCCAAAACGGAATTGGATGTTCAGATGGCCGAAGCCAATATTAGCACCCTGGATCTTGAAATAAAATCTTTGGATATAGAGATAAAAGCCAAAGAACAAAAAATCCAAAAACAGCGGGGCATCATTGCCACCCTGCTTCGTTTAATCAGTGTTAATGATCAAAAAAGTTATATAAAGATACTGTTGAGCAGCGGGTCTTTTTCCGAATATTTTGACCAAATCAAATACCTAGAAAACGTTAACGCGGAAATTAACCGATTGCTCCAGCAAATAAAAACTGAACGCGCCGAACTGGAAGCTAAACAAAAAATCGCCCAAACCAAAAAAGATAAAATAGTTGAGGTCAAAAAAACTTTACTGGAAAGAAGGGGACAACTAAATGAACAAAAAGAAGCCAAAAACTATATTTTGGCCCAAACTAAGCTCTCAGAAAACAAATTTAAAACCTTATTGTCCCAATTACGCCAAGAATATAGTTCATTTGATCAAGAGGTGGCGGCCCTGCAGCGCCGAATTGAAAAAGAGCTGGCTCAAAAAAACAAACTGGAAACCGGCGAAATCTCTTTTTCTTGGCCGGTAACAACCGCTGGCGGCATTACCGTTTATTTTCACGATCCCACTTATCCGTTTAGATTTTTATTTGAACATTCTGGTTTGGACATAAGAGTCTCGCAAGGCACGTCTGTCAAAGCGGTCGCGGCCGGTTATGTGGCTTGGGTGCGTTACAGCAACAGCCGCGGCGGTTATGGCAACAGCGTTATGATCATTCACAACAACGGCATCGCCACATTGTATGCTCATTTGTCGCGAATAAACGTTACCGAAGGCGATTTTATAGAACGGGGCGCGATTTTAGGCAATAGCGGCGGCTTGCCGGGCACCCCCGGCGCCGGCTTTTCAACCGGCCCGCATTTACACTTTGAAGTGCGTGAAAATGGCCTGCCGGTGGACCCCTTAGGCTACTTGAGCAACTAAATTTTAATAAGGAGGTGCGTCGTATAAGATATATTGGGCGACACTAGATAAAGCGGGCTATGCTTATACCCCCCCTACTTGATGCCTCAAATTTGCCAGCCATCTAGATATCCGCCCAAAGAAAAATATTCATTGCTAGATCAGAAACAAAAATAAAAAATCCTTTGGGAGACATCCCAAAGGATTTTGAGTTTTAACCGCCACCGAGCCCCTCTTTGGGGGCTTTAAAGTCCCCCGCTCAACCGCATGAACTCCAATTCAGATTATTGAAAGAATGCCCGATTTTCGTACCGGATATCAATATACTTAAGATTTTGGCGATTATCTTTAATCTTTTCTCGGAGTATTACATCCAAAACGTGTAATTGTTTTTTCCAGTCGTTCAGACGATCCACCACTATTTTCCATCCTTCTTGAGTTACTATATTTAAAACTTGTCCACCCTCATCGGTCAAAGCAGTGTAAGCAATTGTCACTTTGTTTTGCTTAGGAATATTTTCATTCAGATAGTTTATAAATTCAATCGTGGCACGGGAAACAACTTCGGTTGTTATCTTAATTTCTTCCGCGCCTTCTTTTTGAATGCGTGGCAAGATGCTGATATTGGGCTGAGCGATGTCTTGAATATTAATCTCCTGAAGCACTTCGCCTTCATTATCCAATAAGTAAAATCTATATCGTGTTGTCTTGCTGTTTAACACCTGCAGCACTAGTTTGGACTCTTTTTCTTTGATCATAATTTTTAGTGTTTGCGGATAATCTTTATCTGTTTGCAAAGAAGCTAATATATATTTGCTTCTTATTTCTTTGGTGATACTGACAAGGTTAGCTGTAAAAATATTTCGACCGCTGAAAACCAACCACTTTTTTTGATTTAATACCGACTCAACAATACTTTTAACTTCTGTGGTTGAAACTTTTTCGTTACCCGTTACTGTTACTTGGTTGATATAAAAAAACGGATGGAACAATAAAATTCCGACCACGCCCAATGTAGCCACAAAGAAGATGGTTAACTTAAGCCTGGGTGCTTTTGTGCGTTTGGCCCAGCGCTTATTTGAAAAATAAGGATTGTGATATGATTTTTGCCAGTAATCCTGCCTCCTCCCCGATTTGGATTTGCCTAAAAAAGAAAAAAACTTTATCACCTGTTGAGAAAGTGATTTGGAGGAATGGCCGTAATAAGATTTGTAACCACGGTGTCTTGTCCACATGTTATTTTAAAATTCTCGGCAAAAGCGGATTAATCCGACTGACAACTTCATAATTAATTGTGCCGATTTTTCCCGCCATTTCATCGGCGGTAATCTTTTCCCGGCTTTGGCGGCCGATTAAAGTAATCTGATCACCGGCCTTGGCTGGTTGGCCGGTCAAATCAATCATGGTCATATTCATACAAACTCGGCCCAAAATGTTACACCTTTTGCCCCGGTGCAGTACCTGGCCGCAATTTGAAAGCCGTCTGTCAAAACCATCCCAATAACCGACCGGAATAATACCGAGGGTTGTCGGCCGATTGACCACACAGGAACAACCATAACCCACCGGCGTGTTTTTAGGTATTTTTTTGACTTGAATCAACCGAGTTTGCCAACTAAGAACAGGTTTTAATGCGAATCTTCCCGCCTTTTTGGCCTGTTTTGAAGCCCACAACCCGTAAAAGCCAATGCCCAACCGGATAGCGTTAAAATGGCTTTGGGACGACACTAACGCGGCCGCGGAACAAGCAAAATGTTTTAAGGGTGGAGATATCCCCTCCTCTTTTAATTTTAACAAAATTTCTTTAAAAACAGATAATTGTTTCCGGGTATACTTTTTATTTGTCTCCGAAGCGGCAAAATGACTGAAGATACCTTCAATAAATAAATTTTTGAATGATTTTAATGTCTTACTGGCGTCAGACACGGTCAACTCCGCCGGTAAAAAACCAATGCGGCTGGTACCGGTATCAATTTTTAGATGAATCTTAATCTTTATGCCCTTAGCTCGGGCGATTTTATTTAAAGCCCGGGCAGTTTTTAAATCGTAAACCGACAAAGAAATGTTTTCCAAAATTTGACCTTTTTGTTTTTTTAGCTGTTCTAAATTAAAAAAACTCAGCACAACGATTGGTTTTTTAATTTTTTGCCCGCGCAACTTCAACGCTTCATCCAAACTAACCACCAATATTTTTTTCACTGTCGGACTGGTCTCGCAAAAACCGGCCACTTCAAAAAAACCATGTCCGTAGGCATTGCTTTTGACTACGGGCATTATTTCTACCCCCCTCCCGACTCTTTTTTCAAAGTGCTTTAAATTATGGGCCAGGGCCTTTTTGTCGATTTCTAACCAGGTAAGTTGCATGGTTTAGATTTTATCAAACCCGGTATATTTTCTTAACGCTTCCGGAATTATAATACTGCCGTCCGCTTGCTGATTATTCTCAATAATCGCCAAAAGCGGCCGATCGCTCGAGACGGTGCCGTTTAAAGTATGAACAAATTCCCGTTTGCCGTCAGCGGTTTTATATTTGATATTGCTGCGGCGCGACTGATAATCGGTAGTATTGCTGGTGGACGTCAGTTCACGATAACGGTCCTGGCCCGGGAACCAGCCTTCACAGTCATATTTTTTGGCCGCCGGGAAACCTAAGTCGCCTGAGCAAAGGTTAACCACCTGGAACGGTAACTCCATTTTTTTCAAAACTTCTTGTTCAAAAGATAAAAGTTGATCGTGAATTTTCCAAGAATCTTCCGGTTTGCACAGCACCACCATCTCTACTTTGTAAAATTGATGGACGCGGATTAAACCTTTGGTGTCTTTGCCGTAACTGCCCGCCTCGCGGCGGAAACACGGTGAAAAACCAACGTATTTTTTGGGCAAATCCTTCTCTTCCAGCACTTCGTCGCTGTGCATATAAATTAAGGGAACTTCTGATGTGCCAATTAAATAAAGATCGTCCTCGCCCGGGTTAACGCGGTAAATTTCATTTTTTTCTGCCGGGAAAAATCCGGCGCCAAACATGGCCACTTCTTTAACCATAATCGGCGGCAAAACCAATTCAAAACCCTTTTCCACCATCGTATCTATGGCCAACTGCATAATGGCGCGTTCCAGCTGAGCCAACTTGCCGCGCAGATAAAAGAAGCGGGAACCCGAGGCTTTAGCACCGCGTTCCAAATCCATCAAATTTTGAACAGCTTTTACTTCAAAATGCTCTTTGGGTTTAAAAGAAAATTGCGGCGGCTTCCCCACTTTCGTCTCTACCACATTACAGCTCTCGTCCGGCCCAACTGGGGTAGACTTATGATTGATATTGGGAATTTTATAAAGAAGTTCGTTCGAGCCGTTTTCCGCTTCTTTAAATCTTTCCTCCAGCTCTTTAATCTTATCACCCAATTTGCGCATTTCAATAATTTCCGATTCCAGGGGTTTGGTTTTGGACATTTTTTTGCGTTCCGAGCGCAGGCTTTCAATTTCTGCTTGCAGTTGTTTTCGCTCATCGTCTAATTCCACCAGTTTCTTCAAATCCAATTTAACATTGCGGGTTTGGTTATTTTTTTCAATCAATTTTAAATTTTCCCGAATAAATTTTATATCTAGCATATTTTTACTCTTTTGGTTTTAAAGTTGGAAATAAAATCACTTCTTTGACATTGTGCGAATCGGTTAAAAGCGCGGCCAGACGGTCAATGCCCATACCTAAACCGGCGGTCGGCGGCATGCCGTGCTTTAAGGCAGTCACAAAATCATCATCCATTCGCTGGGCTTCTTCATCCCCCGCCGTACGCAATTTCTCTTGTTCTTTAAAACGCGCTTCCTGATCCAGCGGATCGTTTAGCTCGGAAAATCCGTTGCACATTTCAAACCCACCCGCAGCCAAAAGTTGCATGCGTTCCACATAATTGGGATTATCGGCTTTGCGCTTGGCCAAGGGCGACAGTTCAACCGGGTGGTCAATCATAAACAACGGCTGGATAATTTTCGGCCGGACAAAAGTTTTGTAGATTTCGTCTAAAATTTTCCCGCGACCGTCGCGGCTGGTTACTTCCACTTTATGTTTTTTGGCCCAAGCAAACAGCGTGGCCTGATCTGGGTAATCGTCAATATCCAATTTAATATACTCAATCAACAGCTCGCGGAAAGTTTTACGCGGAAAGGGCGGCGTAAAATCAATAATATTATCCTGATATTTGAATTTCATCCGCATGCCAATCCGCGGCAAAAGATATTCAAAAAACTTTTCCATCAGTTTTATTAAATCTTCATAATCGGCGTAAGCCCAATAAAATTCAATCTGGGTAAATTCCGGATTATGACTGTAATCAATCCCCTCGTTTCTAAAACAGCGGGCAATTTCAAAAACTTTTTCAAACCCACCGACAATCAAACGCTTGAGATAAAGTTCCGGCGCAATGCGCATAAACAAATCAATATCCAGCGCATTATGATGGGTTTTGAACGGTTTAGCGGTGGCGCCGCCGGCCAGAGGCTGTAAAATCGGCGTTTCCACTTCTAAAAATCCTTCGGCTTCAAAAAATTCACGAATGCCTTTGACAATGGCAATCCGTTTTTGGGCAATATCACGCGCCTCCGGATTGGCCAGCAAATCCAAATAACGTTGGCGGAACCGGGTTTCCACGTCAGCCAGACCATGAAACTTGTCCGGCAAGGGCAACAGAGATTTAGTTAAAAGTTGAAATTTTTTGACCAGCAAAGTTTTTTCACCGCGCTTGGTTTCAAACAAAACACCTTCCACGCCGACAAAATCGCCGATGTCAATCAGTTTAGAAAAAAGTTCATAAGGCTCGTCGCCCAGTTCGTCTTGTTTTAAGTAGACCTGCAAGCGCCCGGTGGCATCTTCCAAGTGGGCAAAAGTGGAACCGCCGTGGCCACGGATGGAACGCAGACGGCCAGCCACTCGCACCACTTCTTCCCGCTCTTTGAGACGCTCAAAATCGCCTAAAACAGCCGCTAAGGCGAGCTTGGGCTCGTTCCAGGACGGGTACGGGTTAACATTCAATTTTTGCAGTTCCTTTAATTTTTGCAAGCGCGCTTCCGCTTCGTCGGTTAAGGGCGTTGCTTGAGTTTGTTTGGTCATAAAAATTTTAGATAAGATTACTTATCTATTATAGCTTAAAATAAGCCTGATTGGCAAGGATAATAAAATCCCCACTCGCTTTAGACGGACGGGGATTAAAAATTATTAAGTTTATCTAACTTCCAAAATCAAATAGGTAGCGCCGCCCACTGGCGTTTTTACCTCTACCTTATCCCCTTCTTTATGATTCAAAAAAGCTTGAGCCAAAGGAGATTCGTTGGAAATAAAGCCTTTTTGAGGAAAAGCTTCGTTAGAACCGACAATAGTATATTCAATTTCTTTTTGATTGGATAAATTTTTAATTTTTATGGTTGAGCCGATGCGAATGGTGGCGTTACCGTTCTTTTCAATCACCACTACCCGTTTTAACATGTCTTCAATTTCAAAAATTTTACCCTGAGTAAAGGCATAATCTTCTTTAGCCATGTGATATTCGGCGTTTTCCCTCAAATCGCCTAATTCTTTAGCTTCATTAATGCGCTGGGCAATCTCCGGCATTTTTGCTTTAAGACCTGTTAAGTCTTTTTTAAGATTATCCAAGCCGTCGGTTGTAAGATATGTTGGATCGTTGTTCATATACTTTAATGTGAATCATTTTATCAGATTTCAATTTAGGGGTCAACCCATCACACGCCAATTAAGGATTACGGTGATTACTCCACCACGCATAAAATTCCCTGGCTACCGGCGCCGCCGCCACTGAACCTTCACCGCCTTCTTCCACTAAAACTGTGACCACGATTTGCGGATCGCGATATGGAGCAAAACTCGTAAACCAGGCATGGGTGGATAGTTTTTTTGACCACTGGGCCGTGCCGGTTTTCGCCGCCACTTGAACCGGCAGGTCAGCCAGAGAGCGGGCACTGCCGTAAGTGACGGACGCTCGCATTCCCTCTTTGATAATATCCAAAAAATTACCCGGCACTAATTGTTTTTCTATAATCTGCGGCACGATTTTTTGTTTTTGGCCGCTCACAGGATCGATTATTGCTTGGACTAAGTGCGGCCGGTAGAGAGTACCGCCATTAGCAATCGCGGCCGTATAATTAGCCACCTGAAGCGGCGTGGCCAATAGATCGCCCTGACCGATGGAAAGATTGTAAGTGTCGCCGATATACCACCGCTCTTTTTTAGTATCTTCTTTCCATTCACGGCTGGGAATAAAACCGGCCGCCTCATTGGGCAGATCCACGCCCAAAGAATTACCCAAACCGGCTTTTTTAAAATAACTTATGAGTTTTTCTAAACCCAAACCGGTTGTTTTTTCGTAACCGCCGCCGACAATAAAGAAGAAGGTGTTAACAGATTCGGCCAAAGCCTTAGTCACATCCGTCAGTCCGTGTCCGCCGGCCTTCCAATCCGGAAAAAACCATTTATCCACCCGCAGACCACCGACGCTCGAAAAAGTCGTCCAACGGGTAATCACACCCTCATTGAGGGCGGCGGCGGCAATCACCGGTTTGATAACCGAACCGGTGGGGTAAGTCCCGCTCCAAGCGCGGTCAAAAAGCGGCGCGTCCGGATCAATCAGCAATTTTTGATAATCATTGTTGGAAATACCCTGGGCAAAAAGATTATTGTTAAATGTCGGCAAAGTTACCAAAGCCAAAATTTCACCGTTCCGAGGATCCATCACAATCGCCGATCCTCTCTTTTTCCCCTGGGCCTTTAAATTGCGCGATAAAATTTCTTCCAATTTTTCCTGATAATTCAAATCCAGCGATAACACCAAACTCCTGCCACTCTGCGGCGACGATTCTTTTACGGTGTTTTTTTCTTTGCCCAGCGCGTCAACCTCAATTTCTCTTAAACCATACTTGCCCCGCAAAACTTTTTCATAATATTTTTCCAAACCGGTTTTGCCAATAAAATCCGTTGAAAGATAATCGGGATTCAGTTCCAAATCATCTCTGGACACTTTACCGATATAACCCAAAAGATGAGACAGCGAATCAATCCGGCGTTTGGTATTGGCAATCACCGATTGGTTGGCGCTCTCCGAGAACAGATAGAAACGGTTAAACCCGCGCTCCACCTGAGTGCCAGGCAAATCGGCGCCGGCCACTGTCAAAAGTACGGCGGTTTCGTAATCCAAATTATCCCGCAAACCGATAGACTGATACGTGGCCTTTTTGGAATTACTGACTTTTTGTTTCAGATCTTCCAGCCTCAGACCGTTTAACGAAGCAATCCGCTGAAGCACTTCTTCCAATTTTTGCGGATCCTCCGGCAAATCCTGCGGGATAAGATAAAGAGAAAAATTGGGAATATTGTTAACCAAGGGCGCGCCGTTTTTATCAAAAATCAAACCGCGCTCGGCCACAATCGGTTTAGAACGCAGCCGATTGCCTTCGGCCAGTTCCCTGTAATAATTGCCACGGACGACTTCAAGATAAAGCAGCCGACTAAAAAAAAGCAAAACTATAAAAATTATAAACAGGCCCACCACTATCAAACGTTGAGAATTGACGGAAATGCCTAAAAAATCTTTTATGGGCACGGTTGCCCCTCTTTCGCCGGCTACGTTCCAGCTATCTTCTACCCAGCGTTTTTTAATCACGCCACTGATGCTGGCATCGGCAATTTTACCTTCTTGTATAACAAAAGGATCGTCACTGCGCGAAAAATTATTTTTTTTGAAAAATAAGCTCATCTTGGTTGCGTTCATTCTTTGATTAAAAAGTCGCCTTCCAGTCTTTTGCTAAAACGTCGGATCAAAATATAAAAAACAATCAAAAGAACCAGATTGAGAATTAATTCCCAAAAGGTTGCGGAAAAATAATCTAGAGAAGAAAAAGACAAAATAGTCAGTTTAACCGAAGCCAAAAGCGCCCCCAAGAAAAAGACCGTCCGGAAAATCAGCGTGCTAAAAACCCCCAAAGCTAAAAGCGCCGGCAAACTACGATTGGTAAAAATATAGGTAAAAATTATTTCGGACAAAGTCAGCGTGATAATTAAAGAAATAGAAAATATTCCAAAAGGGGTTGTGTTCATCAACTCGGTTAAAAAACCCGTCCATAAAGCCAAAAAAATTACCGTGGAAAAACGAACATTCAAAAACAATAAAAACAATAAAACAGCCGTTATTAAATTCAGGGCGGAAAACGGCAGCGGCAAAAACGCCAAAAAACCGGTATCAATTATTACCAGCAAAACCCCGGTCATTAAAAAAAGTAAAAAACGCCAAAGCATAACAATTAGTCCGTTAAGACGGTGACTATGGTCAACTTGGCTAGATCAACAAACGGTTCCAGGGCGGCGCTTTGAAACGGCTCATAAGCCTCTTTTTGAACAGTTTTAATTTTACCGATAAGAAGTCCCCGGGGCATATTTTGTTCCAAGCCGGAAGTTACCACTTCATCGCCGGCATTCAACTCTTCCGTCTGCGGCACCATGCCTAGTTTTAAACTCAAACCGTGCTCGCCGCTCACTACGCCCATGGTTATATTTTTACTCAAAATCATGGCCGCGATTTTGCTCTGATTGTCGGAAAGCAACCGGATAAAAGCAATATTTTTTTCCACTTTCACAATCTTTCCCACCAAAAAACCTTCGCCGGCAATCACCGGCTGGTCGATTTTTAATCCGTCTGTCTCGCCTCTGTTAATTATAACCACATTGCTCAAGCCCGCTTCTTTGCCCACCACGTCGGCTGTCACAAAACTTTTTTTGCTTTTAACAAAATTTAGCTGGGCGCGCAGAATACTATTTTCTTCTTTAGTTTGTTTTAACTCAGCCTGATTCACCGTCAGGCTTCTTAGCTTGCTGACGCAGGCCTGATTTTGTTCAAAAAGATTATTAAAACTTAGGCGTCTTTCGGAAAAATTGCGTAAAGTGGTGGAAAAGTTATAAACCAAGCCACTGGCCCGGCTCAAAACGTTCTGAAACAAGTTTTCCGGCCCGTTTAACCAACCCACATAATGAAAAAACGTCAAAACCGCCAATACAAAAACAGAGAAATAGATTGTTCTTTTCTGAGTCATAGTAAGTCAGCAAACTTTTAATTGCTTGATGAGGGCAGCGCCACGGTTTTCAGCAAATCCGGCCGGTCAATCAAAATACCAGTGCCGCGGACAACGCAAGTCAGCGGGTCATCGGCCACTCGGACCGGAATTTCGGTCGCGGCGGAGATGGCTTGATCCAAGCCACGCAAAAGCGAACCGCCACCGGAGAGAACAATACCGCGATCATGAATATCCGCCACCAATTCAGGCGGCGTTACTTCCAAAACGGATTTAATAGCGTCAATAATAGACCAAACCGAACGGCTCAGCGCTTCCCGGACTTCTATGTCGGTAATGGCGATTTCACGCGGCAAGCCGGTGACCAAATCCCGGCCGCGCAAATTAAAAACCAGCGGTTCCCCCACTTCTTTGGCCGAACCGATTCTGATTTTTATTTCTTCGGCGTGAGATTCACCAATCAAAAGGTTATACCGATCCTTAACATAGTGAACGATATTTTTGTTCATTTCATCGCCGGCAATTTTAATTGATTTCCAACGCACCGCGCCGCTCAGCGAGATGACGGCAATCTCAGCTGTGCCGCCGCCAATATCCACAATCATACTCGCCACCGGTTCTTCAATCGGCAATTTGGCGCCAATCGCGGCCGCCATCGGTTCTTCAACAATCGAAACGCGACGCGCTCCGGCAGAGCTCACGGCATCTTCCACCGCCTTGCGTTCCACTTCGGTCACATCCAGCGGCACGCCGATGACCACATTGGGACGCAGAGCAAAAAATGGGCTTTTTTCGGTGATTTTGCTGATAAAATACCGTAGCATTTTTTCGGCAATTTCAAAATCAGAAATAATGCCGTGAACCAAGGGCCGGGTGACGGCAATGTAGGGCGGAGTTTTGCCCAACATCATTTTGGCTTCGCGGCCGGCCGCGATAATTTGCTCGGTGCGCAAATTAATGGCAATCACGGTCGGTTCATTAATAATAATCCCCCGCTCTTTAACGTAAACAATAGTATTGGAGGTGCCCAGGTCAATGCCGACATCTTGTTTGATATTATCTAAAAGTTTCTTAAACATA
>CAZQSS010000001.1:0-22919 GCA_964596405.1 uncultured Gammaproteobacteria bacterium | reverse complement strand
CATAATTAATAAGTTTCTTTGCTGGTTATAAAAAATAATTCAAAAAATGTGAAAGCCATTATTAAAAGAATAATATTCCACCAACTCAACAACCTCTGGCTTTGTAAAAATAACGCCACAATCAAAAGAGTAGAAAGAAAGATGCCTTGACGAAAAGTTTTTTTCACTTGGCGGAAATGCGGCCCCTCTTGTTTGAGTAGCCAAATCTGAATCACCAAAACCACCGTGGAGAGGGTGCCGACCAAAGAAACAAAAAAGCTGGCGTAAAAAATAAGATAAACCAAAAAAGTGGCCTCAAATGGATTGGTGTTCATGAGCACCAGCGCCCAGGCAAACCAACAGATTAAGGTGGCGCCGCCCATGACAATTAAATAATGACGTAGGGTCATACCCAGTATATCAACCCCGCATGATTTCATCAGTGGGGATTTGTTCTAAAATATTTTTTTAAACTTAACTGTGCCTAGCATCAATCGCCTTTTTGTTTCGCGAAGCGAAACTTGCGGGGTTGTATTACTGGGCATAGATAAGCCTATTTTACCTCAAAAGATTATTTTAATCAAGGGGTGGATTTAAGGCGGACTAACGCTCGGCAAACTCGCAAATGTCCTTAAAATCGCAATGCGGACAGCTGTAGGCCGAGGGGGTGGCAGGGAAGTTCGAAACTGATATTTCCTGAATTTCTTCCACAATCTTTTTTTTGATTTTCTGCAGATCCGACTCGGCGCCTAAAAATGAAACCTTAGTATTGTCTTCCAGATAATAAAAACTCAAACGCGAAACTTTTTCCCGCAAAGTTTCTTCGGCCGCCATTTGGTAGATAAACAACTGTTCTTTGTCCGCCAATTTCAAATCCTCCGCGATTTTGGGCTTGCCGGTTTTGTAATCAATCAATTCCACCGTGCCGTCGGGCAACGGGTCCACGCGGTCAATCTGTCCGCGCAACAAACACTCGCCGATTTTAATGTGAAACCCTGTTTCCAAAAATTTTGGCGTGGCCCACTCCCCTTTTCCCTGTTCATAAAAATCTTTCAGGATTTTTTTGCCCTTTTCGTAATATTCTTCTTTTTGATTTTTGTTCTGATACCACTCGTCAATCCAAGCCGCCTCGTATAATTCCAAAAGATAGTCCAGGCTGGGGATTTGGATCCTGCCCGCCGAGTTTGCGGGTGCCCCAGAACCGAACCTGCCTGCCGGCAGGCAGGTGGCTGGCGCGTCGGACCGAGAGGCGGGTCCAGCCGTCACTTTTTTTTGTGGAGTGGAAAACAAATCGGCTTGCTGAACGGCGTTGAGCTCTTGAATTTTCTCAAAAAACTTCTGCAACGCCGAGTGCATGGTCTTGCCAAAACTAAAACTGGCGTTGCCTTTGGTTGGAATTTTTAAAATATGGGCGAACTTATATTGATGCGGGCAGGTTTCAAACGCACGGAGCTGGGTAAAACTAAAATGCGTGGGCACGGCATCATTCATAACGGTTTTAATGGCTGGGCGGTTTTCTTCGGTCAGTTCTTCTTTAGCGCCGCGCGGTTTCTTTTTGACGCTTTCTTCTTTTTCCATCCCCACTTCAAATAAAAATCGTGACGGCTTTTTTTTGCGCACGCCGCCGTAATTATCCGCCCGACATAAAAACAGGCCGGTTTTGGCGCGCGTCATGGCCACATAAAAAAGCCGGCGCTCTTCTTGAATATGGACGTCGCCCTCGGGCAAAATTTCTTTCACCAGCGCCTCGGGCAACTCAATTTGCTCGGCGCGGCTGATAGTGGGGAATCGCTGTTCCACCAAATCCGTTAAAAAAACATATTTAAACTCCAAACCCTTGGCGCCGTGCACGGTCATAATCTTCACATCTTCCGGCCCCAGCTCTTCCCAATTCTGGCTCATGACGCCCTCGTCGCCGGACTCCAGCACATAATCAAACTCCGCCAAAAAATCTTTCACCAATTTTTCGTCATGATTTTGTTCAAACCTAACAACGAACTTAAAAAAAGTATTCAAATAGCTGATTTGCCGGCGCGCCTCGACATCTCCATTCTCTTCTTTTTCAATCAGATATTTGAGGTAACCCGAATCGTTTAAAAACGCCAATACCACTTCGCGGCCGGATTTTTCCCGCGCCAAAGCCGTGTGTTTGGCTACCAAATTCAAAAGATTATCCACGGCCCGCCGCGCCTCGTCTTTGAGTCCCAGAGTCGCCGCGCCGCGCGCGGTTTCATAAAGCGACCAAGAATGTTTTTTGGCCTGATGCGTGATTTTAATCAGCTCGGCGCTCTCCAGCCCGAAAATCGGCATATTGAGCGCCCGATACATAGCCGTATTCTCGTGATAGTTGTCTAAAAGGCGCAGATAAGCCAAAATATCCAAAACAATGGGCTGGCGGTAAAGCCCGGAAGAAGCTAAAAATTGATGCGGAATGCCGGCGCGTTCCAAAGTTTGGACAAAAACCGACGCGTGAGAATTAGCGCGCGTCAAAATGGCAAAATCGCTCCACATATTTTCCGGCGTTTTCAATTCCAGAATTTTTTTGACCACCAGTTCAGCCTCTTGCTCGCCGGTCGCGCCCACCAGTTTTTCTATTATCCCCCGGCCGGTTTTATGCGCCACCAGCTTTTTGTCAATTTTCAATTTTGTCTCCAGCCGGTCCGGGTCGTTGTTTTTAATTAACTTGTAAGATAAATCCAAAATGTTTTGCTCGGAACGGAAATTTTTGGTCAAAGTAATCAATTCGGCTTGCGGATAATCGGTTTTAAAATGCAGGATATTGGAAACCGAAGCGCCACGGAATTTATAAATTGACTGATCATCGTCGCCCACCACCGTCAGATTATTTTTGGGCGCAGCCAGCATTTTTATCAATTCATATTGCGCCAAATTAGTGTCTTGAAACTCGTCCACCAAAAGATATTTGAATTTTTGCCGATACGCATCTAAAATCTTCGGCCGTTCTTTAAACAATTTCAAAGTATAATTTATCAAATCGCCAAAATCCAAAGCTTCATTATCCAAAAGCAATTGGTTGTAAATATGATAAGCATTGGCCACTTCATCAAGACGAGCAATTTCGCTTAAACTGTCATCCTGAGCGGATCGAAGGATCTTAGATTCTTCGGTCGCTTCGCCAGTCGATGAACGCGGCCTCAGAATGACATTGGCAGAATCAGTATTTAACCTTAATCCCTCTGTGTAACGCAAATAATCCTCCGGCGCAATCAACTCGTCTTTACAACGCGAAAAATGTTTTGTCAAAGCGTGAATAAATTTGGCCGGATTGCCCAAAGGCCGATAATAATCCAAATTAAACTTTTCCAAGTTCTGCCGCACCAAAAGCCACCCCTCGGTTTCGTTTAAAAGACGAAAATTATCCGGTAAGCCGATATCCAGCCCGTGCTGACGCAAAAGCCGTTCGCCAAACGAGTGAAATGTTGAAATCCACAAATCCACATAGCCATAAGGCAAAAGCCGATCCACCCGCTCTTCCATTTCGCCCGCCGCCTTATCGGTAAAAGTCAACGCCAAAATTTCGTCCGGTTTGATCTTTTTTTCGCAGATCAACCAGGCCAGCCGCCGCGTTATCACCGACGTTTTGCCCGTGCCGGCGCCGGCCACAATCAAAAGCGGACCGTTACCATGAGTGACGGCTTTTTGCTGTTCCGGCAGCAAATCTTTTAAAAACGGCGATTCCGGCATATTTCTCTTCAACTTTTTTCTCAACCCAAAATTCTGATTATAAAAATTTTTTCCCTCACCAACCTAACTTACTACAAAAGTATGATAGTGGGAACTATGGAACTTTTGTATTAGACGCCCTTCGATGCTTTTCTTTGTTTCCGCAATATATTTTCAAGACATTGAAAAGCTTGCTTCTTTTCCTGTCCGGATTTACGCAAAATTTTAAGAGTATCAAAAATCTTTTCGCGCTGACGAGCGCTGGCCGACTTCACGATTTCCTCCAAAAGAATCTGCGGCCAAAAATAAAGCGGAAATCTTCTTTTTACATACGACCAACTATAAAACTCGTTTGGCTTATACGCCAGGGACCGTTCATCGGGGATTTTAAACTCTTTTCCCTGTCCCGCCACCATTCTATACCCTGCTCCACCTTGCTGAAGCCAGAGATTAACCCGGGCAATCGTCTGTTGGCTAACCTTGAGCGCCTTACGGATATCCGCGTAAGTTTTTTGTTGTAAAAGCAATTTTGCGATTTGCAACCGTTTTGCCACCATATCAACTTCTTGCTCCGACAATAAATCACCTAGGACTTTTGCCGCTTCGGGCAATTTTTTCACTATCACGATAGCGTGGCATAACTCAAGCAGCGCTTTTTGCCGCGTCTCTTTGTCCAATTTTTGTTTAGAAGTAAATTTCGCCATAGATTTAAAAATAAATTTTATTTCCACCGCCTCACAGAGCATACCACAAAATCTGATTCAATACAAAAGTATGATAGTGGGAACTATGGAACTTTTGTATATTTGTATGATATTGGGGATAACTAATTTGGCTGGGGCGAATCCAATAGAACTTAAGGAGGGTTGTCCCCAATATTGAGGGCTTGCCCCGTTACAGTTTCAGCAAAGACTTTTTTGACTGGAAGTTACTAAGGCGAAGCCCTGCCCGCCAATTGCCAACCAGCTAAGTAGATTTAAGACCCCCGCTTTAAATAGAATCTCCGACTAAAAAAATGTATCATCAATTGGCTTTGGCAGGCGGGCGCCTTACGGCTTTATCATCAATAAGCACATATTTTCTTGAAAACTGTAAGCGGGGCTTGCTTTTCCCCTTAAAATAAACTAAAATTGAGAGAGTCCTTCTACGCTAAAACTTAAACAGATTATACAGTTTTTAAGCCAAAAAATCAAAAAGTTGGTTTATTAGTAGTTAAATTAAACCATGAAAAAAGACCTTGACGCAAACAAAGCAATCTGTGTTGATCTTAGACACAAAGAGCATTCCTTTGATTTACCTTTTTGGCGAGATAATCAAAAGTTGTGGGCATTGAAAGTTCCGGTGGAAGAAATGAACATTGACGAACTGCTTTGGATTTTAAAAGTGCCTTTTTGGGAAGATGCTAATGGCAATATCGTTATAACACCTAACGAGGTGATAAATAATCCTGACAAGTATCCAATGCACCGAGATAAAATCAAAATCGCTGATACTTCTTATCCCATTGATATAATGAAAAACAAAAAAGACAAATGGCTAACACTGGACGGACTTCATCGGCTTGTTAAGCTGATATTAGATAAAGAAACAACTGTTCGCGTACGAAAGATTCCGCCGGAACTTATACATTTAACAGCCCGATATAAATAAATTTCTATTCTATGGAACTACTAAAAGAAATTAAAGACAAAGAATTTCCGAGTGATGAACCTGGTTTAAAACTTAGAGAAGCCTCCAGGGCGGTGCTTTTTGATGAAAACGGCCTGGTTCCCCTCCTCTTTGTTTCCAAACACAACTATCATAAACTGCCCGGTGGCGGAATTGATGATGGCGAAGACAAAATGAAAGCCTTAGCCAGAGAAGCAAAGGAAGAAGTCGGCGCTGAAATCGAAGTGATTGCTGAAGTGGGCGAAATTGTTGAATATCGCTCGGAGTTTGATTTAAAACAAATATCTTATTGTTATATCGGGACAATTACTTCAAAAGGCCCTCCGGATTTTACGGACGAAGAGTTAAACGACGGCTTTAAAATTGTTTGGTTATCTTTAGACGACGCCATCTCGGCGCTTGAACACGATCTGCCCGATGATTACGAAGGCCCTTTTATCCAAAGACGGGATTGGGTGTTTTTAAAGAAAGCTAAGCAGATACTACAATCTTTATGACAATCTGGGATAATATCTACAAAAATTATCAAAAAGGCGGCGAGGCTTGGGCGACCCTTTCAGAAGAAATCCATCCACTATTTAAACAATTTTTAGATCAATCAAATTTTGAACTTAAAAACGCCCTGGATATCGGCTGCGGCACCGGAAAATATTTAAAAATTTTACAAGCCTGCGGATTTAAAACCAGCGGCATAGATTCCAGTGAAACCGCCGTGAAAATGACCAAAAAAGAATTGGGAACTGCTTCTAGTGTCCTCTGCGTCAATATGTTTGAATTTGAAATACCGGCTAATAAACACGATTTAATCATCTCTATTGCCACCATCCACCACGGCACAAAAAAACAAATTCAAAATTTGATTAACCAAATACACGGGGCGCTGGCGGAAAACGGAAAAATCTTTATTACCGTACCCAATCTTGAGGGTCTTAAACAATGGAACACGTTCAAAGATCAAGAAAAAATTGCTGAGGGCACTTCTATTCCATTGTCAGGCCCGGAAAAAGGCTTGCCCCACAGTTTTTTTTCCAAAGAAGAGGTGGAAAAATTATTTTCAAACTTTAAAAATGTGACGCTGGCACTGGACGTCATTGGCCGTTGGGTCATCCAAGCTTCTAAATAATATAATGAAAGATAAAATAAAAATAACAAAAATATCAAAACTGTGCTTTGCTCAAAAAGGATTTGAGAAAAATGGCTGTTTGCGGTGCAACTGCAAAGATTCTTGCTGTAAAGACACCGGCGCGGATTTTGACAAAGAATCGTATGATTTTGTTATGTCGCATAAAAATCTGATCGAACCGTTAATCAAAGAAAAAATTGAAAATTGTTTCAAAAAAAGTTGGAGCCGCGATAAAGAATTTTTGGGCAAAAATTCTATTAGGAGCGTAAAAGGTGACCGTGGTTATTGTATTTTTCACAACCCAAAGGGCAAGGGTTGCATATTGTATAATTTAGTCAATACAAACAAAATAAACCCGACCTCGGGGCAAGCCCCGAGGTATCAGGGCGAGTTTTTTATGAGCAGTATCGGCTCCGCCGATGATTTGATCGCTATTGCCCTTCATCCCCGCGGCAAGCCGCGGGGTGTTCGGGCTCCCATAATAAATAAAAGAATTGTGCCTTCTATCTGTCGGCTATTCCCCTTAAGCTGGGAACACGGCAAATTAATTGTTTATACTGAACAAAAAGAAAAAGGCTGCGTTATCCCGCGGGATTGCAATTGTGTAAAATCTGAAAACACGACCTCAAAAAATATATTAGAAACGCAAAAAAACGCGATTAATGACATTTTTGATATTGATATCCGTTAAACTGATACAAATATGGCCTCAACAATCACTCTAAAAATTATTTTCTTCGGTCTAATCGCCTTAGCCGTGGCGCTTGAAGTGGTTGGAGATATTTTTTTCAAAAAATGGTCTATTGGCAGTAAAGACGTCTTGCTTTACGCCGGGCTTTTGATTTATTTTGTCGGAACTATTTTTTGGGCGATTTCCTTAAAATACGAATCTTTGTCTAAGGCTGTCTCGGTATTTACTGTTCTGAACCTGATCGTTGTCGTCCTTGTGGGTGTTCTTTATTTTAAAGAGGACTTGTCTTTAATAAACAAAATCGGAATTGGTTTGGGAATTTTAAGTGTAATTTTTATAGAAATTTAATATGATATTTAAATTCGTTGAAGTAATCATGCATCTTGATAAATACCTGCAGGCGATAGTAAATGAATACGCCGCCGCGACATACGTTTTGTTGTTTTTGATAGTATTCCTTGAAACCGGGCTGGTGTTGACGCCGTTTTTGCCCGGCGACAGCCTTTTGTTCACCGCAGGAGCGCTGGCCGCCATCGGCTCATTCAGAGTGGAAATACTTTTTTTGATTCTTTTTATCGCCGCGGTTGCGGGCGACGCGGTGAATTATCACCTTGGCAAATTCATCGGGCCAAAAGTATTTAAAAAAGAATCGTCTTTGTTGTTTAATCAAAAACATCTGTTGCGCGCGCAAGGATTTTATGAAAAATACGGTAAAAAAACTATTATTCTCGCGCGGTTCATCCCCATTATCAGAACATTTGCCCCGTTTGTGGCCGGCATCGGCGCCATGCCGTATAGAATTTTCATCATTTATAATGTTATTGGCGCCGCGCTTTGGTGTTCTTTATTCATTTTTGGCGGCTTTTTATTTGGCAATATCCCTTGGGTGAAAGAACATTTTGGCGTGCTGATATTGGCCATCATCTTTGTTTCACTGGTACCGCTGATAAAAGAAATCATTGTCCATTACTTTATAAAAGAAGGGGCTAAAAAAGATAATTAATTTCAGACAAAAATAGCCCCGTCGAATGACGGGGCTATTTTAAACTAATTATTTGATAAATCCGCCGGCTTGCAGTTCCCAAAGTTTTTTATAGATGCCGTCAACGTGCGCCAACAGTTCGTCGTGCGTCCCCTCTTCTATAATTCTGCCGTTTTCTATTACCACAATTCTGTCCATCTTCATAATAGTGGAAAGTCGATGGGCAATAACAATCACGGTTTTATCTTTCATCAGTCGGGCCAAAGCATCTTGGATTAAACCTTCCGATTCCGAATCCAAACTGGAGGTGGCCTCATCTAAAATTAAAATCGGCGCGTCGCGCAAAATCGCCCGGGCAATGGCCACGCGCTGGCGTTCGCCGCCCGAAAGCTTAACGCCGCGTTCACCGACAAAAGTATCATACCCGGCCGACAACTGGCGGATAAACTCATCGCAGTGCGCCAACTTAGCCGCCTCAAGTACTTGTTCATTGGTCGCCTCGGGCTTGCCATAGCGGATGTTTTCCATTAGCGACCGATGGAACAAAATCGGATCTTGCGGCACCAGGCTGATATTTTTGCGCAAACTTTCTTGAGTGACGGCGGTAATATCCTGACCGTCAATTAAAATACTGCCGCTGTCGGTGTCAAACAATCGTAAAAGCAATCCGGCAATGGTGGTTTTACCCGCGCCCGAAGGGCCGGCAAAAGCAAGTTTTTCTCTCGGTTTAATCACTAAACTAAAATCCGCCAAGATTGTTCTTTTTTGTTTGTAATTAAAATTTACGTCTTTAAATTCAATCTGCCCGCGACTTACCACCAAATCTTTGGCGCCCGGCCTATCGGTTATCTCATGAGGTGTGGTCAAAATTTCCGTCATTTCTTCGGCATCAGCTAAATCCTGATAAGCGTGACGAATAGTCCGGCCAAAATCCCAAATCTTTATTACCACCAACAAAACATAAGATTGGAGCAAAACAAAATCACCGATAGTGAATAAATTCTTTTGCCAAAGTTTTAGACCCCAATAAAACAGGCCGATCTCCAGAAGCACCATTAAAAAACCCTGAACCGCCTCAAAAACGTTGCTCAAATTCCAGGCAAAGGCCATTAATTCACGCATTTTTTTGGTCACCAAAAAAAAGTTGGCCATTTCTCTGGCATAACCGACAAAAAGCCGCACGTTGTTGTGATTGGTAATGGTGTCGGCCAAAACTTTTGAAACCTCTGTTTCCGCCAGACTGCGTTCAATGTCGTACTTTAATTTATAATTAGTAAAAATCCAATTGATAATAAAAAATAAAATCAGCCAGCCCAAAAGAATTAATCCCAAAATTGTATTTTTATAAATTAAGACGATTAAAACCAAACCAATGTTAACAGTCAACGGCAACAAATTCCAAACTATTTTATCGCCGATACTCTCAAAGGCTCGAGTAAAACGGTTAACGCGCTTGACCAAAGACCCAATAAAATTATTGTTGAAATAAAAAAATGAGTGTTTGTGCAGATATTGAAAACAGGTGTTGGACAAATCGGCGATTACTCCCGTTTCAAAATAAGTAACGCCGAACGTTACCACCCGCCAACACGCCCATTCAATAAGTTTAAGAATTAAAATATAGATTAAAATCCCTATCAAAATAGGAATCGCCGCCTCTTTTATTTGGGCGTTGGCCAAAGTGTCAAAAAACTTTTTGTAATACAAAGGCACCGCCACATTTAAAGCCGCGGCGCCAACCACGCCCAAAACTGACAACATGATGGAAATCTTATATTGCCTGGCGTGTTGCCAATAGATTTTAAGCGTAATTTTTGTATTATTCTTCATAACTTTTATTCGAACTTGCGACTCAAGATTGGTTGTGTTAATATAAAAATATAAAAACCACCCTAAATACACGCTTATCATAACAAAAGATAAATTTTTAATCAATTTTATATGGACATAACGTTAAAAATGCTCTCTGACGAGCATCAAAATATACTAAAAGTAATAAACGCGCTACTGGCAAAATGCGCGTCCTTAGAGGCGGGAAAAGAGATTGATAAAGATTTCTTTAAAAAAACCGTTGATTTTGTCAGAGGCTACGCCGACAAATTTCATCATGCCAAAGAAGAAGACATTTTATTTAAAGAATTTAACGCGGCGGCCGAGAGGGGTTGCGCCCACTGTAATCCGATAGAGCAAATGCTGGTTGAACACAACTTGGGAAGAGATTTTATTAAAGAACTTGAAAAAGGACTTGAGGAAAATGATAAAAACAAAATAATTAACGGCGCTCGCGGGTACGCTCAACTTCTGCAAGAACATATCTTTAAAGAAGACAACATCCTCTACCCCATGGCCGACGAGGCTCTAGACCAAGGCACAAAAAAAGAAATGCTCAAAAAATTTGAAGAAGCCGAACAAAAATTGGCCAAAGAAAAAGAAAAACATCTTTCTTTTCTGAAAAGCTTAAAAAAATAAAAATTATGACCGAAGAAATTAACAAACTTATTGAGTACCCGAAAAAAGGAATTCTGAGCAAGGATATTGTAAAAAACGATGGGCTGAACGTCACCTTATTTTGTATGGCCGGCGGAACAGAGATATCGGAACACACATCTACAAAACAAGGTTTTGTGTATGTGGTTGAAGGCGATGGCATTTTTAATCTCAAAGGAAAAAATATTGCCATGTTACCCGGCACATTTATTTACCTGGAAAAAAATGATGTTCATTCGTTAAAGGCGCGTGAGAATACCAGCTTCATGCTTGTCTTGATTAATCATTAAACGAATTATTAATTAAACTTAAAAATCTCGCCGTCGGCGAGATTTTTACTGTTCTTTTCCCCACCTTATAATCAAGGCGTGAAATTCATTATATAGTTTTGCCCGGCTGAACTTTTTAGTGGGCTTGAGGCGCGATTCAAAAAAGTGACGGCATTCATCGTAATCTTTAAAATCCAAACCGTATTTTTGGCAAAGTCGTTTGGTATAAGCGTCTACCACAAAAATCGGCTGGCCCCCGGCATAAAGTAAAATGGAATCGGCGGTCTCGCGGCCAATACCCCAAAGCCCCAGTAACTCTCCCCTGCTCTCCGATAAACTTTTTTTAAAAAACCGCTTAAGATTGCCTTGATAATTTTTTATCAGCCAATCGGTAAAAATCTTCAACTTTTTGGCTTTTTGCCGGTAATACCCGGAGGACCGGATACATTTTTGAAGTTTAGCCAAGGGCGCTTTAGCCACAGCCCGCGGCGACATCAATTTATTTTTGATCAGGCACGCGAGCGCTTTTTCTACATTGGTCCAGGCTGTATTTTGGGTTAAAATCGCCCCCACACAAATCTCAAAAAGACTGTCGTGGCGACCTTTGGTCGTCGGCCACCAGTGTTGGTGACCATATTTTTTATATAACTGATTGAAAATTTGTTGCGGTTTCATGTTGGCAGTTTACCAAAAAAATCAATTAATTGTAAAGAAAAAAGCGAACCCGTTGGGATTCGCTTTTGAGTTAAAATTTCTAGTTACTTAGGTCTGTGGTAGATGTAGACACCGTCAATGGCGACATTCATGCTACCGACGATGTAGCTCGGGTTCCAGCAGAGAACAACGAGTTCAGAATGAGCCTTCTCAAACTTCTGAACCGTTTCCATCGCCAGTTTCTTCTGGGCGAGGTTGCCGGCGTAATCCACCGGCAGCGGAATGAAGGTGCTGTTACCGATGATGAGCTCCTGCGACGGTTCGGCCGCGCTCAGCATGCCGGCCGCAAACACAATGGCGACGACCGCCAAAATCCCCAGAAGCGCGTACCGGACATTCTTCATCTTCTACTCCTTTACTCCTTGTTTAGAAGTCGATGCCGATTTTGCCGCCGGCGTTCCAGTAGTTGCCATCCAAGCCCAGCTCATAGGTTCCGGCCAGGCTCAGAATAGCCAGCTTCACGCCCATGCCGCAAACAAACAGGTCGCTGGTTTCACCGTAGAGATTTCTCTCGTGGATGACCAGGCCGGCGCGCGGGGTCAGGTTGAGCATCTTGGCGCCCAGTCGCACGGCAATACCCGTCTGTAGCATGGGGCCGTCCTTGTAAGCGGCTTCGGTGGCGATGACCATGTTGTCCCAATCCAACGCGTGGAACGGGAAAATGCTCGCGCCCAGGGCGTACTTCATGCCGTCGTTGCCGGGCATATCCACCGTCTGATAGGCGGAAATATTTTCCACGGCGGCGACCACACGGACGCCCACATACTTGTCGTTGGGGGCGAAAGCCACGGCGCTGTCAATGGCGGCATTGAGCCCGCTTTGGAAGCTGAGGTTGTCGGGCATCTGCACGTCCTTTTCGCTTCTGAGCTCGCGCTTGATTGTGACGCGGTAGTCATCGATGTACCAGCGGTTGTAGATGCGGGTCATGATACCACCCGAAATCTGCATCTTCTTGGGCAGGTCAAAGCTCAGGCCGTAACCCGCCAAGCCGCCGGCGTCGCCGTAAGCTCGGGACTTCAGGAAGTTGGTGTCTTCGCCGATGTCGAGGTAGCCGTTCGTTCCTTCCCGCACCACATTGAGTTCCTTCTGTTTGGGTGGGGTGGTTCTTACGGATGCCTGGCCTTCACCATAGGCGCCCAAGAAGAACTTGCCGTACTTCTTGTTGCCTACGGACAGACTCGCCGCATCGGCCCGGGTCCGAAGATCCAGGGAATGATTGGCGCGGCGGAAAATGTCGCGCAGTTCCTCTTTCCTGGACTCAAGCTGAGTGTAGTCACGCTGCTGCATGGCGTCGCGGAACTTTGAAATGTCCTGGGCCAGCTGATAGGAATCGAGAACTTCACTCACGTTGCCCACGGCCTCCAGGCTGAAGATGGTGACGTACCAGCCGTCCTCCAGGGCGGAAACCGCCGGGTTGCGCAGGTCGGCGGCGATACCGAGACCGCGGCTCTCAAGGAGCTGACCGGCCTGAGCCGTTACCGCGAAAAGCGAAAAAACGACGATACCCACGATCACGCTGAACTTCTTCATCTGGCGCCTTCCTTCCGTTGGTTGTTGGACTTCTGTTTTGTAAAGATCAACTGGCCTATATTTAACCATAAAAAAGGAAATTTGTCAAGTCCCTCAATAACGAGCGACAAAACTTAGCCAGATAAAACAAATAAATTGCGTCTAATTGAGCTTATTTTTTGATTTTTTCGCTAGTTTTAGCCAATTCGCAGGGCTTGACAAGATTCTGATTTTGTGGTATACTATATTGTTAAATGATGAAATGGGCGTTAAGTAATAATTTTAGGCTCGATTTACAGCAATTTGACGATTTAAAAAATTAAACCCTTTTAAGTCAAGGGGGACACAATATAACGGTTAAGTATCCGCCAAAGGCGGAGAGGTAACCGTTCGGGTAAGATGGTTAGCTACAAACAGGTTTCGACTTGTTTCAGCCAATCGCTTATCTACCTCTAGATCTTAACCCCGACCTTGCGTCGGGGCTACCATTACTAGAGATTAATCTTTGTCCTACTTGATGTGAAAGGGTTTGAACGATCTTTCAACTGTTCAACACGGAGGTACGAAATGAAAGCTTACCACGAGAGAACGGATGCTGCGGTGGAGGCTGCTGTGAAAGCCATCTGCAACGCCGAAACCACTGAGGATGCGGTGAAGCAGCGGATCAAAAACGAGATCGGGTATACCGGCCCAATCCTCATCGCCAGCACCAGTATCAGTTCGGGACTGATGACCATGACAATGTTCATGGTGATGATCTTTGGCCCAAGCGGCGAGATCATTAACGTCTGACCCGTCGGATCCGAACAACACAACATGCCCCGGCGTTTTCACGCTTGGGGCTTTTTTTATTCATCAAACTTTTCTTATCATTTCTTACCATTCTACCTTTCGCCCGAATGGTAGAATGGTTTGAAAAGAAAAAGAGCGGTTGCTAACCTCCCCTAACCCCTCCTTCACAAGGAGGGGAAAATATTATTACGACTGGGATGATAACTTGGCCGCAATCTCTTCAATCAAAAAAGCGTATTTTTCCCGGGCGTCTTTGGGGATAATTTTACTCATATTGTGGCCCATGACTTTCAGCTCGCCCAAATCACCTAAAAGCCTTTTAATTTCCCGGACAAACTCGTCTTTGTTCTGACTGCCCTCGTTAAAAATCGGCGCTTCGGCGCGGTGATTAAAATATATCGCGTTATCTTCTTGGTGACTGTTGGCAATCGGCACGATTAAAATTGCCTTACCCAAAACCGATAATTCCGAAAGAGTGGAAAACCCGGCGCGGCAAACCACCAGATCCGCGGCCGCGAGCGCGTGTGCCAGCAAATCTTCATCCAAAAAAACCATCGGATGATAACGCTCGGCCAAAAGCCGGTCGCGAGTATTGCCTAAAAATTTGGGCACGGCCACGGCCTTGCCCGGTCCGGTCATATGGATTACCTGACAGCGGTCAATCACCTCGCCCAAAGACCGCGCCACCAATTTATTGAGTGACAGCGCGCCTGTGCCGCCGCCCAAAATCAAAATTGTCGGCAAGTCCGGATCCAAAGAAAAATGGGCGATGGCCGCTTCCCGACTGCCGCGCAACACGCCGGCACGCACCGGGTTGCCCATCCGGATGGTTTTATTTTTTGGAAAGTCTTTAACATTAATCTCTAACGAAGTAGTAACGTAAGTGGCGAAAAACGACATCAACCGATTGGCCAGGCCCACGCGGACATCTTGCTGATGAACAATCGTTACTTTTTTAAAAAACCAGGCGGCCAGATGCAGGGGCACACTGATGTAACCGCCGGCCGTGATTAAAATATCCGGCTGCCATAATTTCATCAGTTGGACTGATTGCGCGAAGGCGGCCCAAAAAATAAAAAAATCGGCGACATTTTTCCAGCTCATGTAGCGGCGTAATTTTACCGCCAGTATTTTTTTGAAATTCAAACCGTAAGAGCCTACCAAGCGCTCTTCCGGCCCGTCTTTTGTCCCAACCCACAAGAATTCCCAATCGGGCCTGTTTTTTTTGAGTTCTTGGTAGATGGCGATGAGCGGCATAACCGGCCCCAAAGTGCCGCCACCAGAGAAGATAATACGCATTGAAGGATTAAGAATTAAGTAAATTAAGGATTAAGCGCCGATTTTAGAATTTTTTTATTAGACTTGTCTTGTTTGCCGTGAAACATTAACGACAATACCCAAAGCGGCCAAAAGCACCACCATAGCCGTACCACCGTGGCTCACGAGCGGCAACGGTATGCCTGTGAGGGGTAGCACACCAATCATGGCGCCAATATTAACGAAAGATTGGCCAATGAACCAGGTAGAAATGCCCACCACCAAAAGACGGCCAAACCGGTCTGGCGCCGTCTTGGCAATATTCAAACCGCGCCAAAAAATAAATCCCAAAAATAAAACAAACAAAGTGGAAATAACAAAACCCAGCTCTTCGGCAATAATCGCAAAAATGGAATCGGCGCTGACCTCTGGCAGATATTGAAACTTTTGGCGGGAATGCCCCCAGCCTAAGCCCCACAGACCGCCCGATCCGACGGCTAAAAGCGCCTGGTTAATATGATAACCCACACCCAGAACATCATTTTTGGAATTTAAAAATGTCATCAAGCGGTTTAAACGATAAGAGCTGGTGAAAATCAAAACCACAAAACCAAAAAGAGAGACGCCGCCGACACTAAACAGGTACAACCAGTGCCCACCGCCGGCCAAAAACACCGCCACCGCAATGATAAAAATAAGTATAAAAGTTCCCAAATCAGGCTGTTTCATCAGCAACCCGCCCACTATCAACAAAACCAAAATAAAAGGCAAAAAATAATGGCGCCAATCTCTGGGATCAACCTGTTTGACCGTTTCCAGCCAGCCGGCCAAATAAAAAATCATTGTTAACTTAACCAGTTCCGCGGGCTGAAAAGAAAGGCCGGCAATTTTAAACCAACTGCGAGCCGTGCCAAAATCACCGCCCACGCCGGGGATCAAGACTAAAATCAATAATACTATGGAAAAATAAAAAAGCGGTTTGGCCCACTTAAACCACAAATGATAATCCAACTGACTGCAGACAAAAAACAAAATCACTCCGGGAATAACTCCAAATAAAATCTGCCTCTTAATAAAAAAATATGAGTCATTGAATTTGCCGTAAGCCTCGGGCGATGACGCGGAAAAAAGCATTAGGAGCCCAAAAGCTAACAAGATGCCTATAGAGACAATATAAATGTAATCCGGTTTGTGGAATTTCATAGACACACTTGAACACTTGAGCACGTGAACACTTGAACACGTGTTTCAGTGCTTAAGTGCTTGAGTGCTTGGGTGTCAGGTTGTTCTGTCAATCAAATAAACAATTAGGCCCACCGCGGCGCTCAAGCCGGTAATCAGCCAAAAACGCATGGTCACCTGGTAAGCCGGCCAACCCTTAGCCTCAAAATGGTGATGCAGGGGCGCAATTAAAAAAATCTTTTTGCCGTGACGAAATTTTTTGGACAACAGCTGCAAGATGACCGAACCAATCTCCAAAAAAAGGATAAAACCGATAAGCGGCAAAAGCAAAACCGTATTAGTCAAAAAAGCCACCACGGCCATGGTGGTCGTCAACCCCAGTATTCCCGTTTCGCCCATATAAAACCGGGCGGGTGGAATATTAAACCATAAAAAAGCGCACAACGTGCCCACCAAGATGGCAGAAAACGCGGCCAACTCAAACTGCCCCCGGGCCAAAGCAATGGCGGTAAAAGAAGCAAAAAAAATGGCAAACGCGCCGCCGGCCAAACCATCGACCCCGTCTATCACACTGCCGGAAAATAACCCCAGCATAACCAAAATAAATAAAATCACGTAACCAAAGCCCAGGCTAATTTCGCCGTCAAACGGCAGGTGGATGGTATCCCAACCCAATTTATAATGAAACCAATAAGCGCCCACCAAACTGATTAAAAATACCACGAGCAACCGATGACGGAATTTAATACCGCCGCCCATTTTTGACGCGCCCCAACCCTTGACCACTGCCAGATCGTCAATCAAACCCAACACCGAGGCCGAGACTAAAGTAAAAAGCGGAATCCATGTTTGGGAACGGCTTAAAAAATTAAAAGGTTCGAACCAAGTTGGCGAATAGTAAGACAAAATCCAAAAAACAACGGCCAAAATCAAAGTGGTGCCCCAAAAAAGCACGCCGGCCATACGTGGCGTATTTATTTCTTTTTCTTTATGCAGTGACGCGAAAAGCGGCGTGCCCGAACCGTCCGGCGCTTCAGTGCGCACGGTTTTCTTCCAACACTGATAACGCGTTAAAAAACGCGCCAAAATCGGCGCCAATAAAAAAGCCACTAAAAATGCCAAAGTAAAGAGAACTAGAACAACAATGATTTCTTCAATGGGCATACCCAGTATATCAACCCCGCATGATTTCATCACTTGGGGACTTTATATAATTTAATTATTTTCTGATTTAATTTAGTAGCCTAGTAAAATTGACCGCCCAGTGTGTTTCGCGAAGCGAAACTTGCGGGGTTGTATTACTGGGCATATTTTAATCTAAAAATTCAGATAGGCTAAAAAGTAAGCCTGAATAAAAATAAAAATCTGAATGACGGCTGTGCCGGCCACAAGCAACCGACTCAAATACTTATAGTAGTAAACTAAGTAGGCCAAGACAACATTGGCAAGCAAAATAATCAAACCTAAAAAAGGCAGGTTAAATATATTGGACCAGGAATCAATAAAATCCACGCCCAAATGCACCGTATAATGTAAAAAAACCGCCGCTTTAGTCGGCTTAATGGCCAGCGGCAAATAAACCCACATGACCAAATTTACAATCACAGCGCCGATTAAAAAGGCCAAGATTATTTTATCGCGAAAAAATAATTTAAGTGGAAAAAGCATCATAGGTGAAGATCCTTCGCTACGCTCAGGATGAGCTGACTAAGTTTTAATAAGCTCATTTTACCACAAGACTTGACAAAGAGCAAGGTTTCTACTATAATAATACTTACTAATTTATCATCAAATTTTACCCTTAATTTAAGCAAAAATATGGCACATAAGAAAGCGGGCGGCTCCACAGCGTTAGGCCGTGATTCACAATCCCAAAGGCTGGGCGTTAAGGCTTTTGCCGGCGAAAAAATTCGCGCCGGCCAGATTTTAGTTCGCCAGCGCGGCACAAAATTTTTCCCCGGGAAGAATGTTAAACGCGGTAGCGACGATACTCTCTACGCCGTCACAGCCGGTGTGGTTAAATTCCGCGCCAAAAGAGTTTATCGTTTTGACCGAAAACTTTTGCCCAGGAGATTTATAGATATCGTGTAAATAACTTTCATTGACTTAAAACAACCCCGTCATCCGACGGGGTTGTTTTGGATTACTTTTTTGCCAAGGCCGCTTTGATAAAAGCTTTAAACAGAGGGTGCGGATGGAGTGGGCGCGACTGAAATTCCGGATGAAACTGCACACCCACAAACCACGGATGCGCCGTTTTGGACAATTCAATAATTTCAACCAAATCGCGCTCGGGATTAAGGCCGGAAAAAACCAAACCTTTTTCCGCCAAAAGTTCTCGGTACTGATTATTAAATTCATAACGATGGCGATGGCGTTCGGAAATCAAATCTTTTTGATAAGCGCTATAAGCCAACGTCCCTTTTTTCAATCTACACTTGTAAGCGCCCAAACGCATACTGCCGCCGTATTTTTTTACGGCCAAATTTTTCGCCTGATCCGACATCACATTAATAACCAAAGCCGGACTTTTGGGATTGATCTCGCCGGTATGGGCGCCTTTTAGCCCGGCCGCGTGACGAGCAAATTCAACGGTGGCCAACTGCATGCCGTAACAAAGGCCGAAATACGGAATCTTGTGTTTGCGAACATACTCAATCGCTCTGATTTTGCCTTCCACGCCCCGAGCCCCAAAACCGCCCGGGATTAACACGCCGTCAAATCCACTCAGCTCTTTGAGTTTGCCCGGATTTTTTTCATACTCTTCCGCGTTTATCCAGGTGAGCGCGGGTTTGGCGCCAAACGACCAAGCCGCGTGTTTGATGGCCTCAATAACGGAAATATATGAATCCGCCAAAACAAAATCGCCGGTGGCAAAATATTTGCCCACCATCGCGATCTTCACCGGTTTTTTGGCGGCGGTAATGGAGTGAACAAATTTTTTCCAATCTTTGAGATCGTGGCGGCGCGAGCGCAAACCGAATTTTTTCATTATTTTTTCGCCGATACTGTCTTTTTCAAAATTAAGCGGCACCTGATAAATTGAATCAATATCCGGAGCGGAAATAATATCCTCGTCTTTCATGTTGCAAAAAATCGCCAATTTGCGTTTTCGCGGCTCATCCACCGATTGCGATGACCGACAAATAATAAAATCCGGCTGAATACCCGTGGAGTTTAGTGTGCGCACCGCGTATTGGGTGGGCTTAGTCTTCATTTCGCCAACCTTGGCCGGAATGGGCAGATAACTAACCAAAACAAAAAGCACCGACCTCGGATCTTGTAACTTCATCATACGGGCCGCTTCCAAAAACAAAAGATTCTGATACTCGCCCACTGTGCCACCGACTTCAACCAGTACAATATCCGCCTTAGCGTGTTTGGCCGCCTTTTTTATGCGTCTGATGACTTCTTCGGGCACGTGCGGCACTACCTCCACGCAACGCCCGCCGTATTCCAAATTACGTTCCTTGGCAATCACTGTTTGATACACCCGGCCGGTGGTCATATAATTTAAAGAAGGAATATCAACATCTAAAAATCTTTCGTAGTTGCCGATATCCTGATCGGTTTCATCACCGTCAACCGTCACAAACACCTCGCCATGTTCGGTAGGATTCATGGTGCCGGCATCCACATTAATATAGGGATCGATTTTGATGGCCGTGACTTTAAAGCCCTTACTTTGCAAAATCTTGCCGATAGAAGCGGTGGTAGTGCCCTTACCCACGCCGGACATCACGCCGCCGATGACGAAAATATAACGAGTCATATAAATTTAATTATTTTTTTATTTAATTATTTCGTTTCTTCCACTTCAACCGTTATCCCCGCTTCCAGGCCGTGGGATAATTTTATTTTTATCCTGTGTTGCCCCACAGTTTTAATGGATCCCTCAACAATCACGTTGTTTTTATCCACAGCCAAACCTTTGGCCCGCAGCAGTTCGGCAATCTGCGCGGCCGAAACGCCGCCAAAAAGCTTACCGTCTTTTGATGTTTTGGATTGAACCTTGAGCCGCGTGGTATTTAGCCGAGCCGCCAGAGCTTCTTCTTTTTTTATCTCGGCCTCTTTGTCCCGTTGGATTCTGTTTTCTTTGGCCTGCCAAATGATGGCTGTGGGCGCCGTCGCCGACACGGCCAATTTTCTGGGTAACAAAAAATTAGTGGCAAAACCGTCGGCCGTTTCTTTTACTTCCCCCTTTTTACCGACATTTTTAACATCTTGAAGAAAGAGAACCCTCATGTTTCAATTATATCAGTTTTTAGACTTTTATCAACAAATGTGCTAGGCTGGAATAATATGCCCAGTAATACAACCCCGCGAGTTTCACTTCGTGAAACATAAAAGACTGTTTGAAATTACTGGGCTGTCAGAATTAAAAAATGTTAACTTAGATTTCTCCGCTGATAAAATCACGCGGGGTTGATATACTGGGTATGAAAGAAAAAATTCCCCCAACACCATTAAATAAATCCGGCATAGTCACCCTGGTCGGCCGATCCAATGTGGGCAAGTCCACCCTTTTAAACGCGCTCGTGGGCACAAAAATCGCCATTACCTCCATCAAACCGCAAACCACGCGGCAATTGATCCAGGGTATCTTGAATGACGAGCGCGGTCAAGCGGTGATTGTGGATACGCCCGGCTACTTTACCGAAAGCCGCAGCCCCATTACCGGTATCCTGACGCAAAAAATCCACAAAGCCTTGCAGGATATTGACTTGGTTCTATATATGGTGGACCCGACGCGCTCAATCGGCCAAGAAGAGCGCTACGTGCTGTCAATGCTCCGCAAAATAACTTTGCCAAAAATTTTAGTAATCAACAAAATTGATTTGTCTTTTAAGGATTTGCCGTTTTTAGAAGATTACCGCGCCCTAAAAGATGAATTTTTGGAAATGCTTGAAATCTCCGCGCTTAAAAATAAACATTTAAAACCGCTCAAAGATATAATTTTTAAATATCTGCCCGAGGGCGAACCGCTTTACCCGCCCGAACACACGTCAAACATTGACGACAGATTTTTTATTACCGAACTCATCCGCGAAAAAATTTTTAATACCATGGGCGATGAAGTGCCCTACACCACCACGGTGGAAATTGAGGATATTGAAGAAAAACCCGATATTTTAGTGATCAAAGCCATAGTTTTGACTACGAACACGCGCTATCGCAAAATGATTATCGGCCGCGGCGCCAGCAAAATCAAAGAAATCGGCTCAACGGTTCGCAAAGAGCTGGAAGTGATTATGAACAGACGCGTCTACTTGGATTTGCGCGTGGAAGTCAGCAAAGATTGGGAAGCCAGTTTTGAATAAAGCGAGCTATTGACAAATTACAAATTATCTATTAAGATTTTATTGCTCTTTAGACATTTAAACCATCAACCGTCGGAGGAAGCGCATGCCAGAGAAAAAGCCCCAACCCGAACCAAAGTTCATAAGAATCAGCGCTGACGGCCTACGCGACTACGTAGACAAGATGCTTGAACATTTGACAAAAAAGTATCTGGCCGAACGCCCGACCGAAGAAAAAGACACCCCAAAAAAGGAGGAGAAAGATGGGTAAGTTCAAGACCGGTTTTACTCCGCCGACCATTGACCTCAAATGGCTCCGTTATCTGGTCGAGAGCGCGCGCGAACTCCAAGCGCGAAACACGGCTAACAGAAAAGAAGTTTGTGAGGCTCTGGACGGGACATCAGCCAATGACCTGCGGGATTGGGAAAATGAAGAAGCAGCCAATCTCATCATCGCGCAAATCCCAGCTCGCGCCGAATTTGAGGCCAAGCACGAAGGCCATCACGCCTCCATCATGAGCTTTAAGGGCAAAGACGTCAATTTCAAGTTCTGCGACCCGGGCTGGCTCACCGGCCCGGCCAAGCTGGTCTACGAGTTCTGCGAAAATGCCGGTCTCCAGCCCACGCTGAAATACTGGGAATACTGGCCCGACCGCGACGGTCCGGCCAAGTCCGGTTTTCACCTGGTCATCCACTGGTAACTAACTCAAGAAGGAGTAGTCATGGAAGCGAAATTCGACTTTGAGCGCAACATCGCCGACATGTGCATCACCCGGATGTCCGAACGCGTGCGGCTGGCGCACAAGTTCATGTTGAGCCGGATTGATGTCCAGGCTTTCACTTACCTGGAATACGACCGACCCGCCGGCAACACGGACTACGACTTTTGCGACCCCGCATGGCTCAAAGGTTCGCCCAAGCTCATCTACGAGCACTGCCTGGCGCAGGGACTCAACCCGGCCATTGTGCCATCTGACAAAGCTCTGGACACGGAGAGCGAACCCAAGCGCGTCTTCTCCATCTTCATCGACGTCCCGCCGCCGCCCGAACCGGCCAAGGCAGAGGAACCAGCTAAGGGCGGCGAGCCCAAAACCGAAAAAAAGGAAACGACAAAACCGGCCTAACAACTGGTCCCATGCCTCGTCTACCTCATCGGCAGACAGGTCGGCGGGCAGGTCAAACAAAAAAGAGCTCCAACTCAACCGGAGCTCTCTTTTTTTATTTTTTGAGTTAATGGACAAAATTAGGACCCAAAAATGTAATTTTATGGCATAATATAGAC